>NZ_JBEPSF010000007.1:0-215959 GCF_040548725.1 Stenotrophomonas sp. 2619 | reverse complement strand
GGACACGCCGTGAACCCATCCCTGGGGGCTCGTGGGCGCCATCCATGGCGCCCAACGGTCCCGCCACCCCACCCCGACCCACCCCGCCGAGATGGTCGGTGACGGTGGGTCCCGGCCGCTGGCCGGGGCGGAAATCGGCACGGGCGGGATGGTTTCGGTCATTCGGGTTGACCGCGTTCAAATGGGTATTGGGGGAACGGCGGTAGGTCCCGGCCGCTGGCCGGGGCGGAAACCGGCGCGGGCGGGATGGCTGCGGTCATTCGGGTTGACCGCGTTCAAATGGGTATTGGGGAACGGCGGTAGGTCCCGGCCGCTGGCCGGGGCGGAAACCGGCGCGGGCGGGATGGTTTCGGTCATTCGGGTTGACCGCGTTCAATGGGTATCGGGGGAACGGTGGTAGGTCCCGGCCGCTGGCCGGGGCGAAATCCGGCACGGGCGGGATGGTTTCGGTCATTCGGATTGACCGCCATTCAAATGGGTATCGGGGGAACGGCGGTAGGTCCCGGCCGCTGGCCGGGGCGAAAACCGGCGCGGGCGGGATGGTTTCGATCTTCGCGCTGGCTGGGTCGCAATGGCTCCGGGTCGCCGTGGCCTTCTGTTTTCGTTGCCGGACGCCGCGCGGCTACCGGCGTAAAATGGGGCGATGAATACCCCCCAGGACTCCAGCCTCGGTCGCGAGGTTGCTTACCCGTCGCAGTACGATCCCGCGCTGCTGTTTCCCATTCCGCGCCGTGGCGCGCGTGAAGAGATCGGTCTGGACGAGGCGGCGCTGCCGTTCGTCGGGCATGATCGTTGGCAGGCCTATGAGCTGAGCTGGCTGGACCGGCGCGGCAAGCCGCGGGTGGCGGTGGCCACGGTCAGCGTGCCGTGCACGTCGCCCAATCTGATCGAATCCAAGTCGTTCAAGCTGTACCTCAACTCGCTCAACAGCACGCGCTTCGACGATGACGAGGCCGCGCGGCGCCAGATCACGGCCGATCTTTCCGGGTGCGCCGGGGCGGTGGTGACGGTACGGTTCGGGGTGCCGATGCTGGTCGAGGCGGCCGAGGGCGAGTCGCTGGACGAGCTGGATGTGGCGATCGCGTGCTACGGGCCGCCGGCGCCGGCGTTCCTGTCGGCCGACGCCGCCCAGGTAGTGACCGAGACGTTGAGTTCGGCGCTGCTGAAATCCAATTGCCCGGTGACCGGGCAGCCGGACTGGGCCAGTGTGAGCATCCGCTACCACGGGCCGCAGATCGACCGCGAGGGACTGCTGAAGTACCTGGTCAGCTACCGCGAGCACGCCGAGTTCCACGAGCAGTGCGTGGAGCGGATCTTCAGCGAAATCACCCAGCGCTGCGCACCGCAGTGGCTGGAAGTGGAAGCGCGCTACACCCGCCGCGGCGGCCTGGACATCAACCCGTGGCGGGCCAGCCCCGGCATCGAGCTGCCGGCCCGCACCGTCCGCGACCTGCGCCAGTAGAGCGACCCCACGGGTCGCTGCCCCGGAACCCGGCACCGCCCGGTAGAGCGACCCCATGGGTCGCTGCCTCGGAACCCGGCACCGCCCGGTAGAGCGACCCCGTGGGTCGCTGCCCGGGAACCGGGGCATCACGCGCAGCCACCCATGGGGTGGCTCTACCGGAACCGGGGCATCACGCGCAGCCACCCATGGGGTGGCTCTACCGGAACCGGGGCATCACGCGCAGCCACCCATGGGGTGGCTCTACCCCCGGCAATGTGGCCGCCCGTCGCCGTTCGGCGCGTCTTCACATCCACGCCATGCCCTATTAACACGGGCTGTGACAACGTCGCTCCCATGTCGTCAATGAAGACGGGAGTGTGTGGATGAGTACCGATAAGAAGGCCGATTTCTCCGGTGTCACCTCTAGCGTGGACAGCACCGCGCAGAAGGTCGAAAAGGCGGATTTCTCCGGCGTTACCGCTTCGGTGGACAGCACCGCCGAAAAGGTTGGGGGCACCTACACCGTGCAGAAGGGCGACTCGCTGTCGAAGATCGCCAAGCAGGAACTGGGCGATGCCAACGCCTGGAAAAAGATCTTCGAGGCCAACCGAGACGTGCTGGAGGACCCGGACAAGATCTTCCCGGGCCAGACCCTCAAGTTGCCGCCCAAAGCCTGAGTCACCCTTGCTTGTAGTCCACTGAATTCCCAGGGAGGAATTACATGAAGAAGACATCCATCAGTACTGCCGTTCTCGCTGCTCTGCTGGCCACCGTGGCATTGACCGGTTG
This sequence comes from Stenotrophomonas sp. 2619, assembly GCF_040548725.1. NCBI lineage: Bacteria > Pseudomonadati > Pseudomonadota > Gammaproteobacteria > Lysobacterales > Lysobacteraceae > Stenotrophomonas > Stenotrophomonas sp. 2619. Next base: position 213,726 of record NZ_JBEPSF010000007.1, on the reverse strand, counting down.
CAAGAAGAAAGAAGACACCGCCGACAACAATGCGCAACCGGCGGCGGCAACTACTCCGGCTGAACCGGCACCGATGACGCCGGCAGCGCCCGAACCGATGGCCGCTGCGGCCGGCGTCAACGTCACCGCCGTGACGGTGGGCAAGACCGCTGCCGCCGACAAGAGCGTGGCCACGACTGCGCTGTTCGCGCCGAAGGACGACATCATCGTCTCGGTGCGCACCGATGGCGCGGCCAACAATGCCAACATCGCCGCCAAGCTGACCTTCCAGGACGGCCAGGTCGCGGGCGAGCAGAACCAGTCGTTCACCACCACCGGTGCCGAGACCACCAACGTCACCTTCAAGAATGCCAAGGGCTGGCCGGCGGGCAAGTACCGCGCGGAAGTCACGGTAGATGGTAAGGCGGCAGGAACGCCGCAAGAGTTCGAGGTCAAGTAAGCCGCCAGCCGACTCTCTCCCGGCAACAGGCTCACGATGGACGCAGCCGCGAGGCTGCGTCTTTTTTGTTTGAACTAGTGGTTGCGGTCGGAACTGTGTTAAGTGTTGCTCTCAGGTAAGAGCTCTCAGGAAGAGAAAATGAGTGTCGCTAGGTTGCTGCCGCTTCTGATGGTCCCGGTAATTTTTCCGGCAAATGCTCAAAAAGTGACGTACATACATACCGATGCTTTGGGTAGTCCGGTCGCAACTACTGATGAGCAGGGCAATCTGCTCGAGCGATTCGCATATGAGCCTTTTGGCCATTCCGTTGGCGACGGTGATTCCGATGGGCCTGCATTTGCGGGCCATGTACGAGATGGTTCGACCGGCTTAAGCTAAACATGCAACAGCGATATTACGCACCTGACGTAGGACTGTTTCTCAGCGTGGATACTGTTACGCCCCATGGTGGCCGGCCGTCCCAGTTCAATAGATACCGCTACGCGAATGGGAACCCGTATTCCTTCACGGATCCAGATGGGCGCGTTGCGATCGTAACGCGCATGAAGGATGGATCTATAAACATTGATCTTCCTACCAAATTCACCGGCGCTGCCGCGTCGCCAGAGAACGTTGCTACGTTCAAGGAACAGGTGTCTTCGATGTCTGGCACATATAGCGTGGATGGCAAGCAAACCCGCGTCACAGTGGGGGTTTCGGACATCACCAAGAATACGCCGCGCTCAGCTAGAAATGAGGTCAAGCTCGTTGAGGGTGAGACCTCTCACTCAACAGGCAGGAGTTTCGCGGAGCTTGGCGGAAAACGCAGTGAGATCAACGTTCTTGATCGATTTTCCAGGGGTGTAGTTCCTCATGAAGTAGGCCATCTTGGGGGCGTGGATGACCTTTATGACAAAACTACTGGTCGGCCTGACCCCGCCCGAGGAAATGGGGTGATGAATAGAGTTCCTGGAATCGTCGATGATTTCCTGATTAACGGAATGATCGAGTCCAGTTCAAATGTTCAAAAACGGGAAAGATAGGTATGAAGAGCTTCTATCGCTGCGTCAGTCTTATCGCCGTCTTGGCGCCGCTTTCATCCTTCGCGCAAGATGCAAACCTCTGGGCCTACAGTTGCGACCACTTTCTCCATGGCGCCTGCTTGCGAATTCCTAGTGGGATGTCAGTGAATTACGAGGCGCCCGCGGACTTTGGACTCCATCGCGTGCAGGTGGAGGGGCGTGAGGTGGTACTTGTATACGAGGGGGATGCACCCAGTAGACGGCCAGCAGACACCCCCGCAGATCTGAAGCTGACTGCTCCCGGCTATCAGCTCTATGCGTTCAAGGTGAGCGAGGGAAAATCAGTTCGCTACGACCTGCACGTTTCCTCCGCCAAGTCAGAGGTGATGCCGTTGCACTTGGTGGCAAGAACGACAGGCGCAGTGGAGCAAGCTGCCTTGGCTGCAGTGCTTGGTGGCTTCCGTGTATGCAGTTTCAAACGAAATCGCACCGATCAGACGCTTGTGTGCCCCAGGCGCAGTATGTGGGGACAGGCGCTTTCCGAGTGGGCAACTGGCAAAGCTTCCGCGAAGGCGCAGGCGTCGGCGGACTGAGTCTCCGACGATACGCGCGCACATCCAAGCCTGCACCGAACCGGGTCTCACGCCACTTTCGCGCCCGCCGCCATCGGGCCGCCACCCGCCGCGTAGATCGATGTGTTCCAATACGTTTGCGTATGGTCCGGCTTTGCTCCCGAGAGCTGAAAACGCGACAATGCGGGGGTTTCCCGCCGCACGCACCGCTGGGTGGCGCGCTCCTCGGGGAAAGTGCGGGCCACGCTCTGCGGTGCCCTGCGCGCGACACGGTTGCACGCGGCCCGGCATCGCCGTCGGCCATCATTCACGAGATCCGCAAGAGAGCCCTGATCCCCCATGTCCAGTTCGCCCAAGATTCTCTACACGCTCACCGATGAAGCCCCGTTCCTGGCGACCCAGTCGCTGCTGCCGATCGTCGAGGCCTACACCGCCACCGCCGGCATTGCCGTTGAAACCCGCGATATCTCGCTGTCCGGCCGAATCCTGGCGCTGTTCCCGGATTACCTGAAGGACGACCAGAAGGAAGTGGACCACCTGGCCGAACTGGGCCAGCTGGCGACCACCCCGGACGCCAACATCATCAAGCTGCCCAACATCAGCGCCTCGGTGCCGCAGCTGAAGGCGGCCATCAAGGAACTGCAGGACCAGGGCTTCGCCCTGCCGAACTACCCGGACGTGCCCACCGACGACGTCTCGCGCGACATCAAGGCGCGCTACGACAAGGTCAAGGGCAGTGCGGTGAACCCGGTGCTGCGCGAAGGCAACTCCGATCGCCGCGCACCGCTGTCGGTGAAGAACTACGCGCGCAAGCACCCGCACCGCATGGGCAAGTGGTCGACCGAGTCCAAGTCGCATGTGGCGCACATGGACGGCGGCGATTTCTACGGCAGCGAAAAGTCGGCCACGCTGGCCACCGCCGGCAGCCTGAAGATCGAACTGCAGCAGGCCGATGGCACCACCGTCGTGCTGAAGGAAAAGACCGCGGTCAAGGCCGGTGAGATCGTCGATGCCGCCGTGATGAGCCGCAACGCGCTGGCCAGCTTCGTGCAGGCGCAGATCGCCGACGCCAAGGCCAAGGGCGTGCTGTTCTCGCTGCACCTCAAGGCCACCATGATGAAGGTCTCCGACCCGATCATGTTCGGCGTGGTCGTCGAAGAGTTCTACAAGGACGTGCTGGCCAAGCACGCCGACGTGCTCAAGCAGGCCGGTTTCGATCCCAACAACGGGATCGGCGACTTGTATGCGCGCCTGCCGCAGCTGCCCGAAGCCCTGCAGGAAACCATCAAGGCCGACCTGGCTGCCGAGTACGGCAAGCGCCCGGGCCTGGCGATGGTCAACTCCGACAAGGGCATCACCAACCTGCACGTGCCCAGCGACGTCATCGTCGACGCCTCGATGCCGGCGATGATCCGTGACTCGGGTGGCATGTGGAATGCCGACGGCAAGCTGCAGGACACCAAGGCCGTCATCCCCGACCGCTGCTACGCCGGTGTGTACCAGGCCGTCATCGATGATTGCCGCACGCACGGCGCGTTCGATCCGGCCACCATGGGCTCGGTGCCCAACGTCGGCCTGATGGCGCAGAAGGCCGAGGAATACGGCTCGCACGACAAGACCTTCCAGATCCCGGCCGACGGCACCGTGCGCGTCACCGACGAGGCGGGCAGCGTGGTGTTCGAACACGCCGTGCAGACCGGTGACATCTGGCGCATGTGCCAGACCAAGGATGCCCCGATCCAGGACTGGGTGAAGCTGGCCGTCAACCGTGCCCGCCTGAGCAACACCCCGGCGGTGTTCTGGCTGGATGCCGCGCGTGCGCACGACGCGCAGGTGATCGCCAAGGTGGAAACCTACCTGAAGGACCACGACACGTCCGGCCTGGACATCCGCATCCTGACCCCGGTGGAGGCCACGGCCTTCTCGCTGGACCGCATCCGCAAGGGTGAGGACACCATCTCGGTGACTGGCAACGTGCTGCGCGATTACCTCACCGACCTGTTCCCGATCATGGAGCTGGGCACCAGCGCCAAGATGCTGTCGATCGTGCCGCTGATGGCCGGTGGCGGCCTGTTCGAGACCGGTGCCGGTGGGTCGGCGCCCAAGCACGTGCAGCAGTTCGTGGAAGAGGACTACCTGCGCTGGGATTCGCTGGGCGAGTTCCTGGCCCTGGCGGCCTCGCTGGAGCACCTCGGCAACCGTTACGACAATGCCGGCGCCACGGTGCTGGCCAAGACCCTGGACCAGGCCAACGGCCAGTTCCTGGACAACGACAAGTCGCCGTCGCGCAAGCTGGGTGGCATCGACAACCGCGGCAGCCACTTCTACATCGCGCTGTACTGGGCCCAGGCCCTGGCCGCACAGGACGACGATGCCGCGCTGAAGGCCCGCTTCGCCCCGCTGGCCAAGGCACTGGCCGACAACGAGCAGAAGATCGTCGAAGAGCTGGCTGCGGTGCAGGGCAAGGCCGTGGATATCGGCGGCTACTACCGTCCGGACGTGGCCAAGGCCTCGGCCGCGATGCGCCCGAGCACCACCTTCAACGGCGCGCTGGCTGCGCTGTAAGGTCTCGATGCCGCACCTGCGGTGATCGACAAAAACCCGCGCTTCGGCGCGGGTTTTTTGTTGGGCGTCGCTGCGCCCGGCCCGCGCCCTGGAACCCGCCGGACTGTGATGTTGGTCGAGGGGCGCGCCCCGGGGCATGAAGGCCGCGTCAACGCCAGTGGTACGGAACTTGCCTTGTCGCCACAGCGTCTGCCCGCCCTCGCACGGCGCACAAACGTCAGTTCAATCTGTGCGATGCATCACTTAAGCCCCGGTATTGATGGCATAGCCTATCGACGATCTTTTCTGCAGTAAGTGTGATCTCTCACAACGCAGGGGAAGGCGATGGCCAGGGTGCTGGTGGTCGGATCGGATATCCAGGGGGAGCACGCCTTGTTGCAGCGCCTGCGCTCGGCCGCTGCACTGCCGGCCGACACCGTGCGCAGTTGCCGCGACCTGGATGACTGCGATCTATTGGTGATCAAGGACACACCCGCGTTGCGCAATGCCGCGCTGCGCATGGTGCGCGAGCGGCCGAAGATCCAGTTCTGGATCGAAGACCAGCATGGCCACCTGCGCCATGGCCAGGGCGATGAGCACGCGGTGCTGGACGACCATGCCATCGAGCACGCACTGCGCCAGATGCCGCCCGCACCGGAACCGATCGAGGAGCCCATCGCCGCCCGCAGCGCGAAGGCGATCACGCGCGTGCTGCGTGAGAGCCTGCAGTCGCGGCATGGCCACGCCGTGCTGGCGCTGGACGGCCTGCCGCTGCTGCTGGTGGATTTCGAACAGGACCAGATGGTGGTGCCCGACGGCAGCGACAACGTGGCGATGGCGCAGGCCCTGTCGGACAGTTTCGAGCACCTGGCCCTGCACGGCATCGCCGCCAAGCGCTACCAGCAGCTGGCCGGCGAGTTGCCACGGCAACCGCTGCGCCCGCTGTTATGGCAATGGGGCCAGCATCCAGCACACTGGCACGATCTGGATGCACGCCTGCGCCAGCAAGCCCGCGTGCGCCTGCTGCGCTGGCCCGACTTCCGCGTACTGGGCCACCAGCACGACAGTTTCCGGTTGTGTTCGTTGTTGCTCAAGCGCGCCTGTAGCGTCGATGAGTGCGCCACGCTGCTGGAGATCCCGCGCGAGGCTGTATGTGCCTTCGTGCACCCGGCCTATCTGTGCGGGTATGCCGCGCTGGAAGCGCCGACCGCAGGCATGCGCATGGCGGGCGGCGCGGGCGATACCGGCGGCCTGCTGGCCCGCATGTGGCGCAGCGTGCGCCAGCGCAGCGGAGGCTGACGTGCGCGAACACAAGATCGTGGTGCTGGGCAGCATGGGATGTGGAAAGTCGACGCTGGTGCGTGCCATCGCCGCCGGTGCGGTGATCAACACCGACGTGCACAACAGCGACCGCCAGGGCGCGGACAAGGCATCGACCACGGTGGCGATGGATTACGCCGATATCGACCTCCCCAATGGCGACCGTCTGCGTCTGTACGGCACGCCCGGGCAGCAGCGCTTCGATTTCCTCTGGCCGATCCTGCTGCAGGGGGCCAGTGGCGTGGTGCTGCTGCTGGATGCCACCCGCGATACCGTTACTGACGAGCTCGCCGCGTACTTGGCCGTATTGCATCAGCACGCCGCGCAGGTGCCGGCGGTGATCGGCGTGTCGCGGCTGGACCTGGCCCCGCAGTTCGATCTGGAGGCCTGCGCCGTACATACCGGCCAGCAGGGCCGTTGGCTGCCGGTGGTGCCGGTGGATGCACGTGATCGCGAACAGGGACTGTGCCTGATGGACGTACTGATGAGCGAAATGGAAGCCGGCGCCCTGGTGGCCGCGCATGGCTGATGGACACGATGCGCGCCGCCTGGACCCGGCGTTGCGCGAGCGACTGGGCAGCCACCTGCAGGGCTTTGCCGATGACATCAACGGGGTACGCAGCGTGGTGCTGGCCAGCGTGGATGGCTTCGCGCTGGTGCCGGCCGCGGGCACGCACGGCAACGGCGAGCGCCTGGCCGCGATGACCAGCGCGATGCTGGCGCTGGCCGCCGCGGTGGGTCGCGAGCTGGCGCTGGGGGAACTGGAAGTGCTGATGCTGGAGGCCGGCGAGGGCAAGGTGCTGATGCTGGCCCTGCCCGCCATGCCGGCGCCGCTGCTGCTGATGACCGCCTGCGACGCGCGCTGCGTGATCGGCAAGGTGCTGTGGAGTGCGAAGGAATGTGGCCGCAACATCATGGCCGAACTCAGCGGATCACGAGCCGATCCGCAGGGGAACACGGGGCTCGACAACCAACGGGGTGCAACATGGCAGGACTCGACGATACCTTGAACGCGCTGATGACCATCGATGGCGCGCAGGCAGTGGCACTGGTCGATTACGAAAGCGGCATGCTGCTGGGGGAGGCCGGTTCGGGGATGGACATGGAGGTGGCCGCAGCAGGCAACACCGAGGTGATCCGGGCCAAGATGAAGACGGCCGCGTCGCTCAATCTCAACGACACCATCGAAGACATCCTGATCTCGCTGGGCAAGGCGTACCACATCCTGCGCCCGGTCTCGCGCAAGAAGGGCCTGTTCCTGTACCTGGTCCTGGACCGCAACAAGTCCAACCTCGCCCTGGCGCGCCGCAAGGTGCAGGACGTGGAAGCCGAACTGGCGCTGTAAGGTTCCCTCCGCCGTCGGCCGCGCCGTGGTGGCGGCCGGCGGCGTTTTTTTGGGTCTTCGCCGCCATGTGGGGCAATCAAAAGCGTGCTTTCGACCCTTTCCAGGCGCGGCCGTTGGTGGGTCGGGCGCTGGGTCCCTATGCCCTTTCCGGCGAATGTCCTCCGGCGTCGGCCTGCGGCCGCCACCTCATCCTTTACTTCGCCTCCAAGGGCATAGGGACCCAGCGCCCGACCCACCGACCAGCGCCAGAAAAGCCTGGCTTCCCCTGCTTGCCGCAAGCCGAGCCCCGTAGCGGCCGGTAGGCTCCTGGGCAAAATAAAGGAGGAGGCCGCTTCGCGGCCGGGGGACATTTGCACCAGGGGCCCATCGGCTGCTACGGGGCCCTCACGCTCGCGATCGGCCCGATCGGAGACCGAAGCCGATCCAAACAGCGCCTGCGCACCCGGCCACCCGCGTAGCGTCGTGCTCGCTCTGCGACGGCACTTGCAACAAGACGCTCCCCCCTCAGATGGGAGAAGAACCTCTTTTTCCCGCTACCGCAGGCAGCGGCGGCTGTCGTATGGTGACCGCTGGTCCCTTCGGTGCGATGGCATGGCTGCCGCCGATATTCCCGATCCGGGCGCGCTGGCCACAACGCTGGCGCTGCTGATCCGCGATGGCTTCGAGCATTACCACGCGCGCTTTGCGGCCGTCACCCAGCGGGCGCGGCTGCGCTTTGGAACGCGTGACTGGGCCGGTGCCCGGCAGGACGCCGTCGAGCGCATCGGCCTGTACGACCAGTGCATCGCCCAGACCGTGGATGCCCTGCGCCGCGGCGCCGGCGAGCAGGTGGGCACCCGCACGCTGTGGCTGCACGTACGCCAGGCCTACGCCACGCTGCTGGAGGGCCTGATCGACGCCGAGCTGTACAAGACCTTCTACAACACTCTCGCGCGGCGGCTGTTCGCCACCCAGGGCGTCGATGCGGCCATCGAGTTCATGGCCATGGATGTCGAACCGTCCGACGCGATCACCCACCCGGTGGCCCGGCACAGCTACACCCTGTCGGCCACGCGCCCGGCCGAAGCCTTGCTGCGGGTGTTGGGCGACTACCGGTTCGACGTACCGTATGCGCACCAGTTGCGCTGCGCGGCGGCGATCGCGGTGCGGCTGCAGGATGACCTGGCGCATTGGGGGGATTACCCGGTGCGCAGCATCGAACTGCTCGATACCGTGTTCTACCGCGAACGCCGCGCCTACCTGGTGGGCCGCGTGTTCGGCGAACATCGCTTCTCGCCGTGCGTGATCGCCTTGGTCAACGATCAGCATGGCCTGCGCGCCGAAGCGGTGCTGACCCGACGCCGCGACGTGGCGCACCTGTTCGGCGTGTCGCGCAGCTATTTCCAGGCCGACCTGGCCACGGTGGGCGATGCGGTGGTGTTCCTGCGCAGCCTGCTGCCGGGCAAGCCCATCGATGAAATCTACACCGTGCTGGGGCGCGCCAAGCAGGGCAAGACCGAGCGCTACCGCACCTTTTTCCGGCATTTCCAGGACCATCCCACCGAACAGCTGGTGCATGCCGACGGCACCCCGGGCATGGTCATGGCGGTGTTCACGCTGCCCAGCTATCCGCTGGTGTTCAAGCTGATCCGCGACCGCTTCGCCTGGCCCAAGACGATGTCTCGGCAGCAGGTGGAAGAGAAGTACGCGCTGGTCTTCAACCTGGACCGCGTAGGCCGCCTGCTGGATGCGCAGCCGTACCGCCACCTACGGTTTCCGCGTGCGCGTTTCGCCCCGGCGTTGCTGGAGGAACTGTTGACCCAGTGCCGCAGCAGCGTCAGCGAAGACGGAGACGACGTGGTGGTGACGCTGTGCTACGTGCAGCGCCGGTTCCGCCCGCTCAACCTGTACCTGCGCGAGCAGGCCAGCGAGGCCCGGCGCAACGCGGCGCTGGACTACGCGCAGGCGATCACCGACATGGCGCGCAACAACATCTTCCCCGGCGACATGCTGCCGAAGAACTTCGGCGTGTCCCGGCATGGGCGCGCGGTGTTCTACGACTACGACGAACTGTGCCTGGTCAGTGACTGCAGCTTCCGCGCCTGGCCCACGCCTCGCAATGCAGAGGAAGCGCTGGCCGACGAGCCCTGGTTCCAGATCGGCCCGCGTGATGTGTTCCCCGAGCGCTTCTGGATGTTCATGGGTCTGCCGGGTCCCGAACTGGCAGCGGTGCGCGAGCACTCCGCACATCTGTTCGATCCTGCATGGTGGCAGACCCTGCAGGCGCGGTTTGCCGCCGGTGATTTTCCCGATACGCCGCCTTACGCGGAAAGCCATCGGTTGGCTTGATTGGAAACGGCACGAATGCTGCGCTAGGCTCGACGCATCCACAAGGAGCAGGTGCGATGCGTTCATCCCATATTCTTGCGTTGGCCCTCGCCGTCGGTGGCGTCGGCCTGTCGATGCTGCCCGACGCCCAGGCGCAGTCCCGGCGCGCGGTGCGTGAGCAGGCCGAAGCGGCCATGGTGCTGACGGGCCAGATTCAGATCGGCACCGAAGGCCAGGTTGAGCGGTTCCAGCTCGACAAGCGCGATCAGGTCGACGAGGCCATTGCGCGCTTCGTCGAAGGCGCCGTGCAGAGCTGGCGATTTGCGCCGGTGCAGGTGGATGGCCGCGCCGTTCCCGCGCGCACGCCGGTCAGCATCCGCCTGGGGGGCAAGAGCCTGCCGGACGGCAAGCAGCAGATCACCCTGCTGGCCGCCAACTTCGAGGAGTACAAGGAGGACGCCGTGGACCGCGTCACCAAGCGGCAGGTGCGCGCACCGGCCTATCCCGAGGACGTCTATCGCGCAGGCGGCCGTGGCGACGTGCTGCTGCTCGTGCAGGTGGGGCGCGACGGCAAGGTCATGGACGTGGCGACCGAGCAGGTCAACCTGCGCGTGGTGGGTACCGAGGCGCAGATGCGCAGCATGCGCGAGAAGCTGTCCCGCGCCTCGATGGCCGCGGCACGCACGTGGACCTTCAAGACGCCTACGGCCGGTGAATTCAAGGATGCGCCGAGCTGGACACTGCGGGTGCCCATCCACTTCGCGTTGCACGACGAGCGCGAGCGTTATGGCAGGTGGGATGCGTACATTCCGGGCCCACGCCAGCAGGCGCCGTGGCGTGCCGACAAGGCCCTGGGTGCCGATGCCAATGCCGACCTGCTCCCGCAGGGCGGCGTGTTCATGGCAGATGCGGCGCGCCAGGGGCCGCAGCTGCTCACCCAGCTGGGCGGCTGACCCGCACGGCAGCGGCGGCGGGCCCCGCCTGTCGCCCGCCCGGTGCCCTCATGCGCCGCCGCGCTGGGGGACGTCCGGATACACCACGACCCGGTTGCGGCCCTGTTCCTTGGCCATGTACAGCGCTTTGTCGGCCAACCGCAGCGCCTGCTGCGGGTCGTCGTGGTAGCTGGGGTAGTGGGCCACCCCCAGCGACACGGTCACCGTACCCACGTCCTCGAACACTTCGGCGGCCACCTGCACGCGCAGGCGTTCGGCGATCCGCGCGGACGCCTCGGCGTCGATGCCCGGCAGCAGGATCAGGAACTCTTCGCCGCCATTGCGGCAGAGCAGGTCGGTGTCGCGCGAGTCGTCACGCATCCGCTGCGCGATGCGCAGGATCACCGCGTCGCCCACCGCATGCCCGAAGCGGTCGTTGATGGTCTTGAAGCGGTCGATGTCCAGCGCGATGATCCCGAACGGCTGCCCGCGCGCCTGCCAGTCTTCCAGCCCCTGCTGCAGGCCGCGTCGGTTCTGCAGCCCGGTGAGCGGGTCGGTCATGCTGGCGCGGTTGAGCTTGCCGATGCGGTCCTGCAGCAGGTTGAAGCTGTACAGCAGGGCCTGCTTGAGGTGGGCCACCTCGTAGTACCAGGCACGGATGCCGGTGACATGGCGGATGGCAATGCCGGTGTCGCGGTTCTGTACGTTGCGCGCCAGCTGCCACAGCGGCAGCGAGATGCGCCGCGCGAACCACCAGGTGATCAGCAGCGACAGCACGCCGAGCGGAATCGCATTCCAGATCACCGACTTCATCAGCGTGGCCAAGGCCGCCAGCGTGGCATCGGTGGGACGCTGGGCCACCACGCCCCAGCCGACGATCGGCACCGGCGCATAGCCGGCCAGCATCTGCACGCCGTGGCTGTTGCGCACCTGCTGGGCGCCGGTGTGGCCCTGGGTGACCGCCAGCACTGCCGGGTTCTCCAGCGCGAACTGGCCCACCCGGTTGGGTTCGATGTGGTACAGGATGCGGCCGTTGCGGTCGACCACGTACAGGTAGGAGCCGTCGCGGTAGTAGTGCTTGCCCAGCAGCGTCTGCAGGATGCTGCGCTCGCGCAGGTAGATGGTGCCGCTGACGTAGCCCTGGTATTGGCCCTGCGCGCTGAAGATGGGATGGGAGATGGCGACCAGCAGGCGCCCGGTGGCCGACTGGTAGGGGTCACTGATGAAGGGCTCGCGCCGTTCCAGCGCGTCCTTGTTGCCGCGGCTGTTAAGGGTGATGCCCTGCAGGGCCAGGCTCTGCGGCGAGGTGGCCAGCACGGTGCCGGCCGGATCGACGATCAACACCGAATTGAAGCTGTTGGTCTGCAGCTGCAGGCGCGCTGCTTCGGCTTCCAGTTCGCGGCGGTCGTGCGGGCGCTGGCCGAGTGCGGTGGCGCTGTAGGCCAGCTGCTGCTGCGCGGACTGGATGAAGTTCTGGGTGGTTTCGGCCAGCTTGCTGGCATAGACCCGGTTGGCTTCCAGGGTGGTACCGATCAACTGCTCGCGCTGCACCCGGTAACTGGCGTGCAGGGTATTGGCCAGCGCCACCAGGGCACTGAGCAGGGCCAGGCCAAGGATCAGCTTGCCAAGGTTGAGGCGGGTGGAAAACGGGCGCATGCGGGGCTTCGGACTGGCAGGGTGCAGCGCCAGCCGGGATGCGGATGGAACGGCAGCGGCGGAGCAATCAGGAGCGCAACATCCCACCCCCGGGCGGACTACGGGTCACGCCGCGGATTATTGCGGATTACGGCCCGCCGTGGGTGAAGCGCGCGGCCGCAGGCCTTCAGCGTTCCAGTCGTCTGCGCAGTACGCTGCGCACCTGCGCGGCCGTGTTGGCATCCAGCGCGCCCAGCACGCCGCGTGCGTGGGCGGGCACATGCGCGGCGGTGTCCGGGTCGGCGTCGAATACGTAGTGGTCGAAGAGGGTGCGCCAGTGTTCACGCTGCGGCGGCGGAAGCTCGCGCAACGCCAGCATGGCCAGCATCAACGCGTTCATGGGCGCATCCATCCATGCCGGCACCGGGCGCCACCAGTAGTTCACCAGCACGTTGAAGGTGTCCAGCCCTTCCATGTGGTGCCACCACAACGAGGGGATGAACACCGCATCGCCCGGTCCCAGTTCGGCCACCTGCGCATGTGCCAACGCCTGGGCAAAGCGCGGAAAGCGGTGCAGGTCCGGCGCGGCGAAGTCGACCAGGCTGATGGCCTGACCGGCAGGGGTGAAATCCAATGGGCCGACGTACAGGTTGTCGATCTGTTCCGGAGCAAACAGGGTCACCCGGCGTCGGCCGGCGGCCACGCAGGCCAGGTTGTCCGGTACATCCTGGTGGGCGGCAATGCGCGAGCGGTTGCCTATCCAGATGCTGGCCAGCGGGTCCTCGACGCCGAGCGCCAGGGGGTTGCACGCGCCGAAGCCGGGCAGGAAGCTGTCCAGCGTGGTCGAGGCCACATAGATGCCAGGCGGGTCGGGGTCGGGCTGGTACTTGAGCAGGGTATCGAGCACCACCTTCAGGGCGATCTGCTCACGGCGGAAATTGAAGCCGCTCATGTCCGCGTTGTAGAACAGCCGCCCCTGCGCCTGTGGCGGCGCGGTGGTGGCGGTGACCGGCATCTGGCCGTGGTCGAACTGCTTGAGGTGTGCCACCGCTGCGGCCGCCGATGTGCGTGCCGCAGCCACCATCGGCCAGTGCGCCACCAGCCCGCGCAGCACCTTGGGCGTGGTCCAGCCGGGCAGCTGCGTGTGCAGCTGCGCCGGGTCCAGCCCCTGCACTTCCTCGATCCGGCCTGTCATCGCGCCGTGGTTCCTGTGCTCAGAACTTGTAGCGTACCCCGAACATGTAACGCGGCCCGGTCTGGGTGGCGTAGCGCAACATGTTGGTGTGGCGCGCATAGGTGCGCATGGTTTCGTCGGTCAGGTTGATCGCCTCCAGGCTCAGCGTGAGCTGGTCGCTCACCGCGTAGCTGATGTTGAGGTCCAGCTGGCCGTAGGCATCGGTGTAATTCGGGTTCGGGCCCTGCCCGCCGATGCCGTTGAGGAACGTGTCGCGCCAGTTGTAGGCCGCACGCACCTGCCAGTTGTACTTCTCGTAGAACAGCACCAGGTTGGCCGAGTCGCTCAGGCCGATCATCGGGTACTGGTCGCCCAGGCTCAGGTTGTCGAAGGTCAGCCCGGATTTCACCTTGGTGTAGTTGGCCGCCAGGCCGAAACCGGTCTGCCCGAACAGCTGCTGCACGCTCAGTTCCCAGCCGTCCAGGTGGTCCGAGCGCTGGTTGGCCGGCACGGTGATGTCGAACCCGGCAACCGGGTCGCCGGGCTGGCCGACGATGGTGCCGGTGCGCTGGCCGGCCGAGTTGGTGCCGGTGGCGGTCACGCCCGGGTCGCCGTCATGGTTGGCGAAGATGTAATCGCGGATGCAGGGCATGTCGGTCACGCCGCACCCGGAGGCCAGCGCCTCGTTCCAGTAAGTGCCGCCCACCGGGGTATGCAGCCCGGCGCTGTTGTCGCGCACGATGGTGTTGCTGATGAAGTTCTTGATGTTCTTGCGGAAGAAGCCCAGCGAGGCATAGCTGGATTCGCCGTAGTACCACTCCAGCGACAGGTCGAAGTTGTCCGCCAGCAGCGGCTCCAGCCCGGGGTTGCCGCGCGAGCCGGTGCCGCCCTGGGTACGCACGATGTTGTCGAAGCGACGGCCGCTGTCGATCTGGGTCCAGCCGGGGCGACCAATGCTGCGGCTGTAGCTGCCGCGCAGCGCCAGCGCCTCGGTGATGTCCAGTTTGAGGTCCACGTTGGGCAGCACGTAGTCGTACTTGCCCTTGCCACCAATGAAGGTGCCCTCGGCCGCGTAGCCCAGGTTGAACTCGTTGGCCGAGCCCCAGTTGATGCTGGTCGGCACGCGCACCAGCGCGGTCGATTCCACCTCGGTCTGCTCGTAGCGCACGCCGGCCGCCACGTGCAGCGGCATCGACCAGTCGAACGTGGTGCGGTACTGCAGGTAGGCGCTTTTGGAGGTTTCGGTGGTGCGGATGTCTTCGGTGTATTCGGTGGGGGCCAGGTAACAGGTGGGGCAGGGCGGCTCGCCATTGGCGGCCACCTGGCCGGCACGTTCGCGCAGGCGGTCGAAATCGAACACCAGGAACTGGCCGGTCAGGCGCGGGTCGCCGTGCCCGGAGAACGCATCGAAGTACTTGGCCATGTCGTCGGCGTACCAGATGCTGTCGTCATAGTCGGCCGGGTTGCCCAGCCCGCCCCAGCTGTCGCGCTGCATGATGGCCGAGGCCGAGCGGTTTTCCACCTTGGTATGGCCGACGCCGAAATCCAGGGCCGAGTAGTCGGCGAACTTGAACGTGCCGCTGCCCTGGTACTGCTGCACCTTGGACTTGTTGTAGCTGTTCTGGAATACCGAACCGGTGACCAGCGCCTGGTTGGCCTGGACACCACCCGGTGGCAGCGCGATGTTGATGATCGGCAGGTCGCCACTGTAGTCCACGGTGGTCTTGCCACGCACGAAGGCCGCCACGCCGAGCACGCCGGCCGAGCCATACGGGCTGTCCGGCTGCGATTCGGCGGTGGCATTGTGGGCGTCGAAGGACAGGCTCAACGCGTCGTTGACTTCCCAGGCCACGTTGAAGCCGAGCGCGTCCATGCTGTTTTTGGTGGCCAGCTTCATGCCGCCCATCGACACGTCCGAGTTGACCATGTCTTCGCTGTAGATGATCGGCGCCGCTATCGGGCCATTGGTCCAGGTGCTGTCGCCGGGGCCGTAGTTGAACCACACCGACAACTCGCTGCGCTGCTGCTGCACCTTGTTCTCCACGTAGGTGTAGTCCAGCGTGGTGGTGACATTGTCGGCCGGCTTCCACTGCAGGGTGGCCTGCGCGTTGGTGCGTTGGCGCTGCACGCCGTTGACGTTGTAGGCGGTGTTCTGCGGGCGGGCGTAGATATCGGTGGCGTCGGGGCGGTTCTGGATGCGGTCCGAATAGCCCTGGCCCGGTTGCGGCAGCGCACGCCAGTCGCTGCTTTCGCTGCCCTGGAAGGTGGCCCAGCCTTCGGCCACGGTGGCCTGGTTGAAGCCCGAATCGCGCTCCTGGTGACTGGCGCTGAGGGTGACGCCGAAGCGGTCGTCGGCGTAGCGCTGGCTGAAGATGCCCGACAGCTCGCCGGTGATGTTGGCGCCCTGCAGGGTGCGCGGCAGGTTGTCGTTGGAGCTGTCGTTGACCGCCTTCAGGCCCAGGCTGATCACCGGTTCGGCGTCCAGCGGGCGCAGCGTCTTGATGTTGATGGTGGCGCCGATGCCGCCGGTGGGGTTGTCGGCGCGGGTGGTTTTGTACACCTCCACTGCCGAGATCGATTCGGAGGCGATGTTGGCGAAATCGAACGAGCGCGAGCCGGACAGCCCGCCGCCGCCGTTGCCCAGGTTCGACGCGGGCATCTGGCGGCCGTTGAGCAGCACCAGGTTGAAGTCCGGGCCGATGCCGCGCACGGTCACTTTGGAGCCTTCGCCGCTGGATGTGCGGTCGATCGACACGCCGCTGATGCGCTGCAGCGATTCGGCCAGGTTGGTATCGGGGAACTTGCCGATGTCCTCGGCGACGATGCCATCGACCACACCCTGGCTGTCGCGCTTTAGGTTCATCGACGAGGTAAGACTGCCGCGGATGCCGGTGACCTGCACCGCGTCCAGCGTAGTCGGGTCGGGCGCTTCGCCCGTGGCCGGGCGGGCCGGATCCTGCGCCCAGGCGGGGCTGGCCAGCACGGCCAGCAGCGCGGAAGTGAGCATCGCCTTGCGGGGTACGACCTTGTACGTCTTCATGAAAGCTCCCTCCCCAGGGAAATCGATAATGGCGTCCTACGGCGTGATGGCGTGGTTCAACAGCACACGGGCCGGATTGGGAGCTATGGTTGACAGCGTTGTCAACAAACGCCCCTGCCTCTGTACATCCCGCCGTTCTGGAAGGTACGTCCAGCGCTGTCATCCGGGCCGTATCGGCGACCGGTAAAGCACCGTGGCGCAGGGCCTGCGGTGTGTTTGATGGCTTGCTCCGTGCTGCCGCTGCAGCATGCAGACGGCGTTGTGCAGTGCAGAACGAAACTGCGCGGATGCCCGAAGCAGGCACGCCTGTCGCTGTCGTGCAGGCCATGTCCTGTCTGCTGACAGCGCTGGACAATCGATGGCGAAGCGGGTTCCATGTGTGGCCGCCGAATGGCTGGCATACCCTTCAACAAGGACATGCAATGGACAACCCTGCTGCAGTGCGCGGGCAACACGTGCAAAGCAACCGCGTGGCCCTGACGGTCGTCACCGCGATCTTCTTCATGTGGGGCTTCCTGACCTGCCTCAACGACATCCTCATTCCCCACCTCAAGGCGGCCTTCGCGCTCACCTGGGTGCAGGCGATGCTGGTGCAGTTCACCTTCTTTGGTGCGTACTTCCTGATGTCGCTGCCGGCGGGCCGGCTGGTGGCGGCCGTGGGCTACAAGCGCGGCATCGTGGCCGGGCTGGCCATCGCCGGCGTGGGCGCGCTGCTGTTCTGGCCGGCCGCGCACGCGCATGTGTACGGGTTGTTCCTGGCGGCGTTGTTCGTGCTCGCCACCGGCATCACCGTGCTGCAGGTGGCGGCCAACCCGTACGTGGCGCTGCTGGGGCCCGAGCAGACCGCGTCCAGCCGGCTGACCCTGGCGCAGTCGATGAACGCACTGGGCACCACGCTGGCCCCGCTGTTTGGCGGCCTGCTGATCCTGTCGGCCGAACCGCGCACCGATGAAGCACTGGCGCTGCTGCCGCAGGCCGAGGCGCTGGCCTACCGCGCCGCCGAAGCGCAGTCGGTGCAGCTGCCGTACTTCGGCCTGGCGGTGGCGCTGTTCGTGCTGGCCGCGGCCATCTGGATGTTCCGCCTGCCGGCGATCCCGGGCGTGGAGGAAGGGGCCACCGGTGGGCGCATCGGCGACGCGCTGCGGCATCCGCACCTGCGCTACGGCGTGCTGGCGATCTTCTTCTACGTGGGTGCCGAAGTATCCATCGGCAGCGTGCTGGTCAACTTCCTGTCGATGCCGGGCATTGGCGAAGGGCTCACCGAGCAGGAAGCCACGCGCTATGTGTCGTTGTACTGGGGCGGCGCGCTGGTGGGGCGCCTGGTCGGTACCGTGCTGCTGGCCCGGCTGGACCCGCGCCGCCTGCTGGGCATCTTCGCGCTGGTGGTGATGGCGCTGCTGGCGGTCACCATGCTGGCCGGTGGCGGGTTGGCCAAGTGGGCGGTGGTGAGCATCGGGCTGTTCAACTCGATCATGTTCCCGACCATCTTCGCGCTCGCCATCGCACGGCTGGGCGCGCTGACCGGCAAGGGCTCCAGCCTGCTGGTGATGGCCATCGTGGGCGGGGCGGTGGTACCGCTGGCGATGGGCTGGGTGGCCGACCACCACGGCCTGCAGCTGTCGTTCCTGCTGCCGATGCTGTGCTACCTGTACATCGTGTTCTACGCGTGGCGGGGCTCGCGCCACGCCGCGTAAGTACGCGTCTCAGCGTCGCCGCGGCGCGTGGGTCGATTCGCGCACCAGCACCGCATGGTCCACCGTGACCATGCGGCCGGCGTCGGGCGACCGGATGTGGTCGATCAGCTGTTCGGTGGCCAGCCGGCCCATGTGCGAGGTGGGCTGCCGCACCGTGGTCAGCGCCGGGTAGATATGCCCGGCGATGGGCGTGTCATCGAAGCCGCATACCGACAGGTCGCGCGGCACACGCAGGCCACGCTGGCCGGCCACGCGGTAGACCGCGGCGGCCATGTCATCGTTGGCCGCGAAGATGGCCGTCGGCGGTTGCGCCAGGTCGAGCAGCGTGTTGGCCGCCTCGATCCCGGACTCGAATGAAAACTGCCCGTTGACCACCAGGGCCGGGTCGTAGGCGATGCCGTGCTCACGCAGCGCCTGGCGGTAGCCGGCCAGGCGCCACTGGCAGGCACCGTGCGCGCGCGGGCCCTTGATGTGGCCGATGCGGCGGTGGCCCTGCGCCACCAGGTGGCCAATCAGTTCCACCACGGCCGTGGTTTCATCCATGCGCACGCCGATGCGGCCCTCGGGGTGGCGCGGGGCGATGCTGGCGAAGGGAATCTCGTGCTCCTCCAGGTAGGCCAGCACCACCGCATCGTCGGTCAACGGTGGAATCAGCACCACGCCATCGGGCCGCGAATTCTCGAACAGTGCCGCCAGGTCAGGCAGGGTGCTGCGGCCAACGCCGACCGGACCCAGGATCAGGTTGTAGTGGGTGGCGTGGCAGGCTTCGAGCATGCCGTTCTGGATTTCCATCAGGTAGTTGCGCGACGGATTGTTGTAGACCAGCGCCAGTGCATAGGAGCGCTGCCCGGCCAGGCTGCGTGCCGAGAGGTTGGGCTTGTAGCCCAGCCGCGCCACGGCGGCGGTGACCCGCTCGCGCGTTTCGGCGCGCACGTTGGGCTCGTTGTTGAGCACGCGGGACACGGTCTTGATCGAAACGCCCGCGACTGCGGCGACATCCTCGATTCGACTACGCATGGTGCGGTGGATCCTATGTGGGGGCAGGTCGGCAACTGCCGATGGTAGTGCGGCAACGTCGCGTGGAGGTTGCCGAGGCAGGCCGATGGTGCCATGCCGCGATGGCTTGTGGCGCGCCGTTGAATTTCGTGCGGCGTTGCAACACCCCGCGGCGGATCGATGCAGGCCGTCGTGCGGTAATGCCTGTCGTAGCGGGACACACGCCCTGCGCGGGCCTTCCAATGGTTGACAGCATTGCCGGGTGTTTGTATGACAGCGCTGTCAGACGGGGGCGTTGAACCGATCCAAATGCTCGCCGGCACCCCGTCGTCGCCCATCGCGCGTGGTTGTCATCCGCGCGGCGCCCACCCCGATCGCGCGTCATTCCACCGGAGGTAGTTGTCCGTGAACAGCCCCAACAAGACCCTTCTTGGCAGCTGCCTGCTGCTGGCCCTGGCCGCACCGGTGGCCGCTGCGCCCGCCAGTGGTGAGCGCCTGCAGGACTGGCCGCGGGTGACCAGCGCGATCGCCAGCGATGCGGCCATCGAGGCGCGGGTGAAGCAGATCGTGGCGCAGATGACACTGGCGCAGAAGGTGGGGCAGATGACCCAGCCGGAGATCAAGACCATCACCCCGGCGCAGGTACGCCAGTACTACATCGGTTCGGTGCTCAATGGCGGTGGCTCGTGGCCGGGCATGAACAAACACGCCAGCGTGGCGGACTGGTTGACGCTTGCCGACGCCTACCGTGCGGCCTCGCTGGCCACCGATGCGCGCACGCCGGTGCCGGTGATCTGGGGCACCGACGCGGTGCACGGCCACAACAACGTGTACGGCGCCACGCTGTTCCCGCACAACATCGGCCTGGGCGCGGCCGGCGATGCAGAACTGATCGAGCGCATCGGCGAAGCCACTGCACGCGCCACCCGCGCCACCGGCATCGACTGGGTGTTCGCGCCTACCCTGGCCGTGGCGCACGACCCGCGCTGGGGCCGCACCTATGAAAGCTTCTCGTCCGACCCGGCACGCGTGCGCGAATACGCCCGCGCCTACGTCAAGGGCGCGCAGGGCCGTTTCGGCGATGACGGCAACGTGGTGGCCACGGCCAAGCATTACATCGGCGACGGCGCCACCGACAACGGCCGCGACCAGGGCGAGGCGCTGGTGGACAAGGCCACCATGGTCAACGTGCACGGGCAGGGCTACTACGGCGCGCTGGGCGAAGGCGTGCAGACGGTGATGGCCTCGTTCAACAGCTGGAACGACCGTACCGGTCGCGTCGACTACGGCAAGATGCACGGCAACAAGGCACTGCTCACCGACGCCCTGAAAGACACGATGGGCTTCGACGGGTTCGTCGTCTCCGACTGGAACGGCATCGCCCAGGTGCCGGGCTGCCGCAACGACAGCTGCGCCCAGGCGATCAACGCCGGCATCGACATGGTGATGGTGCCCGACGACTGGAAGGCGTTCATCGCCAACACCATCGCGCAGGTGGAAAAGGGTGAGATCCCGATGGCGCGCATCGACGATGCGGTCAGCCGCATCCTGCGGGTCAAGCTGCGCGCCGGCCTGTTCGAGCACAGGCCGTCGGACAGCCGCCATGCCGGTGACGCCAACGCCGTGCAGCACCGCGCGCTGGCGCGCCGGGCGGTGCGGGAGTCGCTGGTGCTGCTCAAGAACGAGGGCAGCGCGCTGCCGCTGCGCCGCAATGCGCGGGTAATGGTGGTGGGCAAGAGCGCCGACAGCCTGTCCGACCAGGCCGGTGGCTGGTCGCTGACCTGGCAGGGCACCGAAAACACCAACGCCGATTTCCCCAACGCCGATTCGGTGCTGGGCGCACTGCGCGCCGAACTGGGTACGCAGCAGGTGGCCTACAGCGCCGACGGCAACGGCCTGGATCCGACGCAGTTTGACGTGGTGGTGGCGGTGGTGGGCGAGACCCCCTATGCCGAAACCAACGGCGACATCCTGGCCTCCGATTCGGTCAGTCACAGCCGCGCCTACCCGCAGGATCTGGCGGTGCTGCGCGCGGCCCAGGCCAGTGGCAAGCCGGTGGTCACCGTGTATTTCTCCGGCCGCCCGATGTACACCAACGACCTGCTCAACCTGTCCCAGGCGTTCGTGGCCGCGTGGCTGCCGGGCAGCGAGGGCAAAGGCATCACCGATGTGCTGGTGGCCGGCAAGGACGGCAAACCGGCGCACGACTTCCGCGGCCGGCTGAGCTTCCCGTGGCCGGGCGTGCCGTGCCCGGCACCGATTGACCGGCCGGACCCGAAGCGCCCGCCGCTATTCGCGCTGGGCCACGGTTTGGCCTACAACGCGCCCGGTGCGCTGGCGCGCCTGCCCGAAGCCAACCCGGACAACTGCGGCGAAGTGACCACGCTGCCGATCTTCAACCGCGCCGATACCCCGCCGTTCGCGCTGCACGTGGCCGCCAACGGTGCCACCCAGCCGCTGGGCAACGACCTCAACGCCACGTTGCGCTGGCCGACCGCCACGCCGGTGGTGCAGGTGCGCACCGTGCAGGTGAACACCCAGCAGGATGCCAAGGAAGTGACGTGGCTGGCACCGGCGCAGTTGATCGCGCGCAGCACCTCGCGGCGCAACCTGGGCGCGCTGGCCCGCAACCACGGCGCGCTGCAGTTCGACGTGCAGCTGGTGCAGCGCCCGGCATCGCCGGTGACGGTGAGCATGCAGTGCGGCACCGGCTGCGAAGGGGGCGTGGATATCGCCCCGCTGCTGGGCAAACTGGCGCCCGGCCAGAAGCAGACCGTGACCGTGCCGCTGGCGTGCTTTGCCAAGCGCGGCGTGGACCTGGGCGCGGTGGAAGCGCCGTTCGTGGTGAGCGCCGACGCACCGTTCGCGGCGGCATTCACCCAGGTGCGCGTGTCGGTGGATGCAGACAAGGCGGCGGGCGTGGTGCGCTGCCCGTAACGCGCCACCGTCGAATTCTGGTCAGCACCGCGTAACTCTGCGGCGCTGGGCCGGGTCCTGGTGTTGGTGCGGCGGTGTATTGCAACTTCTTGCATGGCCCGCACGGGATGCCGCCGTTCAAAATCGTGGGTTTCGAAGAGACCCACCGTTCATGCGACGCCTACTGAAAACGCTGCGGGTCATGCCCTGTGCGGTGCACCGCCCGCATTTCATCGAGCCGCACCTTGCACGAACGCAGCAGCTCCTGCAGGACGGTGACTTCGCTTCTGCCGATGCCGTGCTGGCGAGCCTGCCGGCCGAGACTTACGAGTCTCTGGTGTGGCGCATATGCCGGGATCGCCGCGCCCCTCACTGGATGACGACGTGGTCTGCGCAGCAGCCATGCTCCCCTCACCCCCCGCTGATAGCGGCGTACATGGATGTGTGGGGCGCGTGGGTGGTGCGGGGCGAGACCTATGCGAATGCCATTTCTTTCCTGCGCCGAAGACGCTATCCGAAGATCATGGCACAGGCCTACGAGAAGTTTGTCCGGATCGTCGAGCACGATCCTGACAACGCCATGGCGTTGGCGGGTTTGATTCACTGTGACGTCGTCATAGGCATCGGTGAAGGACAGCGCGATGCCTGGCTCAACGGGCTGCTTGAGGCGGGGCACTTTCACGGTCCCGCCATTCGTCAGTATGCCCGGGGAACCCTTCCCAGGTGGGGTGGATCGCATGACGAGCATGTGCAGTTCGCCGGGTGGATCGTGGAGCACGCACCTGCCGGGAGCTGCTCGCATGTCGTGGCGGCGCAGGCCATACTGGATGACGCGTTCACTGCGTCCGAAGAGATCACCGATATCCGGAAGATCGCCGGACACCTTGCCGACGATGCGGTCGCGGCGTGGTTGCGCCGCGCCCTCCTGAAATGGGCCGACGCTACTCCGGCTACGCTGGCTGCCCGCATCGGGGAAATCGGCACCCGCAGTGACGATGACTACGATGGAGTATGCCTTGAAACATTCGCGCTTGCCGCGTACTTCGCCGGTGCGAACGAGGAATCACGACTGCTGTTCAAGGCGCTGCGCGGACGGTTGCAGATCGACGACTGGGAGAACTTCATTCCGCCCATGCCGATGTGGTTGTACGCCATCACGTCGAAGCGACGCGGTGCGCGACGGGTTCATGATCGCGTGTGCCGCGCCTTGGGGCTGGACCCGCGCGAGGTATGCATGTAATGCGAAAAAGGCCCCGCGATGCGGGGCCTTTTTCTGTTCGCCTGAAACGCGTATCAGCGCTTCATCGAACCGAAGAACTCGTCGTTGGACTTGGTGTTCTTCATCTTGTCGAGCAGGAATTCCATTGCGGCCATTTCATCCATCGGATGCAGCAGCTTGCGCAGGATCCAGATCTTCTGCAGCAGTTCCGGTTCGATCAGCAGGTCTTCGCGACGGGTGCCCGAGCGGTTGATGTCGATCGCCGGGAACACGCGTTTTTCAGAGATGCGACGGCTCAGGTGCACTTCGCTGTTGCCGGTGCCCTTGAACTCTTCGTAGATCACCTCGTCCATCTTGCTGCCGGTATCGACCAGCGCGGTGGCGATGATGGTCAGGCTGCCGCCTTCCTCCACGTTGCGCGCGGCGCCGAAGAAGCGCTTCGGACGGTGCAGGGCGTTGGCGTCCACACCACCGGTGAGCACCTTGCCGGAACTGGGCACCACGTTGTTGTAGGCACGTGCCAGGCGGGTGATCGAGTCGAGCAGGATCACCACGTCCTTCTTGTGCTCGACCAGGCGCTTGGCCCGCTCGATCACCATTTCGGCAACCTGCACGTGGCGCGCAGCCGGTTCGTCGAAGGTGGAGCTGATGACCTCGCCGCGCACGGTGCGCTGCATTTCGGTCACTTCTTCCGGGCGCTCGTCGATCAGCAGCACGATCAGGTGCACGTCCGGATGGTTGGTGGTGATCGCCGTGGCCACCTGCTGCATCATCATCGTCTTACCGGCCTTGGGCTGGGACACGATCAGCGAACGCTGACCCTTGCCCTGCGGTGCCATCAGATCGAGGATGCGGCCGGTGATGTCTTCGGACGAGCCGTTGCCGCGTTCCAGGGTGAAGCGCTTGCGCGGGAACAGCGGGGTGAGGTTTTCGAACAGCACCTTGTTCTTCGACGCTTCCAGCGGCTCACCATTGATGGTGTCCACGATCGACAGCGCGAAGTAACGCTCGCCGTCCTTCGGGAAGCGGATGCGGCCGGACAGGTGGTCGCCGGTGCGCAGGTTGAAGCGGCGGATCTGGCTGGGCGAGATGTAGGTGTCGTCCGGGCCGGCCAGGTAGCTGGCTTCGGCGGCACGCAGGAACCCGAAGCCGTCCGGCAGGATTTCCAGCACGCCGTCGGCGGCAACGCCGTCGCCGTGGCGGGTGAGCACCTTGAGCAGGGCGAAGATCACGTCCTGCTTGCGGGCACGTGCCACGCCTTCGGAGATCTGCAGCTGCTCGGCGATTTCCAGCAGCTTCTGTGCCGGCATGCGCTTGAGATCGCTCAGCGAATAGACCGGGAAGCCTTCGGGCACGTTGGCCTGCTGGCTGCGCACGAACGGCTGCTGTTCGCCGTTGTCCTGCGGCATGCCGTCGTCGTTGTAGCGATCGCCACCGCGGTTGCGGTCACGGCGATTGCGGAAACGATCACGGCGGTTGCCCTGACCCTGACCCTGACCCTGGTTCTGGCCTTGGCCTTGACCCTGCTGGTACGGGTTCTGCCCGCCCTTGGGGGTGTTGTTGTTGTTGCCGTTCTGGTTGCGCTGGCCACCGTCGCCGGTGTCCTGCTGCGCATTGCCCTGGGCAGAGGAGGCGTCGCCCGTAGATGCGGCCGGTGCCTGCTGCGGCGCCGACGGAGCGGCGACCGGCGCCGGCGCGTCAGGCGCGGCAGCCAGGGGCAGGGCGGATTGATGTGCGGGGGGAGAACCCGCCTCGGCACCGGTGTTGGCGGCGGCCTTGGCGACGCGCGGCTTGCGCACGCGCTTCTCGGCGGGCGCGTCGGCGCTCCCGGGTTCGGAAGTAGTGATATCGGACAAGTGCTGGATTCCTCGCTAGAAGGTGCGAGCGCCCGGCAGGGCAGCGAACGTTGGGAAAGGATTCTGGAAAGAACGTCGTCCAGAAGATGCGGCGCGCGAATGCGGCCGGATGCTGCCGACACTAACACCGGCTCGCGGCGGTGCGCAAGCCGGGTGGGGCAGGGTCATTCATGCGGGGCAGGGCCCGCGGGCAGCCGGCAGGGACCGGCTGCCTGCTGCGATCAGGCCAGCGCCTTGTCCAGCATGCCGGCCAGCTGGGCCTTGCCGACCGCGCCGATCTGCTGCGCCTGGACCTGGCCGTCCTTGAACACCAGCAGCATCGGGATCGAGCGCACGTGGTACTTGGCGGCCAATGCGCGGTTCTGGTCCACGTTGACCTTGGCGATCTTGGCGCGGCCGTTGTAGGCGTCGGCCAGTTCGTCCAGGGCGGGGGCGATCATCTTGCACGGACCACACCACTCGGCCCAGAAATCGACCAGCACCGGTTCCTTGGAATTCAGCACTGCGCTATCGAAGTCGGCATCGCCGACATGTACAACCTTGTCGCTCATCTTGGTTTCTCGTCTGGAAATGCACCCGGCGGGGCCGGAGGAGGTTGAATTTGGACGCCACCGGAGGGTGCCGTCCGCGTCTGCTGCCTCGTGGCCGCGAGGGCGGCCAGCGGTGCGCCAGGTGGATGCCTGGTCGCTCACGGCGGGCAGTGTACCCCTATCGTCGCGGCCGGGCAGGTGCTGCCTGAAACCCAGCATCCTGTGATCGGCGCCCTGCATTGACGGGGCAGTCCTTCTCTATATGCGGCCGCGCGCGACCGCCTCCAGTGGGCCGGACGCCTCCGTTCAACTGGCGGCAGGCGCGGTGAAAACGCGTGAAATCCGGAGGGCTGGCGCAGGGCAACGGCGGAGACAGCCCGCCTCCGACCGGCTGTCTCAGCCGTCCTTGCGACGGCGGAGGCCGGTTTGCCGCCGACATTGCGCTAAACTGCGCCATTGTGCGGCGCCCCTGGACCGGTAGGTCCGGCCCCGTCCAACCCCGGCGCAGGGCCCGCAATGGCGACGGTGCCCCCCAAGATTGCAAGCCTCCCGCGCACCGCTGCCGGGGCGGCCTTACCAAGACGGACACATGAGCGACAAACCGCTGACCGATTTGACCTTCTCCTCCTTCGAGCTGCACCCCGCCCTGCAGGCGGGCCTTGAAGGAGCCGGATTCACCCGTTGCACGCCCATCCAGGCGCTGACCTTGCCGGTCGCGCTGCCCGGCGGCGACGTCGCCGGCCAGGCCCAGACCGGCACCGGCAAGACCCTGGCCTTCCTGGTCGCGGTGGTGAACCGCCTGCTGACCCGCCCGGCACTGGCCGACCGCAAGCCGGAAGACCCGCGCGCGCTGATCCTGGCCCCCACCCGCGAACTGGCCATCCAGATCCACAAGGATGCGGTCAAGTTCGGCTCGGACCTGGGCCTGCGCTTCGCGCTGGTCTACGGCGGTGTGGATTACGACAAGCAGCGCGAGATCCTGCAGCAGGGCGTGGACGTCATCATCGCCACCCCGGGCCGCCTGATCGACTACGTCAAGCAGCACAAGGTGGTCTCGCTGCACGCCTGCGAAATCTGCGTGCTCGACGAAGCCGACCGCATGTTCGACCTGGGCTTCATCAAGGACATCCGCTTCCTGCTGCGCCGCATGCCCGAGCGCACCACGCGCCAGACGCTGCTGTTCAGCGCCACGCTCAGCCACCGCGTGCTGGAGCTGGCCTATGAGCACATGAACGAGCCGCAGAAGCTGGTGGTGGAAAGCGAGTCGATCACCGCCGCGCGCGTGCGCCAGCGCATCTACTTCCCGGCCGACGAAGAAAAGATCCCGCTGCTGCTGGGCCTGCTGTCGCGCAGCGAAGGCGCGCGCACCATGGTCTTCGTCAACACCAAGGTGTTCGTCGAGCGCGTGGCCCGTTCGCTTGAAAAGGCCGGCTACCGCGTGGGCGTGCTGTCCGGCGACGTGCCGCAGAAGAAGCGCGAGAGCCTGCTCAACCGCTTCCAGAAGGGCCAGCTGGAAATCCTGGTGGCCACCGACGTGGCGGCCCGCGGCCTGCACATCGACGGCATCAAGTACGTCTACAACTACGACCTGCCGTTCGACGCCGAAGACTACGTGCACCGCATCGGCCGTACCGCGCGGCTGGGCGAAGAGGGCGATGCGATCAGCTTCGCCTGCGAACGCTACGCGATGGGCCTGCCGGATATCGAGGCCTACATCGAGCAGAAGATCCCGGTTGAAGCGGTCACCAGCGAAATACTGACCTCGCTGCCGCGCCCGGAACGCGCGCCGGCCGAAGCGGGCGAGGACGGCGACGAGAACGAGAGCGTCGGCCAGATCTTCCGCGAGGCACGCGAAGCGCGTGCGGCCGAAGAACAGCGTCGTGGCGGTGGCAGCAGCGGTCGTGGCGGCAAGCCGTCGGCCGGTGGCCGTGGCGAACGCCGCGCGCCGGGCGAGCGCAGTGCCGATGGCAAGCCGCGCCGCGAGCGCAAGCCGCGCGTGGAAGGCGAGGCCCCGGCCGAGGGTGAGGTCAAGCCGCAGGTCGCCGTGGCCCAGGCCGCCGTCGCCGTCGCTGCGGCCGACGCGCCGAGCGCCGCGGGCAGCCCGGCCGTGGAAGGCGAGCGCGCACCGCGCAAGCGTCGTCGTCGTCGCCACGGCCGTCCGGTCGAAGGTGCCGAAGGTGCCGCACAGCCGGTGACCCCGGTGCAGGTAACGGCCAAGCCGATGCGCGCTGCCGCACCGGCCGCCGATCCGGGCGCGTCGTTCCTGACCCGCATCGGGCGCAAGATCCGCCGGATGCTGTCCGGTAGCTGATCGGCATTGACGATCAGCGGGTGGCACCCGACCGTGGGTCGGGTGGCATGCCCGGCGTGCCGACCCACGGTTGGCACCTTCCGGCCACCCCTACCTGCACGCCGCCATCCTCGTCCTGCATAATCAGGGGATGAGCGTCCTGCGTTTTGACAATGTCAGCAAACAATATGCCGGCGGCCACCAGGCACTGGTGGACGTCAGCTTCGATGTCGCCCCTGGGGAAATGCTGTTCGTCACCGGTCACTCCGGTGCGGGCAAGAGCACCCTGCTCAAATTGATCCACCTGGACGAGCGGCCCAGCCGCGGCGCGGTGATCTTCAATGAGCGCAACCTGCTCAAGGTACGGGGCGGCAACATTCCCCGGCATCGTCGCGAGGTGGGCGCGGTCTACCAGGACCACCGCCTGCTGATGGACCGCAGCATCGCCGAGAACGTTGCCCTGCCGCTGATCCTGCGGGGCACCCGCCGCGCCGATATCGGCAAGCGCGTGCGCTCGGTGCTGGAGCGGATGGGCCTGGGTCACCGCGAAAAAGCGCTGCCGTCGCAGCTGTCGGCGGGTGAGCAGCAGCGCGTGGGCATCGCCCGCGCGATCGTCAGCGAACCCCGGCTGCTGGTCGCCGACGAACCCACCGGCAACCTCGACCCCACCCTGGCGGCAGAAATCATGGCGCTGTTCGCCGAGCTTCCCGAGCGCGGTACCAGCGTGCTGGTGGTCAGCCACGACCTGGCCCTGCTCCGGCACATGCGCAAGCGCGTGCTGATCCTGGACCACGGCAAGCTGATCGACGACATCTCGCCGCAGGACCTGGCCGAATGAACGCACCCACCAACAAGGAAGCCGCGGCACCGTCGCGCCTGGGCGTGTGGCTGCATCACCACGGCCACAGCGTGGTGTTCAGCCTGGGCCGTGCCTGGCGCAAGCCATGGGCCACGCTGCTGACCATCATGGTGATGGCGCTGGCCCTGGCCCTGCCGTTGGGCCTGTCCATCGCGCTGGACAACCTCACCCATTTCGCCGGCAGCGTGCAGCAGTCGCGCGACATCAACCTGTTCCTGAAGACCGACATCGACGCGGCCGCCGCCGGGCAGGTCGCCGATTCGCTGCGCGGCCGGGCCGACGTGGCCAACGTCACCCTGCAGACGCCGGATCAAGGCCTGCAGGAACTGCGCGAGGGGGCGGGGCTGGGCGAGGCGATCGATGCGCTGCACGACAACCCGCTGCCCACGCTGTTGATCGTTACCCCGAAGGCGGGCGCCGATGACGCGCGCCTGGCGCAGTCGCTGGAAGGCCTGCCGCAGGCGGACCTGGTGCAGCACGATGCGCTGTGGCGCAAGCGCCTGGACGCCTGGCTGGGCTTCGGTGCGCGGCTGGTGCAGGTGCTGTCGGTGCTGCTGGGCCTGGGCGCGGCCCTGGTGGTGGGCAATACCGTGCGGCTGGACATCCAGGCGCGCCGCGAGGAAATCGGCGTGCTGCAGTTGCTGGGCGCCAGCGACGGTTTCATCCGCCGCCCGTTCCTGTACCTGGGCGCGTGGTACGGGCTGGGCGCCGGCGCGGTGGCGCTGGCGCTGATCGGCGTGGCCGGGCTGGCCTTGCGCCTGCCGCTGGCCGCGCTGTCTGAAAGTTATGCCAGCCCGTTCGTGTTGCACGGGTTGGACCTGCTGCATTCATCGTTCGTGCTGGTCGGCACCGTGGTGCTGGGCTGGCTGGGCGCGTGGCTGGTGACGGGGCATTTCCTGCGCCAGACCCGACCGACCGAAACCTGAGGCCCGCATGCGCCCGCAAGCCCTGAAGCACCTGGTCGACGATGCACCGCGCGTGATGGTGGTCGACGGCTCCAAGCTGGTCCGCAAGTTGATTGCCGATGTGCTGCAACGCGAACTGCCGGCGGTGGAGGTGGTGGGCTGCGCGAGCATCGAAGAGGCGCGCAACGCGCTTGAAGCCGGGCCGGTGAACCTGGTCACCACCTCGCTCACGCTCAGCGATGGCGACGGCCTGGCGCTGGCGCGGCTGGTCCGCGAAACCGCCGGGCAGGCCTACGTGCCGGTGATCGTGGTGTCCGGCGACGCGCAGCAGCACCTGGAACAGCGCCGCTTCACCGACTACGTCACCGATTATTTCGACAAGGCGCTGGGCCATGAGGCGCTGGCCACGTTCATTCGTGGCTATGTGCAGCCGGAAACCATTCCCGGCGCCACCATCCTGTATGTCGAAGACAGCCGCGTGGTGGCCGAGGCGACCAAGCGCATGCTCGAACGCCAAAGCCTGCGCGTGCTGCACGTGATGACCGCCGAAGAAGCCTTCGCGCTGCTCACCGCCGAATCGCTGGGCCGCAGCAGCCACCGCATCGACCTGGTGCTCACCGACGTCACCCTCAAGGGCGAGCTGAGCGGGCTGGACGTGGTCGAGCGCGTGCGCGTGGATTTCGGCTATGGCAAGCGCCGCCTGCCGGTGCTGGTGATGACCGGCGACGGCAACCCGCTCAATCAGTCCGGCCTGCTGCAGGCCGGCGCCAACGACCTGGTGCAGAAGCCGATCGAAGAGCGCCTGCTGGTGACCAAGGTCCTGTTCCAGCTGCGCCTGTCGCGGCTCAATGAAAAACCCGTGGTGCGATGAACGACGAGGCAACCCCCAGCATCCAGCTTGAACCGAGCTGGAAGGCGCGTATTGGCGAATGGCTGCTGCGTCCGGACATGCGTGACCTGTCCAGTTTCCTGCGCCAGCGCAAGGCGGCCGGCGCGCAGGTGCTCCCGCCTGGCCCGCAGATCTTCGCCGCCTTCGATGCCACCCCGTTCGATCAGGTCAAGGTGGTGATCCTGGGGCAGGACCCGTATCACGGTCCCGGCCAGGCCCATGGCCTGAGTTTCTCGGTGATGCCCGGCGTACCGGTGCCGCCGTCGCTGCTCAACATCTACAAGGAAATCGAAGCCGACCTGGGGATCCCGCGCCCGGACCACGGCTGCCTGCTGCCGTGGGCGCGCCAGGGCGTGCTGCTGCTCAATGCGGTGCTGACCGTGGAGGCCGGCCAGGCCGGTGCGCACCAGAAGCGCGGCTGGGAAGGGTTCACCGACCATGTCGTGGACACCCTCAACCGCGAACGCGACGGGCTGGTGTTCATGCTGTGGGGCAGCTACGCGCAACAGAAGGGCAAGGTGATCGACACCGCCCGCCACCGGGTATTGAAGGCGCCGCATCCGTCGCCGTTGTCGGCGCACCGCGGTTTCCTCGGTTGCCATCATTTTTCGATGGCCAATGACTATCTGCAGCGCCGCGGCCAGGCCCCCATCGACTGGTCGCTACCGCCGCGCGCGGCACTGTAATCCGGCGCGGCCACTGACCGGCCGCCGCCCGTTACTCGGTCAACATTTCCATGATCGCGCGCGCCACCTGGCGTTTGCGCGCGGGCATGCGCCGCAGCAACGAGAGAATCTCGGTTTCCTGGGCGGTACGTGCCGCTTCCACCGGCAACGCGTCCGGCAAGGGCAGGTCCACGCCGTCCTCCGGACGCCCGGGACCGCGCCCCGTCGCCAGCCATTCAAAATGGACTTGCGTCACAATTGCGATGCAGGCAAGGTGTTGCACGCTCGGGAATGTTCCGCCTTCCCGTTCCCACTGCGCCACGGCGCTGCGTCGCACGCCGGCCGCCAACGCCAACTGCGCCTGTGACAGGCCAGCCGTTAGTCGGGCTCGCCGGATTCTGTCGCACATGACCTGCATTTAATGCCCCCTTTCCCTGTTCGGTAAGCCGTGCTTCCCTGGAAGTGATTCTTTTCCCGCGTGTACAGAATTGCTGTCGTCGACTGCTGCATCAGGGGTATTCGTCCGACGCCGGCCCGCCAGCAAGCGCCACTGTCCCCCTATTTCACGCCGTCTTGTTTGACGGAATTTTGGTTGCCCCGCATTAATCGGCCCGAACCGGACATAAACGCATTCCCAAGCGGGAAACGGCACCGGCAGGGCACGATCAGAACGACGACGGAGTAACTCCGCCGTCACGGTCGAACTCTGCCAAAAATCGGCGGAGACGCATGTATGGTTAATGTGAAAGGCGTGAACGTTCCGTCAGTGCGTTGGCAGTCATGGCTGCTCCTTGCACTACTGGCGGTGCTTTCATGCCTGGGCCAGGCCCGGGCGCAATCGGCCTGTACCGCCGGTGCCTGCGTCAGCGCCGGTCCGCGTCTGGCTTCGATCGATTCCACCCAGAGCCCGGTACTCAACCTGCTGTTCGGCGCGCTGTTGCCAGGCACCAGCCTCAACCTGAGCGTGGCCGACTGGAACAACCTGGCTGGCGCCAACATCAATCTCAACGCACTGCTGACCCAGCTCAATGGCGGGGTGGTGGTGAGTGATCCCAGCCAGGTGCTCAACGCCAACATC
The DNA here is from genome assembly GCF_040548725.1 of Stenotrophomonas sp. 2619. Taxonomy (NCBI): domain Bacteria; kingdom Pseudomonadati; phylum Pseudomonadota; class Gammaproteobacteria; order Lysobacterales; family Lysobacteraceae; genus Stenotrophomonas; species Stenotrophomonas sp. 2619. The sequence continues at coordinate 181,520 of NZ_JBEPSF010000007.1, read as the reverse complement.
ACCCTGGGCCAGCTGCGCGCGGCGATGGTGCAGGTGCTGCAGGCCGACGGCCAGACTGCGGCGGCCAACGTGCTCAACGCACTGCCGCTGGGCGTGGCCGGCACCACCGGCAACATCCGCCTGGCCGACCTGCTGCAGATCGCACTGCCCACCGGGTCGCTGGCGACCGTGCGCCTGAACGTGCTGGACCTGCTCACCGGCGGCGTGCAGCTCTACAACTTCCGCAACGTGCTCACCACGCCCACGCCGATCACGGTCAACACCGCGGCGCTGGGTCTCAACGGTGTCACCAACGTGCGCCTGTGGCTGCAGGTGATCGAACCGCCGGTCTACACCTGCGGCACGGTGGGGGCGGCGTTCCACAGTGCAGCCATCCGCATCAAGCTCGACCTGGATCTGGTGCAGGGGCTCAACACCGGCACGCTCAGCGCCGCGCTCAATGGCCTCAACCTGCTGGGGGTGTCGCTGTCCAACACCAGCATCAGCGCCGACGTACTGCACCTGCAGCTGTATGCCGACGTGGCGCGCGCCGAAGGCTCGATCTCGGCGGTGAACCTGGTGGGCAACGCAGTCACCCTGCAGGCGCGGCCGGGCCTGGTGAACCTGTATGTCGGCCAGATCAGCGACGCCACCTTCTTCAACCGCAGCACCGTGCTGACCGAGACGGCACTGACCGCTGCCACGCTGACCTCGCTCAGTGTGAAGGTGCGGGTGGCGGCCAACGTGCTGGGCCTGCTCACCCCGATCGCCGACATCACCGTCCCGCTCACGGTCAGCGTGCGCAGCTTCGCCACCGCCACGCCCGGGCTGCAGAGTGCCAGCTTCACCGGCCCCTACCCACAGACCCGCACCCTGACCGCCGGCACGGTGAGCGCGGCCACGATGGTGTCCACGCTGGTCAACTCACTGAACATCCAGGTCACCAGTGGCAACCCCACTGTGACCCTGCTCGGCGGCATCGCGCTGCCGCTACCGGTGGCCGACCTGGTCAACGGCATCGTCAACACGCTGCTGACGCCCATCCGCTCCGCCGTCAACGTACTGGTCACCCCCGTGCTCACTGCCGTGCTCGGGGGCCTGGTCGACAACCTGCTGGCGCTGCTGGGCATCCGCATTGGCCAGGCGGTGTTCACCGTGGAGGGCATCACCCAGGCCTGCGCGGCGACGCTGCAGCTGGTCAAGGACCTGCAGCCCACCAGCGACACCGGCCGCTTCAACCTGTCCATTACCTACAACGGCAGCACGGTGGGTTCGGCCAGCAACGTGGGCAACAACGGCGCCACCGCGGCGGTGACCACCGTGCCCGGCGGCAGCTATGCGTTGGCCGAAGCGGCCGCCGCCGGCACCACGCTGGCGCGCTACGCCAGCAGCTGGCAATGCACCGACCAGAACAACACCGTGGTGTCGTCCGGCAGCGGTGGCAGCTTCACCCTGCAGGCACCGGCGATGACCGCCACTGCCGTGACCCTGGTGTGTCGCATCACCAACCGCACGCGCCAGGCCGAACTGTCGATCACCAAGAGCGACGGCAGCGGCACCTACACACCCGGCGGTACCGCGACCTACACGCTGCTGGTGCGCAACGACGGGCCGGACCCGGTCACCAACGCGGTCGTGGCCGACAGCCTGCCCAATGGCATCACCCTGCGTGGCGCCTGGACCTGCAGTGCCACCAGCGGCAGCACGTGTGCGGCGGCCAGTGGCGGTGCGGTGGGCGGCAACGCGGTCAGCGTGGGGGTGAACCTGATCAATGGGGGCCAGGCAACGATCAGCGTGCCGGTCAGCTTCAGCAGCAACCCGGGCGCGTACTAGCACCCGGGCCGTAGCGCAGTGGGCGTGGGGATGACCCCGCGCCGGGGATGGACACGATCACCGCTTCGAGGATGAGCGCATGGCAGCAACCCGCAGGCAGGGCAGGGCACGCAGGGCATCGGCGGGCATCGCGCACGCGGTGGGGCTGTTGGCGTTGCTGCTGTCTCCCACGCTGCTTGCGCAGAGCTACCCGAACCCGCTCAACAACACCGCCACGGTGACCGCGCCGGCCGACGTGGGCGACCCGACCCCGGGCAACAACACTGCCACCGATACCAACGCGCTGGCCCTGCAGGCGCAGCTGAGCGTGACCAAGACGTTGCTGAGTGCCAGCCCGGTGGCCGCCGGCGGCGCGGTGCAGTACCGCATCCAGGTGAGCAATGCCGGCCCTTCGGCGGCGCAGGGCGTGGGCGTGGTCGACACCGTGTCGGCGCTGCTCACCAACGTGGCCTGGAGTTGCCAGCCCACCACCGCGGCATCGTCGTGCGCGCAGTCCAGCGGCACCGGCAACGCCGTCAACGTGCAGGTCAACGTGGGCGTGGGCGACAGCGTGGTGCTGCTGGTCAACGGCGCCGCGCCCAGCGCCACCCCGGCCACGGTGCCGGCCAACAGCGTCACGCTGGTGCTGCCCACCGGTACCACCGACCCGACCCCGGGCGACAACAGCGCCACCACCCCGGCCGTGCCGGTGCAGGCCAACGCGCTGGTGGCCAACAACGATGTGTTCGCCACGGCGATTTCCTCAGCCACCGGTGGCACGACGCCCACGGTGCTGGGCAATGACACGCTCAACGGCGCGCCGGTGGTCGGCACCTCCCTGATCATCGCGCTGCAGAACGCGCCGGCGGGATTCACCATCAACAGTGCCGGCGTGATCACGGTGCCGGCCGGCGCCACCGCCGGTGCCACCAGCCTGACCTACCAGATCTGCGAGAACGCATCGCCGACCAACTGCGCCACCGCCACGGCCAGCGTTGTGATCGGCCCGACCGCCGTGAACGACAGCTTCAACGCCACCGGCGGCGCGCCCTCGTTCGCCGGCAACGTGGGCAGCAACGACAACGCACCGGCCGGTGCGGTGTTCAGCGCCATCGGCACGCCGCCGGCCGGGCTCACCGTCAACAGCGACGGCACCTTCACCTACGCGCCTGCCGGTGGCATCGCCGCGCCCACGTCGTTCCAGTACCAGGTCTGCCTGCCCGCGCCGAACGGCAGCGTGTGTGCCACCGCCACGGCGGCCATCGTGGTCAATGCCAACGCACTGGTGGCGGTCGATGACACCTTCGCCACGCCGATCCCGGCCGGCACCGGCGGGCTCACCCCGACCGTGCTCACCAACGACACGTTCAATGGCGGTGCCGTGCCGCTGGGCCAGGTGGCGCTGAGCCTGGTGGGCGCGCCGACGGGCTTTGCCATCAATGCCAACGGCACCGTGCAGGTGCCGGCCACCGCCGCGGCCGGTCCGCTGGCGCTGACCTATCGCTTCTGCGAAACCGCCTTGCCCGCCAACTGCGCCACGGCCACGGCTACCCTGGTGGTGAGCCCGGATGCGGTGAACGACACGGTGACCACGCCCGGCGGCGGTCAGCCGGCCACCGGCAGCCTGGCCGGCAACGACAACATCGCCAGCGGTTCCACCTACACCCTGGCCACCGCACCCGCCCGTGGCACGGCCGTGGTCAACGCCGACGGCACCTTCAGCTACACCCCGTCCAACGCCAACACCGGGCCGGATTCGTTCACCTACCAGGTGTGCCTGCCGGACCCGAACGGCAGCGTGTGCGACATCGCCACGGTCAGCGTGAACGTGCAGGCCAACCAGATCGCCGCCGTCAACGATGTGTTCACCACGCCGCTGTTGCCGGGCGCCACCACCGCGGTGAGCGTGCTGGGCAACGACACCCTCAATGGGGTGGCGGTGCTCCCGGCCTCGGTGCTGCTCACCCTGAGCGGTGCGCCGGCCAACTACACCGTCAACGCCAACGGGCAGGTGCAGGTGCCGGCCGGTGCGGCGGCAGGCGCGGTGAGCTTCGATTACCAGATCTGCGAGATCGCCACGCCCACCAACTGCGCCACTGCCAGCGTGCAGCTGGTGGTCGCCCCCGATGCGGTGGACGACACGTTCGTGGCCACGGCGGGCATCGCACTGACCGGCTCGGTGGCGGGCAACGACAACGTGGGCGTGGGCGCACAGTTCAGCCTGTTGGCCGTGGCCGCGCATGGCACGGTGACGGTCAACGCCGATGGCACCTTCAACTACACCGCGCAGCCGGCCTACATCGGTCCGGACAGCTTCCGCTACCAGGTGTGCCTGCCGGCGCCGAATGCGGGCGTGTGCGATGCCGCCACCGTGACCGTCAACGTGGGTGCCGCCGTCATCGTGGCTGGCAACGACGACTTCACCGCCGCGCCGCTGACCAGTGCCGGTGGACTCACCGCCAGCGTGCTGGTCAACGACACCCTCAACGGTGCCGCCATCCTGCCTGCACAGGCCACGCTGTCGCTGATCAATGCACCGCCCGCCGGTTACACACTGACCGCCAACGGCCAGCTGCAGGTGCCGGCCGGCGCGCCGGCCGGGCCGATCAGCCTGACCTACCAGCTGTGCCAGGCCGGCACCGGCAACTGCGCCACCGCGAGCATCGCGGTCGTGATCGCGCCCGACGCGGTGGCCGATGCGTTCACCACCCAGGTGGCGCGCGCGGTCAGCGGCAACGTGGCGGTAAATGACAGTGTCGCTGCGGGCACCACCTATGCCGTGACCGGTGCCACGCCGGCCGGGTTGCTGTTCAACCCCGATGGCAGCTTCACCTACACCCCGCTGCCGCAGTACACCGGCACCACCACGTTCACCTACCAGGCGTGCCTGGCCGCGCCGTTCGCTGGCGTCTGCGATACCGCCACGGTCACCCTCAACGTCAACGCCGGCACGCTGGTGGCCAATGACGATGACTTCCGCGGCGCGATCATCAACCCGACCAGCGGCGGCACCACCAACAGCGTGCTCGGCAACGACACCATCAACGGCGCGGTTCCGCCGGCCCCGGCCGATGTGATCCTGAGCCTGGTGGGCGCACCGGCCGGCTATGTGATCAACAGCAACGGCACGGTGTCCGTCCCCGGTGGCGCGGCCGCCGGTGCAGTCACCTTCTCCTACCAGCTGTGCGAAGCGGCCCTGCCCAGCAACTGCGCCACCGCTGCGGTGCAGTTGCTGCTGGCGCCGGTGGCGGTCAATGACACGGTGAGCACGCAGGTGGGCGTGCCGGTGACCGGCAACGTGGCCGGCAACGACAACGTACCGGCCAACGCCAGCTTCAGCCTGAGCGGCACCGCGCCGGCCGGGCTGGTGTTCAACCCGAATGGCACCTTCACCTACACGCCGCCGGTGGGTACCCAGGGCGCGGTCACCTTCGCCTATCAGGCCTGCCTGCCCGCACCGGACACCACCGTGTGCGCCGGCGCGTCGGTCACGGTCAACGTCAATGCCGGCACGCTGGTGGCCAACGAAGATGACCTACGTGCCACGCCGATCAATCCTGCCGTGGGCGGCAGCACGGCGTCGGTGCTGGGCAACGACAGCCTCAATGGCACCGTGCCGCCGGCGTCGGCCGATGTGCTGCTCACCCTGGTGGGGGCGCCTTCGGGCTATACGCTGGGCAGCGATGGCGTGCTCGCCGTTGCCAGCGGCGTGCCGGCCGGTGCGGTCACGCTGACCTACCAGCTGTGCGAAGCGGCGCTGCCGGGCAACTGCGATACCGCCCAGATCCGCCTGCTGGTTGTGCCGTTGGCGGCGGCCGATGTGTTCTCCACCCCGGCCGGGCAGCTGTTGGCCGGCAATGTGGGCACCAATGACAACGCACCGGCCGGTGCGGTGTTCCGCGTGCCCGGCGCGGTGCCGGCGGGCCTGCAGTTCGGTGCCGATGGCAGCCTTCAGTACACCCCGCCGGCCAACTTCACCGGCCCGGTCACCTTTACTTATGAGGTCTGCCTGCCCGCGCCCGACAGCGCGCAGTGCAGTACCGCCACCGCCACCATCAACGTCAATGCCGGCACCCTGGTGGCACGCGACGACGACATCAGCGCCACGCCGCTCGCCCCCGGTGGCACCAGTGCCAGCAGCGTGCTGGTCAATGACACGCTCAACGGTGTGACCCCGCCGGCCGCCGCCAGTGTGCTGCTGAGCCTGATCGGTGCGCCGGCCGGTTACGCGCTGGATGCCAACGGCCTGTTGCAGGTGCCCGCTGCCGCCACCAGTGGCGCGGTGGTGCTCACCTACCAGGTCTGCGAAGCGGTGCTGCCCAGCAACTGCGCCAGTGCCACCCTGCGCCTGGTGGTGACGCCGTCGGCCAGCAACGACGCCTTCTCCACCGCCGCCGGGCAGCCCCTCAACGGCAGCGTGGGCGACAACGACAACGTGCCGCCCGGCGCACTGTTCAGCGTGGTCGGCCCGGTGCCGGCCGGGTTGAGCTTCACCGGCTCGGGCAGCTTCACCTATGTGCCGCCGGTGGGCGTGACCTCGCCGGTGACCTTCGATTACCAGGTCTGCCTGCCGGCGCCGAACGCGGCGCTGTGCGCCACTGCCAGCGCCGCCATCACCCTCACCGTGGGCAGCTTGGCCGCCACGGGCGATGATTTCAGCAGCACCCCGATCAGCCCGGTGAGCGGCGGCAGCACCACCTCGGTGCTGGCCAATGATTCGCTCAACGGCATCACCCCGCCGGCGGTGGCCAACGTGCTGCTGTCGCTGGTGGGCGCACCGGCCGGCCTGGCCATTACCGCCGAAGGCGCGGTGACCGTGGCCGCCGGCACCCCTGCCGGGGTCAAGAACCTCACCTACCAGCTGTGCGAGGCCGCCGCGCCCGGCAACTGCGATACCGCGACGATCCGCCTGGTGGTGGCGCCGTCCGCGCTGGACGATGCGCTGTCCACCGCAGCCGGGCAAGTGCTTACCAGCAGCGTGGCCACCAACGACAACGCGCCGGCCGGTGCGGTCTTCCAGGTGGTGGGCACTGCGCCCGACGGCCTGGTGCTGGCCAGCGATGGCAGCCTGGTCTACACCCCGCCCGTCGGCTTCAGCGGCGCGTCCACCTTCGCCTACACGGTCTGCCTGCCGGCACCCGATGCGGGCGTGTGCGCCACCGCGAACGCAACGCTCAACGTCAACAGCGGCACGCTGGTGGCGGTGGCCGATACCTTCGCCACGCCCATCGCGCCGGGCACGGCGTCGCCCACCGTGCTGGCCAACGACACCCTCAACGCCGCCACGCCGTTGCCGACCGACGTGGTGCTGTCGCTGGTGGGCGCGCCTACCGGTTTTGCGATCGCCGCCGACGGCACCGTCAGCGTGGCCACCGGCACCGCATCCGGTGCCACCACGCTCACCTACCAGATCTGCGAGGCCGCCGCGTCGGCCAACTGCGCCACCGCCAGCGTGGCCCTGGTGGTCGCTCCGGCACCGGCCAACGATGCCTTCGCCGTGCAGGCCGGGCAGACCCTGAGCGGCACTGTGTCGGGCAACGACAACATGCCGATCGGATCGGTGTACGCGCTGCAGGGCACGCCGCCGGCCGGGGTCACCTTCAACGCCGATGGCAGCTTCACCTATGCACCGCCGGCGGGCACCACCAGCCCGGCCAGCTTCACGTACCAGGCCTGTTTGCCTGCGCCGAACAGCGCCGTGTGCGGCACCGCCACGGCCACGTTGAACATCAACAACGGCCTGCTGGTGGCGGCCGATGACAGCTTCGGTGCGATCGCACCGGGTGCCAGTACGCCCAGCGTGCTCGGCAACGATGCGCTCAACGGGGTGACCCCGCCGGCCGCGGCCACGGTGTCGCTGTCGCTGGTGGGCGCACCGGCCGGTTTCACCCTTAACCCCACCGGCACGCTGTCGGTGGCAGCCACCGCGCCCACCGGCGCCATCGTGCTGGTCTACCAGGTCTGCGAAACCGCGGCGGCCAACAACTGCGCCACGGCCAACATCGCGCTGGTGGTGCGCCCGGTGCCGGTCAACGACGTGATCGCGGTGCAGTCTGGCCAGCCCAACTCCGGGAACGTGTCGGGCAACGACAACATGCCGGCCGGCTCCACCTGGAGCGTGGCCGCGCCGCCGCAGGGGCTGGTCTTCAACAGCAACGGCAGCTTCACCTATACGCCGCCGGCCGGCACCCTCGGACCGGTCACCTTCAGCTACCAGGCCTGCCTGCCGGCGCCGGATGCCGCGGTGTGCGGCACGGCGACCGCCACCTTGAACATCGCGGTGAACGCGGTGGAGGCCAACGACGATACGTTCGCGGCGCCGATCACCGGTGGTTCGGCCACGCCCAGCGTGCTCAGCAACGACGCCCTCGATGGGGTCACCCCGCCGGCCTCTGCCGATGTGCAGCTGTTGCTGGTGGGCGCGCCGCCCGGGTTTGTGATCAACAACGACGGCACCGTGCAGGTGCCAGCCGGTGCTGCTGCCGGTGCCACCGTGCTGAACTACCAGCTGTGCGAGGCCGCGTCGCCGACCAACTGCGCCGCCGCCGTGATCCGCTTCGTGATCACCCCGGCACCGCAGAACGATGCATTCGCCGTGCAGGCCGGTGGCACGCTTGCGGGCGTCAGCGTGGCTGCCAACGACGGCATGCCGGCCGGGTCGAGCTGGGCGGTGCAGGGCACCCCGCCGACCGGCCTGCAGTTCAACGCCAATGGCAGCTTCACCTACACCCCGCCGGTGGGCACCACCGGGGCGGTCACCTTCACCTACCAGACCTGCCTGCCCGCACCCAACGGCGGCGTGTGCGGCCTCGCCACGGCCACGGTGAACGTCAACCTGGGCACGCTGGTGGCTGGCGATGACAGTTTCGTCGGCATCGTGCCCGGCACCGCCACGCCCAGCGTGCTGGCCAACGATGCGCTCAACACGATGAGCCCGCCGGCAGCGGCGAGCGTGCAGCTGAGCCTGGTCGGTGCGCCGGCCGGCTACGCCATCGCCGCCGATGGCACCATCACCGTGCCCGCCGGCGTCACCTCCGGCCCGGCCACACTGACCTACCAGATCTGCGAAACCGCCGCGCCGTCCAACTGCGATACCGCCACGGTGTCGCTGGTGATCAGCCCGGCCGCGCAGAACGACGCGTATGCGGTGCAGGCCGGCGGCTCCATCAGCAACGGCAACGTGGCCGCCAACGACAACCTGCCGGCAGGCTCGACCTGGGCGCTGCAGGGCGCCACGCCGGCCGGGCTGACCTTCAACGCCGATGGCACCTTCACCTACACCCCGCCGATCGGTACCCCCAGCCCGGTGGTCTTCACCTACCAGGCATGCCTGTCGGCGCCGAACGCCGCGCTGTGCAGCACCGCTACCGTCACCCTCAACATCAGCAACGGCACCCTGGTGGCGGTGGACGACACCCTCAGCGGCGTCGCCGCAGGCGGCACCACCAGCGTCAGCGTGCTGGCCAACGACACGCTCAATGCGGTGAGCCCGCCGCTGCCGGCCAGCGTTGTACTGAGCCTGGTCGGTGCGCCGGCCGGTTACACCCTCAATGCCGACGGCACCCTGAGCGTGGGCAGCACCGTGACATCGGGCACCACCACGCTCACCTACCAGATCTGCGAAGCCGCCGCGCCGACCAACTGCGATACCGCCAGCATCACCGTCATCGTCAGCCCCACGCCGCTGAACGATGCCTTCTCGGTGCAGGCCGGGCAGACGTTGAGCAACAGCGTGGCGACCAACGACAACCTGCCGGCGGGGTCGACCTTCACCGTGCAGGGCACCGCGCCGGCCGGGCTGACCTTCACCCCCGACGGGTCGTTCACCTACGCCCCGCTGCCCGGCACGCCGAGCCCGGTGACCTTCACCTACCAAGCCTGCCTGCCGGCACCGAACGCGTTGTGCGCCACCGCCAGCGTCACCCTCAACATTGCCACCGGCACGCTGCTGGCCGGCAACGACACGCTCAGCGGCGTCGCACCGGGCACCACCTCGGCGGCCAGCGTGCTGGCCAACGACAGCCTCAACGGGGTGTCGCCGCCGGCCGCGGCCAACGTGCTGCTGACGTTGGTGGGTGCACCGGCAGGCTTTGCGATCACGCCCACCGGCACCGTGTCGGTGGCCACCGGCGTCAGCGCCGGGCCGACCACGCTCACCTACCAGATCTGCGAAGCCGCCGCGCCGGGCAACTGCGCCACCGCCAGCGTTACCGTCATTGTCAGCCCGACCCCGCAGAACGACGCGTTCTCGGTGCAGGCCGGGCAGACGCTGAGCAACAGCGTGGCCACCAACGACAGCATGCCGGCCGGCTCCACCTGGGCCGTGCAGGGCATGCCGCCGCCGGGCCTGACCTTCAACCCCGATGGCAGCTTCACCTATGCGCCGCCGGCCGGTGCGGTGTCGCCGGTGGGCTTCACCTACCAGACCTGCCTGCCGGCGCCGAACGGCAGCCTGTGTGCCACCGCCACGGTGGCGCTGAACATCAACAACGGCACCCTGAGCGCAGGCGATGACACGCTGGTCGGTGTGTTGCCCGGCGCCACCACCGGTACCAGCGTGCTGGCCAACGACAGCCTCAACGGCGTGTCGCCGCCGGCCGCGGGCGATGTGCTGTTGAGCCTGGTGGGTGCGCCGGGTGGCTTCACGCTCAACCCCGACGGCACCATCACCGTGGGCAGCGGCGTGGGCTCCGGGCCGACCACCATCACCTACCAGATCTGCGAAGCAGCTGCGCCGTCCAACTGCGATACCGCCAGCGTCACCGTGGTGGTCACCCCGGCGCCGCAGGACGACGCCTACGCCGTGCAGGCCGGGCAGACCCTGTCCAACACCGTGGCCGCCAACGACAACACGCCACCCGGTGCGCAGTTCACGCTGCAGGACACTGCGCCGGCCGGCATGACGTTCAACGCCAACGGCAGCTTCACCTATACCCCCGCGATCGGCGTGGTCGGCCCGGTCAGCGTGGCCTACCAGGTCTGCCTGCCGGCGCCGAATGCCAGCCTGTGCGGACGCGCCATCGTCACCATCAACATCAACAACGGCCAGCTGGTGGCCGGCGATGACACGTTCACCGGCGTGGCCCCGGGCAGCACCTCCGGGCCCAGCGTGCTGGCCAACGACAGCCTCAACGGGGTGTCGCCGCCGGCCGCGGGCGACGTGCTGCTGAGCCTGGTCGGTGCGCCGGCGGGCTTCAGCATCGGCACTGACGGCAGGATCAGCGTGTCCACCGGCGTCACCTCCGGTGCAACTGCGCTCACGTACCAGATCTGCGAAGCCGCCGCGCCCGCCAACTGCGACACCGCCAGCGTGACCGTGGTGGTCAGCCCGGCCCCGCAGAACGATGCGTACTCGGTACCGGTCGGGCAGACGCTGGCCAACACCGTGGCTGGCAACGACAACATGCCGGCCGCGGCGGTCTATACCGTGCTGGGTGCAGCACCGGCCGGCCTGACCCTGGCCAGCACCGGTGCGTTCACCTACACCCCGCCGGGCGGCACGCCCAGCCCGGTCAGCTTCACCTACCAGGCCTGCCTGCCGGCGCCGTATGCGGCCAGCTGCGGCACCGCCACGGTCACCATCAACATCAACAACGGCACGCTGGTGGCCGGCGATGATGTGCTCACCGATGTGCTGCCCGGTGCCACCTCGTCGGCCAGCGTGCTCGCCAACGACCGCCTCAACGGGGTCAGCCCGCCGCCGCCCGGCGACGTGATCCTGAGCCTGGTGGGCGCGCCGGCCGGCATCACCATCAACCCCGATGGCACGATCAGCGTGGGTACCGGCGTTGCCTCCGGCGCCACGCTCATCACCTACCAGGTCTGCGAAGCGGCCGCGCCGGCCAACTGCACCACCGCCGGCGTCACCCTGGTGATCACCCCGGCCCCGCAGAACGACAGCGTCACCGCCCCGGCCGGGCGCCCGACCCTTGGCAACGTGTCGTCCAACGACAACACGCCGCCGGGCGCGCTCTACACCCTCACCAGCGGCGCGGTGGCCGGCCTGGTGTTCAACGCGGATGGCAGCTTCAGCTACACGCCGCCGTCGGGCACCACCGGGCCGGTGATCTTCACCTACCAGGTCTGCCTGCCGGCGCCGTACAGCGCACAGTGCGGCACGGCCAGCGTCACGCTCACGCTGTCCGGGTCGGCCAACGTGGTGCTGTCGGTCAACGACGATTTCACCGCTACGCCGGTGGACCCGTCGGTGGGCGGCACCATCGCGCGCTCGGTGCTGGACAACGACAGCTTCAACAACGTGTCGCCGCCGCCGGTGGGCAGCGTGGTGGCCAGCCTCACCGGCAGCACGCCGGGCTACACGATGAACAACCAGGGCCAGATCATGGTGGCCGCCGGCGTGCAGCCGGGCCAGGTGCAGCTGGCCTACCAGCTGTGCGAGAACGGCGTGCCGACCAACTGCACCACCGCCATCGCCACGGTGCTGGTGCAGGGGCCGGTGGGTGCGCTGCTGGCGGTGGATGACAGCGCCGGTCCGATCGGGCCGGCCGGGCAGGCACGCGTGGTGAATGTGTTTACCAACGACACCTTCAACACCGCGCCGCTGGACCCGGCCCAGGTGAGCTTCGCGCCGGTGACCACCAATGCGCTGACCTTCAGCGCGGACGGCTGGGTGGACGTGGCCGCCGGGCTGGCACCGGGCAGCTACAGCACCACCTACACCCTGTGCCTGCTCAACCAGCCCACCGTGTGCGACACCGGCACGGTGAGCGTGACCGTCATCGCCGCCGCGCCCGGCGTGGATGCCGAGGATGACCAGGTGCAGGTGCCGCAGGACGGCGTGATCGAAATCGACGTGCTGGGCAACGACCGCGTCAACGGCACGCCGATCGATCCGGATACGGTGACGGTGACCATCACCGCGCCGCCGCCGTATGGCACGGCCACCGTGCTGCCGCGCGCGCGCATCCGCTTTGCCGCGTTGACCAATTTCGCCGGCGTGCAGGCCTTCGACTACCAGGTGTGCGACGTGGCCGACCCGGCCATGTGCGCCACCGCTACGGTCACCGTGACCGTGGAGCCGAACGTGCTCACCGTGGTGGATGACGCGATCACGGTGAACAGCACCGCGCCCGTGCAGATCGACGTGTTGGCCAACGACAGCGCCCGCAGCGCACCGCTGGACCCGGCCTCGCTGCAGGTGGTGACCGCACCGGCCCACGGCAGCGTGCAGTGCGCCAATGGCCTGTGCAGGTACACGCCCACCGCAGGCTTTGCCGGCACCGACAGCTTCCGCTACCGGGTCTGCGATGTGTCCATTCCCACCGCGCTGTGCGCCGACGCCAACGTGGCCGTCACCGTGGCCGGCCAGCAGGCCGTGCTGCGCCTGACCAAGGTGGCCGCCAAGCGCAGTGCGCAGATCGGCGACCTGGTGCGGTACACGGTGACCATCGACAACGTGGGCGAGGTGGATGCCAACGGCGCCACCCTGCTGGACACGCTGCCGCCGGGCTTCACCTTCGTCCGCGGTGGCTTCGCGGTGCAGGACGCCGACAACGATGCACGCACCAGCGGCGTGCAGCCGCTGCGCATCGACGGCATCGACATCCCGGTGGGCGAGCGCGCCACGGTGGTGTACTACCTGCGCGTCGGGGCGGGCACCGGCACCGGTGCGCACACCAACCGCATCACCGCCATCGATGGCGAGAACCGCAGCATCGGCAACGTGGCCTCGGCCGACGTGGACATCACCACCGATCCGCTGCTCGACGAGAGCCTGATCATCGGCAGCGTGTTCGACGACCGCAACGGCAACGGCGTGCAGGATCCGGGCGAGCGGGGCATCCCCGGCGTGCGCGTGGCAGCGGTGGAAGGCCTGCTGATGGAGACCGATGCCTACGGCCGCTATCACCTGGTGGGAATCCCGGGCGGCCAGGCACGCGGGCGCAACTTCATCCTCAAGGTGGATCCGTCCACGCTGCCGAGCGGGGCGCGCTTCACCACGCCCAACCCGCTGGTACGGCGGATCACGCCCGGGCTGCCGGCCCGCTTCGACTTCGGCGTGCGCATGCCCGATGGCGCGCTGAGTAGCGCATCGCCCGGCGACGCGACGGCGCCCCGGCCGGTCCGGATCGACCTGGGCGACGCCTTGTTCGCGCCCGGCAGCGCACGCCTGGACGCCAGCCGCGACGCCGTGCTGGACAAGGCGGCACAGGCGCTGGTGACGCGCGGCGGCGGCCGTGTGCTGCTCACCGCGGCCCCGGGCCAGGAGGCGCTGGCCCGGCAGCGTGCACAGGCGGTACAGACGGCGCTGGCCACGCGCGTGCCGGCGGCGATTGCAGCCGCCAGCTACATCGAGGTCGTGGGCGGCGACGGCAGCACGCTGCACCGGCTGCGGCTGGACGATCCACCCGAGCCTCCTCCCGGCGCGGACCGCACCAACCGGGAGGGGCGTTGACCCATGGATATCACCCTGAGCAGACCCTCGACCTGGACCGCGATTCTTCTTCGCCGTGCGCCGCTTGCGCTGGGCACTGCGCTGTTGCTGGCTACCGTGCCGGGCATGGCCCAGACGGCGTTGCCGTCCACTGCACCGGATGCGATCCGCTGCCAGGACGACAGTTGCCGCAGCGACGACGGCCTGTTGCTGCGCATCGGCGATGACGATGCCGCGGTGCTGCCGTTGCCCGGCCGCGTCGATCCGCGCGCGGCCACTGCGGTGCCGCTGGCACCGGCCACCACGCCGGATGTTGCCGGTCCCGGCGGCCAGTTCATGGCCGAACTGCCCAACGGCGGCGTGGTGTGGGCCACCGAAGATCCCACCATGGTGCCGCCCAGCCTGAGCGTGCAGGCGGCGGCCACGGTGCCGTTCGAGAACGGTCGGGTGATTCGCCCGCTGCGCTTCCACAGCTACAACAACTACGCCTCCTTCATCCAGAAGCTCGAGGTGACGCTGTACCGCGGCACCGACACCGACCTGGTCACCCCGCTGGCGCGGATCCCGTTGCCGGCCGATTACGTGGGCGACGCCGAATGGGATGGCACGCTGCCCGAGCAGATCAAGCTGCGTACTGGCGATGACCTGATCTACGTGGCGCGCGCCTACGGTGCCGGCGGCGCGTTCGATGAGACCCGCATCCAGCGCATCCAGCTGGTGACCCCGGCCGACTTCGACCGCGGCCTGCAGGTCACCCGCGAGAACGTGCAGAAAACCCTGGGCCAGGCGCTCGACGGCGACAGCGCGCAGGACCTGCAGGTCAGCAACAGCATCTACGGGCAAAGCACGTTGCGCCTGCAGAACATTCCCATCCATGGCTCACGCGTGCGCCTGTATGGGCGCAACCTGGAACCCAACAGCCGGGTGCGCATCAACGGCCAGGACTTCCCGGTGGACCTGGAGCAGAAGTTCGCCGCCGAGTTCCTGGAGCCGGTGGGCCAGCACCGCTACGACGTGAGCGTGGAGGCACGCGATGCGCCCTCGGCGCAGCGCCAGCTGGACGTGGACGTGACCGGTCGCTACCTGTTCCTGGTGGCCATCGCCGATGTGACGCTGTCCAGGAACAGCGCCAGCGGCAACGTACAGCCGCTGGCCGCCGACGACCGCGACACCGACGGCTTCCTCAGCGACGGCCGGTTGGCCTTTTATCTGAAGGGCAAGATGCGCGGTAAGTACTTGGTGACCGCACAGGCCGATACCCAGGACCGCGAGCTGAAGTACCTGTTCCGCGACTTCACCCAGGCCGATGCACAGGACGTGTTCCGTCGCCTCGACCCGGACCTGTACTACCCGGTGTACGGCGACGATTCCACCACCTACCGCGACGTGGATACGCAGGGCCGGTTGTACCTGCGCGTGGACTGGGACCAGAGCCAGGCACTGTGGGGCAACTACGCCACCGGCATCACCGGGACCGAGTACGGCCAGTACGTGCGTTCGCTGTACGGCGGCGCGTTGAACTGGCGCTCGCTGGAGGCCACGCCATTGGGCGAGGCGCGTTCGCAGTTCAAGGTGTTCGGCTCCGAAGCGCAGTCGGCACCGGGGCACAGCGAATTCCTCGGCACCGGCGGCAGCCTGTACTACCTGCGCCACACCGACGTGCTGCCCGGCTCGGAGCAGGTGGTGCTGGAAGTGCGCGACCGCACCACCGGGCGCACCGAGACCCGCGCCACCCTGCAGGAGGGCGTGGACTATGAGATCGACGACCTGCAGGGCCGCCTGATCCTGACCCGGCCGTTGGCCCAGCTCACCCGCGAGAACGTCCGCAGCATCACCCGTGACATGCCGCTGGACGGGTACGACCAGCTGCTGCTGGTGGATTACGAATACGTGCCGCTGGGCTTCAGCAGCGACGACGTTACCTACGGTGCGCGCGGCCGCCAGTGGATCGGCGACCACGTGGCGATCGGCGGCACCTGGATCGACGAAAACCGCAGCGGCGAAAACTACAGCCTCAAGGGCGCCGACCTGACCCTGCAGGCCGGGCGCGGGACCTACCTGAAAGTGGAACAGACCCGCACCGATGCCACTGCCGCACCCGTCTTCTATTCCGACAACGGCGGCCTGAGTTTCATCCGCCGCAACCCGTACGAAGGGCGACGCTCGGGCACGGCCAGTGCGGTGGAAGCGCGCGCCAACCTGCGCGAGCTGGGTTGGACCGCACAGGACTGGAGCGTGGGCGCGTGGTGGCGCGACGTGGACGCCGGCTTCTCGGTGGCCCGCCAGGACACCGGCCAGCCGATCCAGGAGTACGGCGCGGAGTTCCTCGGTTACCTCACCGACGACTTCAGCCTGTACGGCCGCCACACGCGCACCGAGCAGGGTGAGTTGGCCCTGGAGCAGAGCCAGCTCACCGCCGAGTGGCGGCTGGGCAACGACGGCCAGCTCACCGGTGAACTGCGCCGCGTGCGCGAGGAACAGGCATTGCAGGACGTGTCGGCGATGCTGGCGGCAATCGGCTACCGGCAGCGCTTCGGGTCGTCGTGGGAGTTGTACGGCACCGGCCAGGTGACCCTGGACGATGACGGCGGCGCGTACGAGAAGAACGACCTGCTCACCCTGGGCGCGCGTTACCTGTTCGGCGATCGCAGCAGCGTGGGCGCCGAAGTCAGCGGCGGCAGCCGCGGCAACGGGGCCAAGGTGGACGCCGAGTACCGCATGGCGCCGGACCACAGCCTGTACGGCAGTTACAGCTACAGCACCGACCGCACCGGCACCGACCCGCTGTTCGACACCGGCCTGCAGAGCGGCTGGACGCTGGGCCAGCGCTGGCGCCTGAGCAACCAGGTCAACGTGTACAACGAAAGCCAGTACCTCAAGGACCGCCGCCAGGACAGCGCCGGGCTGGTGCACACCTTCGGCATGGACTTCTATCCCGCGCAGGGTTGGAACCTGGGCTTCACCGTGATGGACGGCGAACTGGAGTCCACCGTGGGCCGCATCGACCGGCGCGCGTACAGCGTCAGCGGCGGCCGCACCGACGCGGTGGCGCAGTGGAACAGCAAGCTGGAGTACCGCCGCGACAGCGGTGCCGAGCAGCGCGAGCAGTGGGTGACCACCAACCGCCTGCTGTACAAGCTCAACGAAGACTGGCGCTTTGCGTTGCGGGCCAACTACGCCGACACCGACGACCGCATCAACCCGGTGGCCGACGCCAAGCTGGTGGAGACCAACATGGGCTTTGCCTGGCGGCCGCACGATGCTACCGGCTGGGCGGGCTTCGGCAAGTTCACCTATCTCTACGACGTGGCCTCGCTGGGCCAGGAAGGCGGCAACCTCTACGACCAGCGCTCGCAGGTGCTGTCGCTGGAGGGCATCCGCCAGCTGGGCGCGCGCTGGGAAGTGGCGGCCAAACTCGCCTCACGCTGGGGCGACTACCGCACCGGCCGCGGCGAAGGCGCCTGGCTGGACAGCCGCGCCGACTTCGCCGCCCTGCAGCTGCGCTACCGCCTGTTCGAGAAGTGGGAAGGGCTGGCCGAGCACCGCTGGCTGAAGGTACGCGACGGCGGCGTCCGCAAGGGTTGGCTGCTGGGCGTGGACCGCCGGGTGGGGGAGAACTTCAAGGTCGGGGTGGGCTACAACTTCACCGAGTTCAGCGATGACATGACCGAGCTGAAGTATGACCAGAAGGGGTTCTTCTTGAATATGGCGGGGTATTACTAGGCTTCGTCCTTGTCGTGCCTGCCACGCATCCGTCTTCGTCATTGTCTGGCCTGCCACGCATGGCGTGGCACTACCGGAGATGGCGGCTTCGGCGAAGAGGGCGGCTTCGGCGGTCGGCTTCGGCGCGCGCGCGTAGCGCCGGGCTCTGCCCGGCTGGGCCACCGGGATGTCTCCGGCCCGTAGCGCCGGGCTCTGCCCGGCTGGGCCGCCGGGATATCTCTCGCCCCGTCGTAGCGCCGGGCTCTGCCCGGCCAAGGGCCACCGACCCACCCGGTCCTCGCTCCCGCGCCGGGCACCGCCGCCCCCTGGCCCGTCGGGCTGAATGCCTGCCAACACTTTCGGCCTGAATGGGGGCGAGGAACGGGCCGTTCAGCGGAAATCGACGCTTCTGCGCCGTATTTACTCGATCAAGTAATTGATTTGAAACGAGTTTTCGTATTTTCCCAACCCTCTCGCCACTGTCATCATTTCGCGGTACGTTATCCAGGTAATCAGTGCCATCGTTGCATGAACAGAACGCTGGAACTTCTTTCCCCTTTAGCAGTCCAAGTTTCAGACTGCTAAGATGAGCCCTATGAGCCAGAACACGTCTACTGCCCTTGTGGCAAACAATCTCCCGATTCCCAGTGCGCTCGGTTCGCTGGACGCCTACATCGGTGCCGTGCACCAGATCCCGGTGCTGTCGGTCGATGACGAGCAGGACCTGGCCCGCCGCTTCCGCGACGAGCTGGACCTGGACGCCGCGCGCGAGCTGGTCCATTCCCACCTGCGCTTCGTGGTGCACGTGGCCCGTGGCTACAACGGCTACGGCCTCGCCTTGGGCGACCTGATCCAGGAAGGCAACATCGGCCTGATGAAGGCGGTGAAGCGCTTCGACCCGGACATGGGCGTACGCCTGGTGTCGTTCGCGGTGCATTGGATCCGTGCGGAAATGCACGAGTTCATCCTGAAGAACTGGCGCATCGTGAAGGTCGCCACCACCAAGGCGCAGCGCAAGCTGTTCTTCAACCTGCGCAAGTCCAAGACCCGTCTGGGCTGGATGAACGCGGCGGAAGTGCGCGCGGTGGCCAAGGATCTGAACGTCTCCGAACGTGAAGTGCTTGAAATGGAATCGCGCCTGTCCGGCCGCGATATCGGTTTCGATGCGCCCAGCGACGAAGACAACGAAAACGCCCCGCCGTCGCCGGCTGCGTACCTGGTGGCCGACGCGGAAGATCCGTCGATGGCCTACGAGCGTGCCGACAGCGAAGACAACAAGCTGCAGCTGCTGCGCGAAGGCATGGCCGAGCTGGATGCGCGTTCGCGCGACATCATCCGCCGTCGCTGGCTGGACGCGGACAGCAAGGTCACCCTGCAGGAACTGGCCGACGAGTACGGCGTGTCGGCCGAGCGCATCCGCCAGGTCGAAGCGAACGCGCTGAAGAAGATGAAGGCGCTGTTTACCGCGTAATGCGGGGCGGCGTTGAGGTGATGAAAGGCCCGGCACTGCCGGGCCTTTTCTTTTCTGGAAGCGCTACGCCTATGTGGGGTCGCTGATCTGTCCGACAGCAAGATGTGCCCTATGCTGATGATCACACCGTACCACTCAGTGGCACGGTATGATCATGCAGCGTGTCTTCCGTACCCGGAGCTTCAACCGCAGCCTGCGACGGCCTGCGCTGACCGACGCGGTGTTGTGCCGCGCGGTGGAGGAGATGCGCCGCGGGCTGGTGGATGCTGACTTGGGCGGCGGCATTTTCAAGAAGCGGGTCGCCTTGCCGGGTCGTGGAAAGCGCGGCAGTGTACGGACCATCATTGCGGCCCCACGGGGCAGTCATTGGTTCTTCCTTTTTGGCTACGAAAAGAACGAACGCGCGACAATCAGCCGTACGGAGCGGGATGTGCTCCTGCTGTATGCAGCGGAATTTTTGGGAATGGGCTCGACACAGTTGAATCACGCCGTGGAATGCGGGGATCTGCAGGAGATCTGTCATGACAAAGGCATCTGAACCCAGGCGCGCGAAGAGCAGGCTTCTGAAGGAGGTACACGATGCTGCCGTGCACCTGCATGCGCATGGCGTCATCGACAAGCGCCGGTTGAGCAGCTACGAAGCGCTTTGCCTGGAGCCGGTGCCCGTGTACAGCAGCGCCCAGATCCGCGCGCTTCGCACGTCGCTGGACCTCAGCCAGCCGGTATTCGCCGGCGTTCTCAACACCAGCGTTTCGACCGTCCGCAGCTGGGAGCAGGGTGACAAGAAGCCCAGTGGGCCATCGCTGAAGCTGCTGAACCTGATTGACCGCAAAGGTCTCGACGCGGTCCTGTAACGCAACGGCCCGGCAATGCCGGGCCGTTGGTGTCACACGCTCCACGCCATGCGTGGATCAGCGCGGCCTCACTTCTCCCGCGCGATTGCCCGCCAGCCGATGTCGGTGCGGTGGAACTCGTTGTCCCAGGTCACCTTCGCCACGCCCGCATAGGCGTTGGCCTGCGCGTCGCCCACGCTGTCGCCCAGCGCCGCCACGCACAGCACCCGGCCGCCGGCGCTCACCACCTGGCCCTGCGCATCCAGCGCCGTGCCGGCATGGAACACCTTGGCCGTGGCCGGCACCGCGTCCAGCCCGTGGATCACATCGCCGCTGATCGGCGTTTCCGGGTACGGCTTGGCGGCCATCACCACGCCCAGCGCCGTGCGCGGGTCCCACCGGGCCTCTACCTCGTGCAGGCGTGCGTCGATTGCCGCCTGCACCAGTTCCACCAGGTCCGACTGCAGGCGCAACATCACCGGCTGCGTTTCCGGGTCGCCGAACCGCACGTTGAACTCGATCACCTTCGGCGCGCCGCTGGCATCGATCATCAGCCCGGCATAGAGGAAACCGGTGAACGGAATGCCGTCGGCGATCATGCCCTGCACGGTCGGGTTGACCACCTCGCGCATCACGCGGGCATGCACCTCATCGGTGACCACCGGGGCCGGCGAGTACGCGCCCATGCCGCCGGTGTTCGGGCCGGTGTCGCCGTCGCCCACGCGCTTGTGGTCCTGCGAGGTTGCCATCGGCAGTGCGGTGGTGCCGTCCACCATGGAAATGAAACTGGCTTCTTCGCCATCGAGGAACTCCTCGATCACCACGCGCGCACCGGCGTCGCCGAACGCATTGCCCGACAGCATGTCGCGCACCGAGTCTTCGGCCTCGGCCAGGGTCATCGCCACGATCACGCCCTTGCCCGCGGCCAGGCCGTCGGCCTTGACCACGATCGGTGCGCCCTTCTCGCGGATGTAGGCCAGCGCCGGCTCGATCTCGGTGTGCACCGCATAGAACGCGGTCGGGATGTTGTGGCGGGCCAGGAAGTCCTTGGCGTACGCCTTGCTGCCTTCCAGCTGCGCGGCGGCGGCGGTCGGCCCGAAGATGCGGTGCCCGGCGGCACGGAAACGGTCCACCACGCCGGCCACCAGCGGTACTTCCGGGCCGACCACGGTCAGGCCGATGCCTTCGGCGGCCACCAGGGCCAGCAGCCCGTCCAGGTCGGTGACCTTGACCGGCACGTTGCGGCACTTGGCCTCGGTCGCGGTACCGGCGTTGCCGGGTGCCACGATCACTTCCTCCACCGTCGCGGACTGGGCCAGCTTCCAGGCCAGGGCGTGTTCACGGCCGCCGGCGCCGATGACCAGGATCTTCAATGCAGTTCTCGCGTGTGGGGGGCAGACCCGCGATTTTACGCGGTGTCGGCCGGCCCTGCATGGGCGTGGCCGCCCGACCGGGCCACCTGGTGCAGCGGCGCCCGGTTACTCGGCGCAGCCCGCGCGCTGCAGTTCCGTCGGTACCGCGTAGCGGCGCGCGCCCGCATCGAACGCGATCAGGTCGTAGCTGTGTGCCGGCCCGGCGCAGTCCTGCCCACGGCTGCGCACGGTCAGCGGCCAGTACCCGTCCACCGCGTCGGCGGCGCCCACGGCGATGCTGAAGTCGACATTGAACGGGGTGTCATCGCAGCCCTTGCCTGCGTCGCCGCAGGCCCGGGCAGCGCTGTTGTCGATGTGTTCGCGCAGCAGCGCCACCTCGCGCAGGCGGTTGGCGTGCACGGCCACATAGGTGCGCGAGGCGAGGGTGACGCCCCGCTGGATCTGGCCATGGGTGATGCGGAACGCGTGGCGGTGCGGGCCAAGCTGCTCGAGCTCGACCGTGCCCGGCGCGCCCCTGCGACCGTACTGGCCCTGCAGGCGCTGGGCGATCACCAGCAGCGGTGCTTCGGTGGTACCAACGGCCGGACCATCGCGCAGCACGTACAGGTCCAGCCGACCCGGTTCCACGCGGGCGGCGGCGTCCAGGGTCTGGCAGACCGCCAGCAGCGTCTGCACCTGCCCATCGGTATCGCGCGTATCACGGGCACACACGCTGCGCGTGACCGGGCGCAGCGCCTCCACCTCGGTGTCGTCCCACTGGTCCTGCCACGGCGCGTCCAGCCGGGCGTTGTCGCCATAGCGCGCATGCAGGAAGCCCAGCAGGCGCTGATCGGCGGTGCCGCTGACCTCCAACGTATCTTCCACCTGCGCGGTGCTGTCGAGCACGCGGCGTGGCTTGCCGGCGTCGGAAGAGGGCGTGGCATCGCCGCACCCGGCGAGCAGGAGGAGCAATGCGGCGGCCAGTGCGAACGGGCGCAGGCAGGGAGAAACGCTGCAGGTCATGACCGACCCCTGTCCTTCTTCCCTGTCACGGCAAGACGATTGGCTTCCGCTTGCAGTTGATGCAGGTCATTGTCCGCTTCGGACTCGGCAAGCAAGGCAGCCACTGAGCGTCTGCGGGCATCGAATGATGCATATCGGGCAGAGATTTCTTCTTCCATCTGCAGGTGTGAAACCTGTCCAGCGTCGCCAAGAATCGCACGCTCATTGAAGTCCAGGAATCGATCTGTCTGCTTGATCCAATCTGCCATTCGAGTTTCGACGCGCCGCTCGGCGCGGTCTTCAGCGAAATCCAGGAACATGGTGACCAGGCGATTGAGCTGATCAAGTTCATGTTGATCTAGATAGTTCTTGGACACCAGCGCGTCCGCCTTGCGCGGTTGGCCCCCAACCCAATGCGTCAAGCCCATGTGGGCCGCATCTGGATCCGCCCGCTGCAGTATCAGCTGAGCTGCCGTTCGACCCGTAACCGCGTACACCAGTTTGTTCTGAATGGTGGCGAAGAAGGTCCGGGCGGTTTCTGCAGTGCCGTCGTAGTCGCTGCTGCTGGCTTTGAAAAGATCGCGAAGCGTCAGGTAGAACCGCTTCTCCGAACTTCGAATATCGCGGATTCGGAGTAGCAGGTCATTGAAATAGTCCGCGCGTTCGGCATCCTTCAGCCGTTGATCGTTGAGAAGGAAGCCCTTCACCAGATAGTCGGCCAGGACCGAACCTGCCCATCGTCGGAACTGGACGCCTCGCGGAGAGCGCACCTTGAAGCCTACGGCCATGATCAGCTCCAGGCGGTAAGTCTTCACATTCCGGCGGACCTCGCGGCTTCCTTCCTGCCGAACCTGTAAGTAATCCTTACAGGTTGCCTCTTCTTCGACCTCGCCGTCGGCGTAGATGCTTCGAACATGCTGGGTAATGTTCTGTGGTGTGGTATCGAACAGCGTCGCCATCTCAGCCTGGGTCAGCCAGACGGTACCGTCTGCTGCTCGCAGGTGAACATCGGTACGCCCGTCGTCCGTGCGGTAAAGGATCAGTTCGCCGGTGCTAGTGGTCATCTGCTCACCTTGGCCTTTGTGCGGGATCTGCACTCTGATCACTGTCACAAGATTACAGATTACCCGTGGAAATGACGCGCTCCCCGGCGGCGCAGCCCCATCACTCGCACCCTTCCCGGTTCAAGACATCCGGGAAGGCGTAGGTCCAGGTCTTCGCGTCCAGGGTGAAGCGATGCTCGCGCCGCACCTGGGTAGCGCCACAGCCCAGGCCGGTTTCCTCGATCACCAGCGGCCACTGCCGTGCGGCCGGGTCGCGGCTGTCGAAGGTAAGGGTGAAATCGAGATCGAACAGGCGCGTCCTGCAGTCCGGTTCGGCGTCGGCAGCATCGCAGTCGTAGGCACCGCTGTTGTCGATGTGGCTGCGCACGCCACCGGCCTCCACCAGCCCGTTCGGGCCGGGCAGCACCAGCGTCTGGGTGATCAGCGAATAGCCCTGGCCGAACCAGCCATGTTCGATGCGGAACCCGTAGAAGTCGCTGCCGGCGCGGATGATCTGCACCGTGCCGGGCTGGCCCTGGCTGCCGAAGTTCTGGCCGGTCAGTTCGGCGGCCACGGCGAAGCGGTCGCCCTCGGGGCGCAGCACGAAGAAGTCGATCGCGCCCGGGTCCGGGTGCGCGCCGTCCAGCGGCCAGCCGCAGACGGCCAGCAGCTGCTGCCAGCTGTCGCCCGTCACCACCGGTTGTTCGGCGCATACGCGCCAGTCGGTGGGGCGGATGTCGCCGTCCTGGCTCCAACTGCCCCGCCAGGTGCCGCCCAGTGTGGCGGTCTTGCCGTAGCGTTCGCTCAGAAAGGCCTGCAGCCGCGCGGTGCGGCTGACGTGGGCCACCGGTGCGGCAGGCGTCTGCGCCGCCACGGGGGCGGCCGGGGCCGCCGGTTCACTGGCCGGGGTGCAACCGACCAGCGCGGCCGCACTGGCAATGGCCAGCGTGGCGAGGGTTTTCATGTGCTGCGGGGACATCCGTGTCGCTCCAGGGGTCAGTGGCGGAAGTGGCGTACGCCGGTGAACACCATGGCCAGGCCGTGTTCGTCGGCGGCGGCGATCACTTCGTTGTCGCGCATCGAGCCGCCCGGCTGGATCACCGCCTTGATGCCGGCCGCAGCGGCGGCATCGATGCCATCGCGGAACGGGAAGAACGCATCGGAGGCCATCACCGAGCCTTCCACCACCAGGTTCGCGTCGGCGGCCTTGATGCCGGCGATGCGCGCCGAGTACACCCGGCTCATCTGCCCGGCACCCACGCCGATGGTGCGGTTGTCCTTGGCATACACGATGGCGTTGGACTTCACGAACTTGGCCACCTTCCAGGCAAACAGCAGGTCGGCGAACTGCTTGTCGGTGGGAGCGAGCTTGCTCACCACGGTCAGTTCGTCGCGCGCCATGCCACGGTTGTCCGCGCTCTGGATCAGCAGGCCCGAGCCCACGCGCTTGGTGTCGTAGTTGTTGCGGCCCTGCCCATGCGGAATGCGCAGCACGCGCACGTTGGCCTTCTTCTGCGCGTATTCCAGCGCCGCCGGTTCGTAGTCCGGGGCGATCAGCACTTCAACGAACTGGCGGTCCAGGATCACCTTGGCGGTGGCGGCATCCAGCGGCTGGTTGAAGGCGATGATGCCGCCGAAGGCGCTGGTCGGGTCGGTGGCGTAGGCCAGCTCGTAGGCATCGCCGTTGCCGGCACCCACCGCCACGCCGCACGGGTTGGCATGCTTGACGATCACGCAGGCCGGCGCGTCGAACTGGCGCACGCATTCCCACGCCGCATCGGCATCGGCCAGGTTGTTGTAGCTCAGCTCCTTGCCCTGCAGCTGCTGGAAGGTGGCCAGCGTGCCCGGCACCGGGTACAGGTCGCGGTAGAACGCGCCGCTCTGGTGCGGGTTCTCGCCGTAGCGCAGGTCCATCACCTTCACGAAGCTGGAATTCATCTGCGCCGGGAATTCGCTGCGTACCGGCACGGCCGCATCACGGGCGGCAACGGCCGACAGGTAGTTGCTGATCGCCGCGTCGTACTGGGCCACGCGGTTGAACGCGGCCACCGAGAAGGCAAAGCGCTTGGCGGCCGAGAGCTGGCCGTCGTTGGCGTCCAGCTCGGCCAGCAGCTCGGCGTACTGCGACGGGTCGGTGGCCACGGCCACGCGCGCGAAATTCTTGGCGGCCGAGCGCAGCATCGCCGGACCGCCGATGTCGATGTTCTCCACCGCGTCGTCCAGCGTGCAGTCGGCCTTGGCGGTGACCGACTCGAACGGGTACAGGTTCAGCACCAGCAGGTCGATCGCGCCGATGCCGTGTTCGGCCATCACCGCCTCGTCCAGCCCGGCGCGGCCCAGCAGGCCGCCGTGCACCAGCGGGTGCAGGGTCTTGACCCGGCCGTCCATCATTTCCGGGAAGCCGGTGACGTCGGACACGTCCTTGACCGCCAGGCCGGCGTCGCGGATCGCCTTGGCGGTGCCGCCGGTGGACAACAGCTCCACGTTGCGCGCCGCCAGGGCGCGGGCCAGGTCGATCAGACCGGATTTGTCGGAGACGGACAGGAGGGCCCGACGAACGGGCAACAGATCAGCAGTCATGGGGACAGGGCAATCGGCAGCGGAGCGGGGCCGATATTGTAGGCGGTGGGGGCCGGTGGCGGGCGCCGCCCGGCCGATATTGCCCTCGGCTGCCGCATCCGGCACACCTGCCAGGCCCCGCAGGCTGGCGGCGCTGGGGTAGGCTGCGCGCTCTGCCAGGGATTTGCAGGTCCGGATCGTGTCGACAGCAACATGGAAGGGGCCGCTGCTGGCCAGCCTGGTGGCGTGGGCCGGGACCGGCACCGCCGTGCAGGCGCAGGAGACGGTCCGCGGGGCGGCCGACGCGCCGGTGCAGGTCGCGGAGATCGCGGCAGTGCCGGTGGCGGTGGATGCCGCCCGCGGGGCCAGCGCACCGGCCGATGCCGAGGGGGCCAGCAGTGACGACCTCGAGCAGCGCGCCTACCAGGCCTACGAAGACCAGGATTGGCCCGAAGCCGGCCGGCTGATCGCGCAGGCCATCGCGCTGGCGCCCGACCAGGCCGGTCTGTACCGCCTGAAGGCCTACATCGCCGCGGCGACCGGCGACGACGCCGGGGTTCTGTCGGCGGCTGCGCAGGCGCTGCAGCGCGATCCGGGCGATGCCGAAAGCCTGCAGCTGCGTGGCAGTGCGCGGGCCAAGGCGGGCGATGCGCAGGGGGCGTTGTCCGACTATGCCGCGGCCTTGCAGGCGGGCTGGCATACCAGCGGCTTCTTCCGCAATTACCTGTACGTGCTCAACCAGCAGCAGGCCAACGCGCGCATGCTGGAGGTTTACGCGGCCTACGAGGACGCCTACCGCCGCGACCCGGAGGGGACCGGGCTGCACCCGGACATTCCCTTCCATGCCGCGCAGGCGTATCAGCACCTGGGCCAGCCCCGGCGCGCGCTGGCGCTGCTGGACCAGGCCATCGCGCAATCACCGCAGGTGGCCGGCTACTACGGCAACCGCGCGCTGGCCCAGCACGCGCTGGGTCGCTCCAGCCAGTCGCTGGCCGACGACGCCCGGGCGATGCAGCTGGACCCCACCGAGCCGCTGTATCCGTACAACCGCGGCGTGACCCGGCTGGACATGGACGACGCGGCCGGGGCGCTGCAGGACTTCAAGGCCGCCGTGGCGCTGGGCAAGGACGACGCCGACACCTGGCTCAACATCGGTGTGGTCCAGGAACGGCTGGGCCACACGCGCGAGGCGCTGGCCGCCTACGACCGGGCGCTGGCCAAGGCGCCGGGCAATGCGAAGGCGCTGACCAACCGCCTGTCGCTGCTGGGCAAGGCGGGCAAGGGCGATGCCGCGGCGGTAGCCGCGCAGGCAGCCAGCCTGCCCACCGAAAAGCAGGCGCAGCTGCTGTTCAACCAGGGCCAGGCGCAGACCCGGACAGGGCAGTGGCAGGCCGCTGCGGATCTGTTCGCGCAGGCGGTGCGGCTGGATCCCGGCCTGGACACCGCCTGGCTCAACCTGGGCGTGGCGCAGGCCCGGCTGGGTCAGCACCAGCGGGCACTGGACACCTTCAACGACTACATCCAGCGCGCCCCGCTCAAGACCTTGGGCCTGCTCAACCGCGCCAACGTGCTGCACGAACTGGGTGACGACGGCGCGGCCGAGCAGGACCTGCTGCGCGCCGCGCAGCTGGAGCCGGGCAACCTCGACATCCAGCAGCGCCTGGCCAGCCACTACAGCCGCACCGGGCAGACCGACAAGGCGCGGCGCTACTACGCCCAGCTGGTGAAGCTGCCCGGCAACCTGTCGCCCGATGCCTTCATCAACTACGCGGCGATGCTGCTGCAGCTGGGCGATAGCCGCGAGGCGGCGGTGGTGGCTGCCAACGGCGTGGCCCGTTTCCCGGACGACTACGGCCTGCGCGTGAACCTGGGCAATGCGTTGGGCGACAGCGGCCAGCACCCGCAGGCGGTGGAGGCCTACCGCGCGGCGATGCGGTTGCAACCCGCGCGTCTGGATGCGCACTACAACCTGGGCAACCTGTACCTGCAGCAGCTCAAGCAGCCGCGCAAGGCCGTGCAGGAATACCGCACCGCGTTGAAGCTGCAGGGCGATCCTGCGTTGGACGCGTCCGGCCAGCGCGAACAGCGCATGGGCATCCACCTCAACCTGGCCAGCGCACTGGCCGACACCGGCGACAGGGACGCCGCGCGCGGCGCACTGCAGGCCGCCATCGATGACGCGCCGGACGATTACCGGCCGTGGTTCAACCGCGCTGCGATGGCCCTGTCGGCCGGCAACCCGGCGGCGGCCACGCCCGACTTCGAGGCGGCGTGGCTGCGCCTGGATGCACTGCAACGCGCGCAGGCGCAGCCTGACCCTGTGCTGCAGGAACATGCCGGCTACGTGCTGTTCCATCTGGGCCGCACCGGCGAGGCGGCCATCCGCATGCAGCAGGTGCTGCAGGCGCAGCCGGACAACATCGACGCGCAGCGCAACTATGGCTACATGCTGCTGGACCTGGGCCGGCCACAGGATGCGAAGCGGTTGTTCGACCAGGCCTTTACCCGCGAGCCGGACGAGGTGGACGGCTGGCTGGGCATGCTGGCCTGCGCGATGCTCGACAGCGACCCGGCGCAGCTTGGCCGGCTGAAGCGACAGTTCGCGCAGCGCTTCGGCACGCGCTATGTGCTCGCGGCCGGGCTGCCGGCGCAATTGATGCGCAGCGAAGGCTACTGGTACTCCGACCGCTTCCTGCAGCTCTGGCAGCAGCTGCTGGTGGCCGAGTGAGTCGATCGCGTCGGCAGGCGTTTCCCAGCATTGGCGCGGACAGGTAGATTAGCGAACGTCAGGAGGACAGTACGGCATGTCGATCTATGCATTGAAAGGGCGCTTCCAGGATCTGCTGCGCCCGGGCGTACGCGGTCTTTACCGCGCAGGCATCACCGCCAATACGGTCACGGTGCTGGCCGCGGTGGTGTCGTTGCTGGTGGCCGCCGCCGTGTGGCGGTGGGCGCCCGCGCGGCCGCTGCTGTACCTGGCGCTTCCGCTGTGGATGCTGCTGCGCATGGCGCTCAACGCCGTGGACGGCATGCTCGCCCGGGAATTCGGCCAGCAGTCGCGCTTGGGCGCCTATCTCAACGAGTTGTGCGACATCGTCGCCGACGCTGCGCTCTACCTCAGCCTGCTCAGCCTGCCGGGGGTGAATTCCACCGCGTTGTGGGCGCTGACGTGGATGGCCGCGGTTTGCGAGTACGCTGGCGTCCTGGGCGTGATGGTGGGGGCCAGCCGGCGCTATGACGGGCCGATGGGCAAGAGCGACCGGGCGTTTGTGATTGGGCTGATCGGCGTGCTGCTCGCGCCGGGCTGGATCGACGGCGGCGTCGTGGGAGGGATCGCGTGGGCAGCGGCCGCACTTTGCGTGCTGACCAGCTGGCGGCGCGTTCGACAAGGATTGGCGGAGATCGGCTGACGTGGCCGCATCCCGTCGGATGCATAACGGAGTGATGCATGCGCGCACAGCAACACCTGCAGTTCCACAGTTTCGATGGCCAGCCGTTGTTCTACCGGCATTGGTCGGCCAACGGGTTGGCGGCCACGCGCCGCGCGGTGGTGCTGCTGCATCGCGGGCATGAGCACTCCGGCCGGGTCGCCCACCTGGTCGATGAGCTGGACCTGCCCGACACCGATGTGTTCGCCTGGGATGCGCGCGGCAATGGCCAGTCGCCCGGCGAGCGCGGCGATGCGCCGGGTTTCGAGGCGCTGGTGCGCGACCTCGACAGCTTCATCGCCCACATCGGCCAGCAGCATGGCATCGCCGTGCAGGACATCGCGATCATTGCCCAGAGCGTGGGCGCGGTGGTCGCCGCCACCTGGGTGCACGACTACGCGCCGCCGCTGCGCGCGCTGGTGCTCGCGTCACCGGCATTCAAGGTCAAGCTGTACGTACCGTTGGCGGTGCCCGGCCTGAAGCTGATGCAGAAGCTGCGCGGCAACTTCTTCGTCAACAGCTACGTCAAGCCGCAATGGCTCACCCATGATCCGGAGCGGGTGGAAAGCTACCGCACCGACCCGCTGATCACCCGGCCGATCTCGGTGCGCGTGCTGCTGGGCCTGTACGAAGCCGCCGATCGCGTGGTGGGCGATGCGCAGGCCATCACCGTGCCCACCCAGCTGCTGGTGTCCGGGTCGGACTTCGTGGTGCACCGCGCGCCGCAGGATCGCTTCTACGAGCGGTTGTCCTCGCCGATCAAGGAACGCCACCTGTTGCCGGGCTTCTTCCACGACACCCTGGGCGAGCGCGACCGTGCGCCGGCCATCGCGGCCATCCGCCGCTTTGTCACCGAGCGGTTCGAGCAGCCGCTGGTGCGGCCCAGCCTGCGCGATGCGCACCGGCACGGCCCCACGTTCGACGAGGCGGAAATCCTGTCCTGGCCGCCGCAGCGCAACAGCGCCAAGGACCTGTACTGGCGCTTCACCCGGGCCGGCCTGCGCTTCGGCGGCACGCTGTCCGAAGGCATCGCGCTGGGCCTGGAAAGCGGCTTCGATTCGGGCAGCACGCTGGACTACATCTACCGCGACAAGGCGCGCGGAAGTGGCCCGCTGGGCCGCATGATCGACCGCAACTACCTGGACGCGATCGGCTGGCGCGGCATCCGCATCCGCCGCACCCACGTGCGCGAGCTGCTGCAACTGGCCGCACTGCACCTGCATGGCGAAGGGCGCCCGGTGCGTGTGCTGGACGTGGCTGCCGGGCATGGCCGCTACGTGCTGGACGCGCTGGCGCAGGGCGAACAACGCGCCGATGCGATCACCCTGCGCGACTTCAGCGAACGCAACGTTATCGACGGGCGCAGGCTCATCAGCGAATTCGGTGCCGATGACATCGCCACGTTCGAACAGGGCGATGCGTTCGATGCGGCGTCGCTGGCCGCACTGCCGGTGGCCCCCACGCTGTCCACGGTGTCGGGGCTGTACGAGCTGTTCGCCGACAACGACGCGGTGCTGCGCTCGCTGCAGGGCATCGCCGCGGCCATGCGCGAAGGCGGCTACCTGGTGTACACCGGGCAGCCGTGGCACCCGCAGCTGGAGTTCATCGCGCGCGCGCTGACCAGCCACCGCGAAGGCGCGGCCTGGGTGATGCGCCGGCGTACCCAGCAGGAAATGGATGAACTGGTGCGCTTGGCCGGGTTCGAGAAGGTCACCCAGCGCATCGACCGCTTCGGCATCTTCACCGTGTCGCTGGCGCGCCGGGTGCTGCCGTGACCGAGGGCGTGCGGCCCTGGCGCCGCGCCCTGCTGTGGCTGGCCCTGCTGGGGCCGTTCTTCTTCCTCAGCTACGGCCTGGCCAACGCGATGGCCGGGCGCCTGTCCTACGTGCCGTCCATCGTGTTCGACTGGGAAGCGGCCATTCCGTTCCAGCCGTGGACCATCGTGCCGTACTGGTCCATCGACCTGTTCTACGTGGCCTCGTTCTTCATCTGCACCCAGCGCGCCGAGCTGGACATGCATGCACGCCGGCTGCTCACCGCGCAGCTGTTGTCGGTGGCGTGTTTCCTGCTCTGGCCGCTGCGCTTCAGCCTGGAGCGCCCGGAAACGTCCGGCGTGTTCGGCTGGCTGTTCGATGTGCTGCTGGGCTTCGACAAGCCGTTCAACCAGGCGCCCTCGCTGCACATCGTGCTGCTGGTGGTGCTGTGGGTGCGCTTCCAGCAGCACCTGCGTGGGTGGTGGCGCGCGGCCCTGCACGTGTGGTTCGCGTTGATCGGTATTTCGGTGCTGACCACCTGGCAGCACCACTTCGTGGACGTGCCCACTGGCGTCGCCGTGGGCTGGCTGTGCGTGTGGCTGTGGCCGGCGCACGGGCGCTCGCCCTTGGCCCACTGGCAGTGGGCGCAGGACGGCACGCGCTGGCGGTTGGCAATGCTGTACGGATTGGGCAGTGCGTTGTGCGCGTCGCTGGCGCTCACCTTCAGCGGCTGGGTGCTGTGGCTGGGCTGGCCGGCGCTGTCGCTGGCGCTGGTGGCGCTGGGCTACGCCGCGGTGGGCACGGCGGTGTTCCAGAAGCAGGAAGACGGCCGGCTGAGCATGGCCGCGCGCTGGTTGCTGGCGCCATACCTGCTGGCCGCCTGGCTGAATTCGCGCTGGTGGACACGGCACGCGCCGCAGCCGCAGCTGGTGATCGATGGCGTGTGGCTCGGCCGCATGCCGGCGGCGGGTGTGTCCCTGCCGATGTCGACCGTGGTGGATGTGTGTGCCGAACTGCCGTTCGCGGGCCAGGTGCGGCACTACCGCAGCGTGCCGATGCTGGACTTGGCCACGCCTACGCCGCAGGACCTGCAGCGTGCTGCCGAGGCCATTGCCCACGGCCATCGCCGTGGGGACGTGCTGGTGTGCTGCGCGCTGGGGTATTCGCGCAGTGCGGCAGCCGTGGCCACGTGGCTATGCCGCAGCGGGCATGCCGACAGTGCCGACGCGGCCATCCGCCTGCTGCAGCTGGATTGCCCGCACATCGTGCTGCATGACCGGCACCGCGATGCGATTGAACAGGCCGTGCGCGACGCCGCCGCGGCCAACGGAAGCACACAGGTGAGCGCATGAGCATGTTGTTCCAGTTGCGGGTCATGACCGCCGTGCTGCGCCAGGCCCGCATGGCCACCGGCCTGTCGGTGTTGCTGGCCGGTGCAGCGTTGGCGCTGCTGTGCCTGTCGATGCCGCCGCTGGCCGTGGCAGTGCCTGCCCTGGTATCGCTGCTGGCCGGCGCGGTGCAGGCGTACTACGCCACCCGGGTCAGCTTCGATGCGGCATTGCTGGAGGCGTTGCAGGTCAGCCATCCCGACGCCGCGCCCGGGGTGATCGATGACGTGCTGCAGAAGCTGGGGCTGCGCGAGGCGACCACCGCCACGCGCGGCTGGCAGCCGCGCTGGCAGGGCATGCGCCGTCTGCTGCGCTGGCAGCTGCTGGCGCTTGGCGCGCAGGCGCTGTGCCTGCTGGGCGCGCTGGTAGTGAAGACGTTGCCGTGATGACACCACCGCCCCCCGCACGGATGCCTGCCCATGTTTGCTGACCTTATCGCGCGCGGCTGCAGCTTTGCCATCCGCGCGCTCACCGGTGCGCGCGCGCTGTGGCAGGGCTGCGCCCCGTCCAGCGACCACCGCGTGTACTACGGCAACCACGCCAGCCACGGGGATTTCGTGCTGATCTGGTCGGCGCTGCCGATCACCCTGCGCCGCCAAGTGCGGCCGGTGGCCGCGGCCGACTACTGGCAGCGTGACGGCCTGCGCCGCTATCTGATCCACGCGGTGTTCAACGGCGTGCTGATCGAGCGCGACCCGGCCAAACGCCATGAAGACCCGATCGCCTGCCTGTGCCAGGCGGTGGACGAAGGCAATTCGCTGATCCTGTTCCCGGAAGGCACGCGCAATCCCGACGAGGGCGTGCTGCCGTTCAAGAGCGGCATCTACCACCTGGCCCGGCAGCGCCCGGAACTGGAGTTCGTGCCGGTGTGGATCGACAACCTCAAGCGGGTGATGCCCAAGGGCCGCTGGCTGCCGCTGCCGCTGCTGTGCACCACCACCTTCGGCGAGCCGCTGCGGTTGAAGGCCGATGAAGACAAGGACCGCTTCCTGGAGCGTGCGCGGCTGTCGCTGATGGCGCTGGACCCGCAGCCGCGCAGGGAACGCGCATGACCGCCTGGCTGTCGACACTGGCCACCGACGTGGCGCAGTTGTCCACGCACGCGCAGACGCGCCTGCTGTTTGCCGGCATCGCAGCCGTGCTGGTGGTGGCCACGCTCATCGCCGAAACCCTGCGCTGGCGCGCGCGACATGCGCCCAGCAGCGTGCTGGCCAACCTGGTCTCGCGGATCCGCGCGTGGTGGGTGATGGCGGCCGTGGTCGCGCTGGCGTTCTTCTTCGGGCGCACCGGCGTGGTGTTGCTGTTCGCGCTGGTGTCGTTGTTCGCGCTGCGCGAGTTCATCACGCTCACCCCCACCCGAGCCGGCGATTACTACGCGTTGCTGGCCGCGTTCTACGTGGTGCTGCCTTGGCAATACTGGCTGGTGTGGACCGACTGGTACGGCATGTACACCTTGCTGATTCCGGTCTACGCGTTCCTGTTCCTGCCGATCCTGGCCACCATCGGCGGCGACACCACCGACTACCTGGAGCGGACCTCCAAGGTGCAGTGGGGGTTGATGATCTGCGTGTTCTGCATTTCACACGTGCCGGCGCTGCTGAACCTCAAGTTGGCCGGGGTGGACCCGGCGCGCAACCTGCTGCTGTTCGCGTTCCTGGTGATCGTGGTGCAGTCCTCGGATGTGCTGCAGTACATCTGGGGCAAGTTGATCGGCAAGCGCCTGATCGCGCCGAAGCTGTCGCCGTCCAAGACCGTGGAGGGCTTCATCGGTGGCGTGCTGTCGGCCAGTGCGCTGGGCGCGGCCCTGTGGTGGCTGACCCCGTTCACGCCGTGGCAGGCGTTCGGCATGTCGCTGGCGGTGAATCTGATGGGTTTCTGGGGTGGCCTGGTGATGTCGGCGATCAAGCGCGATCGCGGCATCAAGGACTGGGGCCACATGATCGAGGGCCACGGCGGCATGCTCGACCGACTGGATTCGGTGTGTTTCGCCGCGCCGGTGTTCTTCCACCTGGTGCGGTATTTCTGGAGCGCGTGACGGCCAGCGCCGTTCGCCCGGACCGGTAGGCATCGACCGTTGGTCGATGCACGGCATCAGGTGGCGATGCCGTATTCCTTCAGCTTCTTGCGCAGCGTGGCGCGGTGGATGCCCAGCATGGCCGCGGCGCGGCTCTGGTTGCCTTCGCAGTGGTTGAGCACTTCCACGAACAACGGGATTTCCATTTCGCGCAGCACGATCTCGTACACATCGTCGGCATCGCAGCCATCCAGGTCGCGCAGGTAGCGTCGGACCGATTGGGCCACGTGTTCGCGCAGCGGTGGCTTCGGCGCGCCACGACTATTGTCAGGACGAGAAAGGACAGCGTTCAAGGAGGTTCCCGGTGCAGATGCCGGGGCGGACAGCAGCCCCGGTCGGAGAATTGTAGGGGGCCAGTCTAGCGCGTGCGTGGGCAGGCTGCCACGCTGGACGCGCCAGGCACGGCTACTGGAACTCGAAGGTGAATGCGACGGTGGAGGCGGCGGGCTCGCGTACGCGGAACGCAATCTGCGCGCTTTGGCCGGGTTCCAATACGCTGTTGGCGTCCAGCGAACGGTCCAGGTAATCGTGCGGGGCAAACACCCCGGTGCCGATCACGCGGCCGTCGGCATCGGACAACGACAGCCGCAGCGCGGGCCAGGCCTGGGCCCAGCGCGCATCATTGCGGAAGCTGGCCTGCACCTGCAGTGCACCGGGCTGGCCCGGCACCGGGCGCACGTCGCGGCTGATCATGCTGAACGCCGCCGGCTCCTGCCACGCAGGCAACGTGCAGCGCAGCACGCTGCACAGCCCGGCAATCCACGGCCGGCTGCCGGCATCGGCGGCCAGGCGCGCGCGGTCCGCCACGGCGATCTGCAGCCCCAGCAACAGCATCAGCCCGGCCAGTACGCCCCATTGCCAGCGCGGGGTGTGCAGGTGCGTGGCGCGCAGCCGCATGAAGCTGGGTGCGGCGGTGCTGCCTGCGCCGATCACCGGTGCAGGCACGCCCAGGTTGCCGTCGTCGTCGGCCGCATCCTGCTGCGGCATCGGGTCGCTGGCGACGTACGCGGTGTCATCGTCAGCGCTGGCCGTCGCGTGCGCCGATTGCCGTTGCGACACGTCCGCCGCGCGCTGCTCCAGCTCATCGCGTTCGGCCGCCGGCGGATCGAACACCGCCACCTCCGGCGGGGTGATCTGCGCAGGCGTATCGCGCGCCGCGTCGTGCACGGCGGGCGGTGCGTCGTCCGGCTGTGGCCGCTCGCGCGCGCCATCGTCCGGGCTCGCGCGCAGGAAGGTGGCCAACGGGCGGCGAGGGGGCGGGGGCGTAGGCTCGGTCATCGATTCGGGGCCGGGCGGCAGGGTCGCGCCCATTCAAGCACGTTCACGACGACTCAGGCGCGGCGCACGCCGGTGATGCGCATCCAGTCTTCGTCCTGCGCGGTTTCCAGCTGCTCGAACCACGGCGCATAGCGCACCAGCAGCTCGTCTTCCTGGCCGTGCAGGATGCCCGACAACGCGATGCGCCCACCGGGTGCCACGCGGGCGGCCAGCACGTCGGCCAGTGCATCCAATGCCGAGGCGAGGATGTTGGCCACCACCACCGGGTAGGTGGCCGGCGGCTCGTCATGCGGCAGGTAGACCTGCAGGCGATCTTCCAGGCCGTTGCGCTGCGCGTTGTCGCCGGTGGCGATCACCGCCTGCGGGTCGTTGTCCACACCCACGGCACGCGCCGCGCCCAGCTTCAATGCCGCCAGCGCGAGGATGCCCGAGCCACAGCCGAAATCGAGCACGGTCTGGCCGTCCAGCACGCCGTCGGCGGCCAGGCTGTCCAGCCAGCGCAGGCACAGCGCGGTGGTGGGGTGGGTGCCCGAGCCGAACGCCAGGCCCGGGTCGAGCCGGATCACGGCGGCGTCGTCGGCCTGCGCGGCCTCGGGCAGGTCGTGGTTCCACGGCACGATCCAGGTGCGCTCGCCGAAGGCCATCGGCTGGAACTGGTCCAGCCACGCGCGCTCCCAGTCTTCATCGGCCACGGCACGGAAGCTGGCATCGGACCAGTCCAGGCCCGGGTCGAACGCCTCCAGCGCGGCCAGCAGCGCCAGTGCGTTGGTCTCGGCCGCGAACAGTGCGGTGAGGACCAGGTCGTTCCACAGCGGGGTTTCGCCCACGCCCGGTTCCAGGATGGCGCGCTCGTTGCTGGTATCGGCATCGGCGTCGAGCAGGGTCACCGCCAGCGCGCCGACATCGTCCAGCGCATTTTCGTAGCGGGGCTGGGTGGATTCGCTGCAGCGGAGGGTGAGTTCCAGGAACGGCATGGGAAGAATTACCTGCGGAAAACCGTGAATGCTAGACCATTGTGGGGGCCTGCGGCCCGTGCGGCGCCCCGGTCCAGTCTCGCGAGGTGGCGAGAATGCCCCGACCACGCAGTTCAGACACGGCCCGGAGGGCTTGCTAAACTTGGCCTTCCGCTGCCCTACGGGCATCTTCCGGTCCTGCGCATGGCGCTCGTGCCTACCCTCAAAACCTGGTTGCTGGTCGTACCGGCCCTGGCGTTGCTGGGGGTGGTGGGCTATCGCGCCGGTGGGCATGTGCGGCATGACGACGCGGTGCCGGGCACGGTTGACGACACCCCGGTGTCGCTGGTGTCGGCCGCGCCGATGCAGGCCCAGCAGCTGGCACGCCAGTTGCTGTCGAGCGAGCGCGGCACCGCGGTGGCGTCCGGCCTGCCGCTGGATATCCGGGCCGACATCGAAGGCGATACCGATCTGTTCGCCTATGCCCAGCGCCTGCAGCTGCAGGCCGCCAACGGCAACGCCGAAGCGGCGTGGATGGTCAGCCGGGTGTACGACTACTGCGCCATCTATGCGATGGACCCGGGCGGCTACCAGTTGGACAACGCGTTGTTGAACGGACTGGGGCTGACCGCCGCGCCGGCCATGGTGCAGGCCCGCGAGCGCGTGGCGCGTCGCTGCGGCGGCTTCGTGGCCAGCGATGGCCTGGGCCGCCCGTTGATCCTCGCCCAGCGCCAACAGGCGGCCAAGGCCGGCAACCTGGCGGCCGAGGCCGCGTTGTTCGCCGACGGCCAGCCGTTGATGACCACCCCGGAATATCGCCGGGGGCTGGTCGAGCGGGTGCTCGATTCCCGCGACCCGGAAGCCTTCA
The DNA here is from genome assembly GCF_040548725.1 of Stenotrophomonas sp. 2619. NCBI lineage: Bacteria > Pseudomonadati > Pseudomonadota > Gammaproteobacteria > Lysobacterales > Lysobacteraceae > Stenotrophomonas > Stenotrophomonas sp. 2619. The sequence goes on along the minus strand of NZ_JBEPSF010000007.1, from coordinate 143,630 downwards.
TGGCGCTGTCGCCGGCAATGGGGCAACGCGCCAGCGGCGACCGTGCGCTGGAGGGGCTGGTGTCAGGGGACCAGTTCAGTGAACTGGCCTGGCGGCTGGGTGCATGCCAGCTGGGCATGGCCTGCGGGCCGGACAGTGTGCTGATGAACAATTTCTGCGCGAACGGTGGGATCTGTTCGCAGGACGGTGGGCAGGATTTTGCCACCTTCGTCTATGACGCCGCGGTCTCGCGGCAAGGTGCGGGGACAATGAAGGCTTTGGTTGAAGAACTGATCAAGAAGAGGAAAGGGCGATGAATTACCGTCGATTCCTGCACGGTGCCAAGTTCTGGTTCTGGGTGGTGTTGTTCGTGGCCTATTCGGCCGGCGCGGTCGGGCTGGTGATGATCGATACCTATGAGGATCGCTATCGCAACCTGTCCAAGGTGCAGTTGACCTCGGTGAAGACGCAGGAAGACGTGCGGCGCGCCGGTGCCAGCCAGGTGGCTGCGGTGTACCGCGCGCAGAGCGGCATGCCGTTCGCGTCGCTGCCCACCGGCAGCACCTTCCAGGTGGTGTGGCCCGATGGTTCCACCGAGACCATGATGATTGTCGACCCGACCTCGTCGCTGGGCGTGGCGCCGGTCAAGAACAGCCAGGTGACCGCGGCCAACGCGCCGCGTTGATGCCTGCCGCTGCGCGGGGCGTCGTCTCGATGCCCCTGCTGCAGGGTGGTTTGCGTGGTGGGTCGGCACGGGTCCGCAGCGCGCGCTGAGCGCGGCTGCGTGGCCGATCGGATTCGGGGCATGCAGGGCGAACACGTGCGGATGCCGCGCCGGGCGTGATCGCCTCGTGGACGCCAGTGCACGCGGCCTTCGCCCAAGGCTCTCGGCTGTTTCACGCGATGTCGCGCAGCCTGCGCACGTCAGCTGCATTCGCAGCGCACGTGCCGGAGAAACCTGCCCCATGAACATCAGAGGCGAATACGCCAGCCCCGAACCACAGGCCACCGCGACGGTTGCAGTGGTCACCCCGCCCCCCGTTGCACCCCACGACAGCGCCACGTCCTGGGGCGCGATCTTCGCCGGTGCCGCCGCGGCCGCCGCGCTGTCGCTGGTGTTGCTGATCCTGGGCGTCGGCCTGGGGCTGTCATCGGTCTCGCCGTGGGCCTATGAAGGCGTGTCGGCCGAGGCGTTCGGCTGGTCCAGCATCGCCTGGCTCACTTTCACTGCCATCGCCGCCTCCGGTCTCGGCGGCTATCTCGCGGGCCGCTTGCGCAACAAGTGGAGCAACCTGCACGGCGATGAGACCTACTTCCGCGATACGGCGCACGGCTTCCTGTCGTGGTCGGTGGCTACGCTGCTGACCGCCGGCCTGCTCACCACCGCCATTGGCGGCGTGCTGGGCGCTGGCGCCAGGGTGGCCGGTGCCACCGCAGGCGCTGCTGCCACCACCGCCGGTGGCGTGGCTGCCGCTGCCGGTCCGGCCGCCATGGGCGGCGACAACGGCGACCTGCAGTACTGGGTGGATGGCCTGTTCCGCGCCAATCCAAATGCACCGGCCGCACCGGCCGCGCCGATGGGGCCGCCGCCGGCACCCGTTGCCGGTGCTGCACCGCCGGTGCCGCCGTCGCAGGCCGGCACTGCCGCGCCGCCGCCGCGCCCGATGCCGGGTGCAGAACGGGGCCCGGGTCCGGGTCGGGGTGACGTCCGTGGCGAGGTCAACCGCATCGTGGTCAACAGCCTGAAGGGCGATGCGATGGACCCGGCCGATACCCAGTACCTGGCGCAGCTGGTGGCCAACCAGACCGGCATGAGCCAGGCCGAAGCGCAGGCCCGCGTGACCGACATGCAGACCCGCCTGCGCGCCTCGCTGGAGAAGGCCAAGAACGACGCCAAGCAGGCGGCTGACGACGCCCGCAAGGCAACCGCCTACGCCGCGCTGTGGCTGTTCATCACGCTGCTGATCGGTGCCTTCAGCGCCAGCCTGTTTGCTACCTGGGGCGGCCGCCGCCGCGACCTGTAACCCATCGCTCAACGAGGAGGATTCACCATGAGATACCTGCTGCTGTGGTTCCTGGGCATTCCGATCCCGATCCTGCTGCTCATCGCGCTGTTGCGTTGAGGAAGGGGTACCGACCAACGGTCGGTACCTACCGGGGTTGGCGATGCGTACCGACCAACGGTCGATACGCACAACACCGCCCGCCTGCATCACATTCCGGGCAAACAAAAAGGCGGGGCATATGCCCCGCCTTTTTGTTGTAACCCACTACCGCGCGATCAGGTCAACGCAATCGACTTGTTCTTGCGTTCGGCCAGGCGCTTTTCCAGGTAGTGGATGTTCTGCCCACCGGCCTGGAAGCCCTTGTCACGCATGATCCGCTGCTGCAGCGCCACGTTGGTCTTGATGCCATCGACCACCATCTCGCTCAGCGCCACGCGCATGCGCGCGATCGCGGTTTCGCGGTCTGGGCCGTGCACGATCAGCTTGCCGATCATCGAGTCGTAGTTCGGCGGCACGCGGTAACCACTGTAGATGTGGGTATCCACGCGCACACCGGGACCACCCGGCGGATGGAAGGCGGTGATCTGGCCCGGGCTCGGCACGAAGGTTTCCGCGTCTTCGGCGTTGATGCGGCATTCGATCGCGTGGCCGGTCAGCACCACATCGCTCTGCTTGATGGTCAGCTTCTGGCCGGCAGCAATGCGCAGCTGTTCGCAGACCAGGTCGATGCCGGTCACCATCTCCGTCACCGGATGTTCCACCTGCACGCGGGTGTTCATTTCGATGAAGTAGAACCGGCCGTCTTCGAACAGGAATTCGAAGGTACCCGCGCCGCGGTAGCCTATGCGGATGCAGGCTTCCACGCACACCTTGCCGATCTGCTCGCGCATTTCGTCGGTGATGCCCGGTGCCGGTGCTTCTTCGACCACCTTCTGGTGGCGGCGCTGCATCGAGCAGTCGCGCTCGCCCAGGTGGATGGCGTTGCCCTGGCCGTCGGCCAGCACCTGGATCTCCACGTGGCGCGGATTCTCCAGGAACTTCTCCATGTACACCTGGTCGTTGCTGAAGGCTGCCTTCGCTTCGGACTTGGTGGTTTCAATGGCCGCCTTCAACGACGCCTCGGCGTGCACCACGCGCATGCCGCGACCGCCGCCGCCACCGGATGCCTTGATGATGACCGGGTAACCGATCTCACGGGCAATCTTGGTGTTGGCCACAATGTCGTCGGTGAGCGGGCCGCCCGAACCGGGCACGCACGGCACGCCGGCGGCCTTCATCGCACGGATCGCTTCCACCTTGTCGCCCATCAGGCGGATGGTGTCGGCCTTGGGACCGATGAAGATGAAACCGGACTCTTCCACGCGCTCGGCGAAGTCGGCGTTCTCCGACAGGAAGCCGTAACCCGGGTGGATGGCCTGGGCGTCGGTGACTTCCGCCGCGGCAATCAGCGCCGGGATGTTGAGGTAGCTCTCAGACGACGGTGCCGGACCAATGCAGACCGACTCGTCGGCCATGGCCACGTGCTTGAGGTTGCGGTCGACCGTGGAATGCACGGCCACCGTGCGGATGCCCAGGGTGTGGCACGCGCGCAGGATGCGCAGCGCGATTTCCCCTCGGTTGGCAATAACGACTTTGTCGAGCATGGACGAGTCCTTAGCCGATCACGAACAGCGGCTGGTCGAATTCGACCGGCTGGCCGTTTTCGCCCAGGATGGCGACGATGGTGCCGGAAACATCGGCTTCGATCGGGTTGAACATCTTCATCGCTTCGATGATCGCCAGCGTTTCACCGGCCTTGACGGCCTGGCCGACCGACACGAAGGCCGGCTTGTCCGGCGAAGACGACGCATAGAAGGTGCCGACCATCGGTGCGCGCAGCACGTGGCCGTCGGGCAGGGCGTTGCCGGCCTTGGCGGTGCCGCCGGTGGAGGCTTCGGTGGGCGACTGCATCGGCATCGCCGGGGCTGCGGCGGCCTGCGCCGGTGCGGGCGCCATCATCATCTGCGGGGCGGCCTGCATCATGCCGTAGCCGGAGACCGGGGCGCGCGACAGGCGCACGGACTCTTCGCCTTCCTTGATTTCGATTTCGGCGAGGTTCGACTCTTCCAGCAGGTCGATCAGCTTCTTGATTTTGCGGAGATCCATGGGGGCCTCTTGGCTCGTGGTGTCAGTGTGGTGGGAAGCGCGGTGCGCTCGGGTCAAAGCAATTCGTAGAAATCGCGCAACTGGCGGATGCGGTCGCGCGTGAGGGTGGTCAGGCAGCGCATCTGTGCGCCGTTGCGCGCGGTGCCGTCGGAGTTGAACAGGTAGACCGCGTCGCAGTCGTGGTCGCGCAGCTGCACCCAGGCACGCTGCGCCAACACCAGCTGCTGCTCGGCGTTGCGGCACCAGCTGCAGGCACCGCCGTCGGCCGGGGAGCGCAGCTGCTGGCGCGCCTGCGCATACACGGCATTGAGTTCGACGTCGGCAGCGGCGGCCACGTCCGAGGCGCACAGGTCGCTCTCCATCGTGGTGGTCGGCTTGGCGCAGTCGATGCCTTCGTCCTTGCGATCGAACGCCGCGGCGCTGGCGCACAGGCCGGCCGACAACGCCACGCAGGCAAGGGCGCGCAGCAGCGTCATCAGGCGCGCGCGCCCTGCAGGCGGGTCAGGGCGGCATCCATCGCATAGCGGTAGCTGTCGGCGCCGAAGCCGCAGATCACGCCCACCGCCTTGTCGCTGAAATAGCTGTGCTGGCGGAACGGCTCGCGCGCATGCGGGTTGGACAGGTGGATTTCGATGAACGGCACGTCCACCGCGGCCAGCGCGTCGCGCAGGGCCACCGAGGTGTGGGTGAACGCAGCCGGGTTGATCAGGATGAAGGCGGTGCCGTCTCCGCGGGCGGCCTGCACGCGGTCCACCAGGTGGTGTTCGGCGTTGGACTGCAGGCTCTCCACGGCGTGCCCGGCGGCGTGCGCCTGGGCCAACAGGGCCTGGTCGATCTGCGCCAGCGTGGTGTGCCCATACACCCCCGGCTCGCGTGTGCCGAGCAGGTTGAGGTTGGGGCCATGCAGGACCAGCAGTTTCGCCATGGGTGCCACGAAGCGGGAAAGGGCGAAGTCTGGCGGAACCTGCTGATGGTGTCCAGTTCGGCGAAGTTACGAGCGTTTCAATCGCTTGTTTGAAACATGCTGCATTCCCCTGCCCGCCGACATTTCACAGTGCGCGTCCCCCGGGCTTGACCTTCCCAGCGTTGGAACCCCCACGCTTTACTCACCCTACCTTCTTCAAGGGGCAGCCCGATGGCTTCCACCGCACTCCAGAACGACACCCGACTGACCAAACCGCTGGGCGGGCGACTCAGCCTGCCGGTCAGCGGAATGACCTGCGCCTCCTGCGTGGGGCGCGTGGAACGCGCCATCAGCGCCATCCCCGGTGTGAAAACGGCCTCGGTCAACCTTGCCACCGAGCGTGCCGACGTCACCTTCATCGGGGCGGCCGATCCGCAGGCGGTTGTCGAGGCGATCGAACGTGCAGGCTACGCCGTCCACGAAGAAACCACCGAGCTGGCGATCCAGGACATGACCTGCGCGTCCTGCGTGGGTCGGGTGGAGAAGGGCCTCCGGCAGGTGCCCGGCGTCATCGAGGCCAGTGTGAACCTGGCCACCGAACGTGCCCGCGTGCGGCATCTGGCGGGCGTGGTCACCATCGCCGACCTGGAGGCGGCCATCGAAAAGGCCGGGTACACCTCGCGCCGGGTAGCGGCAGCCGCTGGCGGCGCGGGCGACCAGGAGGCCGAACGCCGCGAGGCCGAAGGGCGCGAACTGCAGCGCTCCCTGCTGATCGCCGCAGCGCTCACCCTGCCGGTGTTCATCCTTGAGATGGGCTCGCACCTGGTGCCGTCCATGCATCACTGGGTAGTGCACACGCTGGGCCTGCAGACCAGCGGGTACATCCAGTTCGCGCTGGCCACGCTGGTCCTGTTCGGGCCCGGGCTGCGCTTCTTCCGCAAGGGCGTCCCGGCACTGCTGCGGGGCGGTCCGGACATGAACTCGCTGGTGTCGGTCGGCACGGCGGCAGCGTATGGCTATTCGGTGGTGGCCACCTTCGCGCCCGGCGTGCTGCCGCAGGGAACGGCGAACGTCTATTTCGAAGCGGCCGTGGTGATCGTTACGCTGATCCTGCTGGGGCGCATGCTGGAAGCCCGGGCCAAGGGGCGCACCTCGCAGGCAATCAAGCGGCTGGTGGGCCTGCAGGCCAAGACCGCACGGGTCGAGCGCAACGGCGCCACCGTGGAGATCCCGCTGGAGCAGGTGACCACCGGCGATGTGGTGCTCGTGCGTCCGGGTGAAAAGGTTCCGGTCGATGGCCAGGTGGTTGAGGGCGCCTCGTATGTCGATGAGAGCATGATCACCGGCGAACCGGTGCCGGTGTCCAAGGGGGTGGGCGCCGAGGTCGTCGGCGGCACCCTCAACAAGACCGGTGCCTTCAGTTTCCGTGTCACCCAGGTGGGCGCCAATACGGTGCTGGCGCAGATCATCCGCCTGGTGGAAGAGGCGCAGGGGTCCAAGCTGCCGATCCAGGCGATGGTCGACAAGGTCACCATGTGGTTCGTGCCGGCGGTGATGGCCGCGGCCGTGCTGACCTTCCTGGTCTGGCTGGTGTTCGGCCCGTCGCCGGCGCTCACGTTTGCATTGGTCAATGCAGTGGCCGTGCTGATCATCGCCTGCCCGTGCGCGATGGGGCTGGCCACGCCAACCTCGATCATGGTGGGCACCGGCCGCGCGGCGGAGCTGGGGGTGCTGTTCCGCAAGGGCGAAGCACTGCAGGCACTGCGTGACGTCAGCGTGGTTGCACTGGACAAGACCGGCACGCTCACCAAGGGGCGCCCCGAACTGACCGACCTGGTGCCGGCCGACGGCTTTGCGTATGACGAAGTGCTGGCGCTCGTGGCGGCGGTGGAAACCCGTTCGGAACACCCGATCGCCGAAGCGATCGTCGCCGCTGCTGGACAGCGTGAGCTGACGTTGGCGCCTGTTGAGGGCTTCGAGGCGATGCCGGGGTACGGTGTAACCGCGACGGTGTCCGGCCGAACGGTTGCAGTGGGTGCCGACCGTTTCATGACCCGGCTGGGTCTTGATGTCAGCACGTTCCTGCCGGCGGCGCAGCGGCTGGGTGAAGAGGGCAAGAGCCCGTTGTATGCGGCTATCGATGGCCGCCTGGCCGCGGTGATCGCGGTGGCCGACCCGATCAAGGACACCACCCCGGAGGCGATCCGCGCGCTGCACGCGCTGGGCCTGAAGGTGGCCATGATCACCGGCGACAACGCCGCCACCGCGGCAGCCATCGCGCGGCAGCTGGGCATCGATGAAGTGGCCGCCGAAGTCCTGCCTGATGGCAAGGTGGCCGCGCTCAAGAAGTTCCGCGCCAACGGCGCGCGGGTGGCCTTTGTCGGCGATGGCATCAACGATGCACCGGCGCTTGCCGAAGCGGATGTGGGCCTGGCCATCGGCACCGGTACCGACGTCGCCATCGAGGCGGCCGACGTGGTGCTGATGTCCGGCGACCTGCGCGGGGTGACCAACGCGATTGCACTGAGCCAGGCGACCATCCGCAACATCAAGCAGAACCTGTTCTGGGCGTTCGCCTACAACGCCGTGCTGATTCCAGTGGCGGCCGGCGCGCTGTATCCCCTCAACGGCATGCTGCTGTCGCCGATCTTTGCCGCTGCGGCAATGGCGCTCTCCAGCATCTTCGTGCTGGGCAACGCGCTGCGGCTCAAGCGCTTCCGCGCGCCGATGCGCATCGAGGCCACCGCATCGAGCCCGGTGAACGGCCATTGATGCCGGGCACGCGCAATTGTCGCCCGGACGCCAGACCCGCCTGAAGGAGGCCGCCATGGTCATCACATCCCAACCGCCCGTCATTCTTTACACGACGCCCGCATGCCCCGACTGCCATGCGCTGAAGGCCTGGCTCGATCGTGAGGGGATCATCTTCGACGAGCGCGATCTGTCCATCCGCGAGGTCATGGAGGAGGCCAAGGCACGCACGGGCGTGCGCGTCGCGCCGATCACAGTGGTGGGTGATTCGGTCTTCTACGGCACGTTTCTGACGCAGAAGCCGCTGTTGACCGTGGCGCTCGGCCTGACCGGCCGGCCATGATCCTCCAGCGCGCCAACCGGCCCACGGTGGCGCGCAAGTCGCCGCGCTTCGGCATGGATACGCCCGCCTCATCGTGCGTGCGCAACGCCACGGCAAGCACGACGTAAGGCAGCGCGGCACTGCATTGACGTGATCCATACCGAATCGCGGTTGTGGGGCCTGCATGTGCGCGTTGTTGCGTGCCTGTGGCGTCGACAAGGTGAACGGAACCCGAGGGACAGACCGATCTCCACGTCTGTTGATTGACATTGCCACGCTGTCAACGCCCAACGTGGCCAGCGCACCACTCAATCAGGAGATCAACATGCTTCAGTTCCACATTCCAAACATGACGTGCGGTTCCTGCGCCAGGCCGGTGAAGGACGCTTTGCTGAGCGTCGACCCCCTGGCGCAGATCGAAACCGACACCCCGGCGCGACAGGTACGGGTAGAAACGGCGCTGGACGAAGCAGCCTTCCTCGCCGTACTGGCAGAGGCTGGGTACCCCCACCAGCCGCTGGCAAGCCGGTAAGCCCTACCTACGGAGAAACGTCCCATGTTCATGAAACAGCTTCTCACCTTTGGCGTGGCTGCGATCGGTACGGCGGCATTGCCAGCCTCGGCCTCCGCTGCAGCCTTGAAAGGTGCGTTTGCGCTTTCGGGAACGACCGAACGGGTCAGCGCCGAACTTTCCATCGAGAAAACCGGCGCGCTTTCCCGCGAGTTGTTGATCACATTCGCCGACAAGACCACGGGCAAGCCCATCGTGCATTTTGACGAAGAGCTGACCCAGCCGCTGCACGTCCTGGCCACCGACAGCACCTTCTCCAGCTTCCTGCACGAACACCCGGGCAAGGCAGGGCCGGACGGTCGTTTCCGGGTCGCGATGCACTTCCCCAAGGCTGGCGTTTACCACGTCTTCGCGGATGCGGTGCCCACCGGGCTGGGGCAACAGGTGGTTCGCTTCGACGTTTCCGTGGAGGCAACCGCCGGTGCGGAAGCCGTCGCGCCGCTCACGGCGCCCAAGGAAGGGACCGATGGACCCTATACGGTCCAGTTGGAGCAGTCGGGTCTGCAGGCCGGCAAGGAGAGCATGGTGCACCTGACGGTTCTGAAGAATGGAACGCCGGCGCAGGACCTGGGCCTCTACCTTGGCGTGCCGGCGCACGCGGTGTTCGTGGGCACCGATGACCTGGCGTATGTCCACGCGCATGCGATGTCAGCGGGTGCAGCCAACGCCGCGCACGGGTCGCACGGCTCGGCGCACGACCCGGCGGGCCCGGTCAGCGCACAGATGATGCTCCACGCAACGCCGCCTCACGCGGGTCGCTATGCACTCTGGATCCAGTTCATGGCCGACGGTGACATCCGAACGGTGCCGTTCGTTGTCGATGTTGCGCCGGGCGCGTGAGCAACGGGCGGTAGCGTCGCCCTGGCCGTGGTTGGGGAATTCCTGGCCACGGCATGCCGGCGGGGAGACAATCGATGGCGGGCATATGCCTTCAGCAGGAGAGCGCATGAACGCCGTCATCTACCACAACCCCAATTGCGGCACCTCGCGCAACACGCTGGCGATGCTCCGGCACGTGGGCATCGCGCCGGAGGTCATCGAGTACCTCGTCCACCCACCGAGCCGCGCGCGCCTGATCGAACTGATTGAAGCAGCCGGCCTGGGCGTTCGTGATGCGATCCGGCAAAAGGGCACACCCTATGACGCGCTCGGGCTGGGCAACCCTGCGCTCGACGACGACGCGCTGCTCGATGCAATGCTGGCCCATCCGATCCTGATCAACCGGCCATTCGTGCAGACGCCATTGGGGACCCGGTTGTGCCGCCCCTCGGAGGTCGTTCTGGAGATCCTGCCGCCGATGACGCGTTCTTTCACCAAGGAAGACGGCGAGGTGATCGAGGCAGGGCAAGGCGGCTGAGCGATCACGATGCAGCAAACGACCAAAGGGTTGCCATGACCATCGGGGGTTTCCGCTGCGCGCCCGGTGTACCAGCATCGCGTCCAGGCAAGGCACCCGCCATTGCAGGGAGGCAGCATGATCGGACGCATCGGCGGTATCTTCATTCTCGGGCTGTGCAGTGCCAGCGCGCTGGCCGCCGCATCGGGCTACCAGCCCTCCTTCCACCCGGAGCAGTTGAAGGGCCCGCCGGCGGGCCGGCCCAACGAGGTGCTGGTGCTGGGCTCGCCGCATCTGTCGGGGTTGCCGGACACCTTCGCACCGGCCCAGCTGGAACCGCTGCTGGCGCGTCTGGCCGCCTGGAAGCCGGAGGCGATTGCGGTTGAGGCCGTGCCCGGCCTGCAGTGCGATTACATGCGCCGCAATCCCGCGCGTTATGCCGACAGCGTCAGCAGCTACTGCGTGGATACCGGTCCGGCGCAGGCCGCAACCGGCCTGGACGTGCCCGCCGCCAACGCCGAGGCCGAGCGCCTGCTGGCACAGTGGCCCGCCACTCCCAGTGCGGCGCAGCGGCGACGGCTGGCAGCGGTATGGCTGGCCGCCGGTGAGCGAAACTCCGCGGTGGTGCAATGGCTGCGCCTGCCCGCCGAACAACGCATTGCTGCCGATGGTCTGACCGAGGCGCTGGTGGCCTTCCTGGACCAACGCCTGCAGCGGCGCGACGAGTCCGTGCTGGTGGCCGCCACGCTGGCCGCACGGCTGGGGCTGGAGCGGGTGTGGGCGGTGGATGACCACACCGCCGATTCGCCCACGCCGAAGGAGGTGGAGAAGGCGGCGGCGGATGCGATCCGGAAGGCGTGGGACAACCCGCATTCCAAAGCCCGCCACGCGGCGGACGATGCGCTGAACGCCACGTTGACCCAGCCGGACGGCATGCTCACGATCTACCGAGCGTACAACACCCCGGAAAGCGCGATGCACACCTACCGCAGCGATTTCGGCGCAGCGTTGGTGGAGCCTTCGCCGCAGGCGTTTGGCCGCAACTACGTGGGCTACTGGGAAACCCGCAACCTGCGCATGGTCGCCAACATGCGCGACGTGCTGGGACAGACCCCCGGCGTGCGCATGCTGACCATCGTCGGCGCGTCGCACAAGCACTACTACGAGGCCTACCTCCACCTGATGCACGATGTGCAGCTGGTGGATGCCGAAGCCGTGCTGCGCTGACGCCGCACGCATCTGGTCAGCACACGCGCTACCGGCGTTGGGACACGACGGTAGCGCGGCGTCCATGGGTGGTTGTCACGCGACGGCTCGGCTCCCGGGACAACTTCCGGCCTATATCGCGGGCTTCCATGGCCATGCTAGGTTGCGCTGCCCAACACTGCCGTGGGCATCCATCCAGAGGCCTGCCGTGCGTGTCAGTCGATCCGTCCTGTTGATTGCGATCATCGCCACCGCGTGGGCCATGCAGCCCTCCGTCGGCCGCGCCCAACCCGCCCGTACGTCACCCGCAGATCGCCACGCGCAGGTGGATGCCCTCTTTGCCCCGTGGAACAGCACCACCACGCCAGGCTGTGCGGTCGGAATCTCCCGCGACGGCGTGCTCGATTACGCGCGCGGTTACGGCATGTCCTCTCTCGAGTACGACATCGCCCTCTCCCCGGAATCGATCTTCCTCGTCGGGTCGGTCTCCAAGCAGTTCACCGCCTTCTCGATCGCCCTGCTGGCGCAGGACGGCAAGCTGTCGCTGGACGATGACATCCGCACCTACCTGCCGGAGATGCCGGATGTTGGCCACAGGATCACCATCGCGCAGCTGATCCACCACAGCAGTGGCCTGCGCGAGCAGGGGCAGTTGCTGTACCTGGCCGGGTGGCGCAGCGACGACGTCATGACCCAGCGCGACATGCTGGCGATTGCCACCCGGCAACGCGGGTTGAACTTCACGCCGGGCAGCGAGACGCTCTACAACAACCTGGGCTACACACTGTTGGCCGAGATCGTGCAGCGCGTCTCCGGCAAGCCGCTGTGGACCTTTGCCGATGAGCGCATCTTCAAGCCGCTGGGCATGACCGACACCCACTTCCAGGACAACCACACCGAGATCGTGCGGGGGCGGGCCGCAGCGTACCAGGCCGATGGAAAGGGCGGCTGGACGATCAGCATCCCGGCATCGGACTACTACGGTCCAACCGGTCTGTTCAGCACCGTGGGCGACCTGCTGAAGTGGCAGGCCAACCTCGTCGACGGGCGCGTGGGTGGGACAGCCCTGGTGGCGTCCCTGCAGCAGTCGGCTGCGCTGGACAGCGGCGCCGCAAGTGGCTACGGCGGTGGCGTGTTCGTGCAGACCTACCGCGGCCTGCGCACGATCGGCCACGATGGCCTGCATGCCGGTTACCGGGCCGACGCGGTGGCATTCCCCGACCAGCGGCTGGCGATCGTGACGCTGTGCAACGGCAGCACGGGCACACCCACCGAGCTCAACCGGAAGATCGCGGCGGTGTATCTGGGGGACCAGATGACGCCCATTGCCTCCCCGGTGAAGGTGCCGGAAGCAGCGTTGTTGCCGCTGGCGGGCTTGTATTGGAGTGCAGTGACCGACGAGGTAGTGCGGGTGGAAGTGAAGGACGGTGCACTGCGTCCGTTCGGCGCGTCGACGCCTTTGGAAGCACTCGGCGGTGGGCTGTTCCGTTCGGGTGAGGTGGCGCGATGGCAGTTCGGCACCGCCACCCCGGCGCCGCATGGCACGCGTGAGCTGCGCATCTGGGATGCCTGGCCCACGCCGCGTGTCTTCTCGCGCGTCAACGCGCCGATGCCCACTGCCGGGGCGCTGGCGGCATTGGCAGGGCAGTACCGTATCGACGAGGTCGGCATGACCTATACGGTGCTCATGGTGGACGGCAAGCTGGCCGTGCGCTGGCCGCGCCAGAGTGACCTGGTGCTCGACGCCGTGGGCGGTGACCGCTTCGTCAGCGGTCCATGGACGGTGACATTCACGCGCACGGCGCAAGGGGCGGTGGATGGCTTGACCCTCACCGCGCGCCGGCTGCGACGCCTGCGGGCCGAGCGGATCACCACGCCCGAGGTGCCGGCGGTAGCGGCTACCCGCATAGGCGCCGGGCACGCGCGCTGACGCCCGATCCTCCACCGCCGCCGGACTGGCTTATGATCCACCCACTTCAACTCCTGCACCGGCATCATGGACCGATCCCGTACGCACCTTGCTTGGCCACCGCGCGTGTTGGCCGTGCTTGCGCTGCTGCTGTGCTGCACCGCGCCTGCGCTGGCGCAGACGGCACGTAAACCCTCACCGTACGAGTACCGGCCAGGCAGCGAGGCCGCTGCAACGCCCACCGAAGGGCCGGACTACCTGTCGCGCATCGACAACCGCGCGCAGTTCATGCAGCTGGCCCGTGTCTACAACGCCGGTACCGCGCTGGAGATGCCGCACCTGATCTTCGTGATCGACCGGCAGAACGCCGCGCGCATCTACTACATCAACACCCCGCGCATTGCGCTGCACGAGCAGTTCGTGCGCCGCCAGCGGCTGGTGCGCAGCCTGGACAAGGCCACGCTCAACGCGCAGTACCGTGACCCCGAGCGGCGGTTCCTGTTTGGCACGCTCAGCTGGCAGCGCGATCTGCCCGGCTACACCTACGAGTTCTGGGAGGGCGACAAACTCACCGCGCCCCTGCTGCGGCAGACCGACGCGGTGGTACGCGCGTCGTTCCGCGAGCCGATCCGCTTCAAGACCAACTCCACCCAGCACGAGCAGCTGGCCACCGCCATGGGGCTGGCTTACGTCAGCCAGGAAGCGCTGCTGCGCGAGCAGCGCTTCCTGCCGTTGAACACCGGCCGCGCCGAGGGGCGGCTGCGCATCGTGCGCTCGGAGGCGCAGCTGCGCACGCTGTCACCGGGCGACATCCCGGTGCTGGACGAGGTGCCCATCGCGCTGGCACCGGTGGCCGGCCTGGTCACCCAGCGTCCCTCCACCCTGCTGTCGCACGTGAACCTGCTGGCCAAGGGCTGGGGCATTCCCAACCTCTACCTGCGCGACGCCCAGGCGGCCCTGCGCCCGTACGACGGCCAGTGGGTCGCCCTGGAGGTCACCCACAACAACTACCAGGTCACCCGCCTGACGCGCCCGGCACGCACGCCGTCGGCCCCGGCGGCGCGCCCCACGGTGCGCAACCTGCCACGCCCGGACCTGAGCGTGGTCGCGCTCAAGCCGCTGGCCGCGCTGCGCGCCCGCGACAGCGGCCACTGTGGGGTGAAGGCGGCCAACCTGGGCACGCTGAAAACCGCGCTGCCGCCCGCCGCGCGCGTGCCCGACGGCTTCTGTATTCCGTTCGCCCACTACCAGGCGATGATGCAGCGGCTGCACATTCCCGAGCGCCTGCAGGCGCTGCAGCGTCGCCCCGGCTTCAGTACCGACGCAGCCATCCGCCGGGACGCGTTGGCAGCGCTGCGTGCCGAGATCGCCAACGCCGCACCCGATCCAGCCTTCGTGCGCAGCCTGGACAGCCAGTGGCGGGGGCAGTTGCAGGCCAGCGCGGTGTTCGTGCGCAGCTCGTCCAACTCCGAGGACCTGCCGGGTTTCAGCGGCGCCGGGTTGTACACCACCGTCCCCAACGTGACCCGCGCCGACGACGTAGCCAAGGCCGTGCAGACGGTGTGGGCGTCGGTGTTCAACTTCGAGGCGTACGAGGCCCGGACGGCCGCCGGCCTGCGCCAGGACGCGGTGGCCATGGCGGTGCTGGTGCAGCGCGCCGCGCCTTCGGACAGTTCCGGCGTGATGATCACGCGCGACCCCTTCGACGCTGCCCGCCGCCACATCACCTACATTTCGGCCAAGCGCGGCCTGGGCATCCGCGTGGTGGAAGGCAAGCGCCAGGCCGAGCAGGTGATGTACTCCACCTGGTCCAAGGCGGTGCAGGTGCTGAGCCGGTCGGCGGAAGATACCCAGCTGGTGGCCAACGCGGCCGGCGGTGTACGCGAAGTGCCCATTACCGGCTCACGCCAGGTGCTTACCGACGCGCTCATCGCGCGGTTGGCCCGGGTGGGCGCCAGCACCAAACAGGCGCTGGGCGGCGTGGACCAGGATATCGAGTGGGCCGTGGTGGGCGATGAGGTGCTCATCCTGCAGTCGCGGCCGTACGTGGATGGCAGTGCGCGGTAACGGTGCACTGGTGTGCACCGGTTGAACCCCACAACAGGAGCATTAGATGTCCCTACGAAGCATTCCGCTGATCACATTCTTCATCGCGCTGGTGGTCTGTGCCCCGGCACGGGCCGGACGCAACGTGGCCAACGATGTCCAGGCGATCGAGCACGTGATGGACGCGTTCCAGGCAGCGCTGATCCACAAGGACAAGGCGGCCTACATGGACCTGTTCTTCTCGGACGCGCCCGCCGATATCGGCTGGCAGTTCGTGTCCGAAGATGTTCGCCTGGCGAAGATCCGCACGACCAAGCCCGACGCGATCAAGGCGCGCCATCTTCCGTCGAACACCTTTGTCGCCCTGATCGACGAAGTGGTGGCGACCACCGAGCCGCGCGCGGAGGAATTCTCCAACGTGAAGATCGACACGGACGGTGATGTCGCGTCGGTGTCGTTCGATTACCGGTTCCTTGCCAACGGCGCGACGACCAACTGGGGCAGGGAGATGTGGCAGCTGGTGCGAACCGAGCGCGGCTGGAAGATCTTCTCGGTGGTGTACTCGATCCACGACAGATTGAGCGTTGCAGGCGACAGATAATCCATTCTGTTGGCTGCGCCAGCATGGGCGCAGTGCCGCCCTTGCATGGTTTCCCGCGATGGTGCCATTCGGCCCATCGCCCGGCTCAAAAGGAAATGTTGATGCATGCACTTGACCGCTCCCAGAAGTGGTACGCCGATCAGTGTGATGGGGACTGGGAACATTCCTTTGGCATAAGGATCGACACGCTGGATAACCCGGGCTGGACGCTGACCGTGGACTTGACCGATACGGCGCTTGAGCACACACCCTATACCCCCATCCACCGGGGTGATTCGGAGGCGAGTGCGGATTGGCTTTACTGCAAGGTGGCTTCGGGCAGGTTTGAAGCCGCCGGTGGCATTGCATGCCTGCCAGACATGCTGGAGCAGTTCCTTTGCTGGGCAGGTTACTGAGCGTGCTGTCCCGCTGGCCTTTGGGGCCGCTGACCAAACGTCCACGTACGGCTTAGTGCACGCCTGTGCGTTGCGGGGAACTCAATCCCCTCTTCAACGTGCAGGAACACATGCATGACGCCACGAACGGTCAGGGTTCCTGGTAGTCGCTCTCATCGTAGTTGCCCATCACCGTGCAGGTCAGCGACGAACTGCCTTCGCCCTGCATGAGCTCACCCATCGTCGTCGTGCGTCCAGCATTGGCTGCGAGCTTTGCCGCCTTGCGTACAGCAGCGGCGCTGGCGTTGAACGCGGCGGTGTAGCTTTCGCCCAGTTCACCGTCCGGATCGATATAGATGGACACCTCGCGTACCGGCAAGCCGAACACGGTAAAGGGGGCCGGGGGCGTGATCGGCGTGAACTCACCGGACGCGCTGCGGGCAAGGGCCTTCCACGCAGCACTGTCCGTGTCGGGTTGCGTCCTGCATTCCAGGGCAGCCTGTATCGCCGGGGCAACGGCACGCCATTGCGCGGCATCGAGCGCCTGTGCCGCCGGGGCGGCGAACAGGCCAGCAAGCAGCGGTGCGATGTACTTCACGCGGGCACCGCGCGACTGCGTCATCCATTGACCAACGATCATTCCCTGTTACTCCGGTTGCGCTTCAGGGTGTCAACGCCGACGGACCACGATGGTCGCTTCCCTGGCTGGCCAAGTTTACGATCTGTGCTTGAGCCGGCCAACCTTTCGGTGAGCACGCCATGGCAAGGACCTGTGAATCTTCCCTGCACCGCAAGCAGCTGCTCGCAAGCGATGTGGCGGCCTGTTACTACTGCTTCGCCGAATTTCCGCCTGCCGCGGTTGTTGCGTGGTGCGACGGCCAACAGCAGGATCAAACCGCACTGTGCCCACAGTGCGGAGTGGACGCCGTTGTGGGGTTCACCGGCACCGTGGATGTGGCATGGCTGCGGCACGCCCATGAGCAGGGCTTTTCATAGAGCGCCGCCGTGCGCCCACCCGACCGGTCAAGCTGTGCCCGGATCGATGCGCGGCACCTGACGCAATCAACGTCATCAAGACCCCATCGAACAATCCCGCCGCATCAACAAAAACTAGCGATTGCCCATCCTCAACATCAACGCACATGGTGGTCACCGGAGCGTAGAAACGCCTCATGCGCGAAAGTTGGACGTCCTTTGTCGGGAGGGTGGCTAATACAACACCCTCGTGGAAATACGCCCGCTGGGACGGCACGACGGGCCAGCCGCATCGCGCGGCTGACCCGCCATGTGCCGTTGGACTCAGGCCGCAGGATGGGTGTGGTAGATCTTGCTCACCACGGTCCAGCGACCGTCCACCTTGAGCAGGTTGAAGAAGTCGGTGAAGCGGTAGCCGGAGATGCCATCGGTATCGATGCGTGCGCTGGCCGCGGTACCGACGATGTCGATGCGTGCGATGGCGGCGCGTGCATCGGGCGACGGACGGAACGCGGTGTCGATGGTGTCGAACAGGCCCTGGATGGGACCGCCCACCAGCGCGTTGTCCGCGTCCACGCCGAAGATCGTCGCCTGCGCATTGAAGGCCGGCTTCATGATGCTGCTGTTGGCTTGTTTGCCGCCTTCGTTGTACTGGTTCAGTACCTCGACGATGGCGGTGTAGTCCTGCACGTAGGTTGCATGGGTCATGGGAATTCCTTTACGGGGGTGGAGTTGCAGGGAGGGAACGGGGTGGCCGGCGAGGGTGCGCCGGGCGCGGCCGGCATGCGTCGTGGATGCAGGGCACCAGCCGGCAGGCACCGGTGCGGGTAGGGCGATCAAGGTGAGGCGGGTGGCCAGTCGGTGTAGCCGGCGGCACCGCCGCCGTAGTAGGACGCGCGCGGTGCGACGGCCAGCGGCATGCCGCGCTGCAGGCGTTCCACCAGGTCCGGGTTGGCGATGAACAGACGACCGAAGGCCACCGCATCAATACGGCCTTCGGCGCGGCGCGCGATGGCCAGGTCGAGGTTGTAGTTGTTGTTGCCGATGAAGGGTCCGTTGAACTGCGCACGCAGTGCATCCAGGTCCACGCCGTCGGGAACGCTGCGCGAGGTGGCCGTGGCCCCTTCGACGAAATGCAGGTAGGCCAGATTGAAGCGGTTGAGCTGCTGGATCAGATGACCGTAGGTGGCCATGACGGTGCTGTCCGGCGGGGTGTTGCCTGCATCCGGGGTGACCGGCGACAGGCGGATGCCCACTCGATCGCTGCCCCAGATGTCGACCACCGCCTGGGTGACTTCAAGCGTCAGCCGGGCGCGGTTTTCGATGGAACCGCCATAGCGGTCGGTGCGGTGGTTGGTGGAGTCGCGCAGGAACTGATCAAGCAGATAGCTGTTGGCGGCGTGGACTTCGACGCCATCGAATCCGGCGCGCTGCGCATTGCGTGCGGCGAGCGCGAACTGCGCAACGATGCCGGGCATTTCATCGGTGTCCAGCGCGCGCGGCATGGATACCGGCACGAAGCCGTCGGTGGTGTAGGTATCGCCTTCGGCCTGGATGGCAGACGGCGCAACCGGGGCCTGGCCATTGGGCTGCAACGCCACATTGGAGAAGCGACCCACGTGCCAGAGCTGGCTGACGATCTTTCCGCCCGCGGCGTGCACCGCGTCGGTGACCTGCTTCCAGCCCGCTACCTGTGCCTCGCTCCAGATGCCCGGCGTGGCGGCGTAGCCACGGCCCTGGGGGGAAATGTTGGTGGCTTCGGCCACGATCAGCCCGGCGCTGGCGCGCTGCGCGTAGTAGGTGGCGTGCAGGTCGTGGGGCACGCCGTCTTCGCCGTAGCGGCTGCGGGTGACCGGGGCCATCACGATGCGATTGGCCAGCTGGAGGGCGCCCAGGGCAGTGGGCGAGAACAAGTCGGTACGGGGGCTGATGTCTGTCATGAGAGGTTCGAGATAATTGACCGGTCGTCTAGTAAATGGGCAAAACAACATCACGCCAGCAGGCGGCGCGATGCGGCCAGAGCGGTGTCGAACGCGGCGGTGGAGTCGTTGAGCTTGGCCAGCAATGACGCGCCCAGCCACAGCTGGTAGAGCGCTTCGCCAAGCTCGGCTGCCGGCACCGTGGTGGGAATGGAGCCGTCGGCCTGGCCGTGCTCGGTGCACCGGGTGATGCGCTGGATGATGGCGTCGGTGCCGGTCCTGAGCACCGAACGCATGTCATCGGAGAGATCGCACATCTCCGGCCCCAGCTTGACCACCAGGCACTTGTCGTCCGGGAAGTCGGAGCCCTGGGTGTCCTTCCAGTAGGCGAAGTAGGCCATCAGGCGCTCGGCGCCGGATCCCCCCGCGCCCAACAGGCGGTCCACCGTGGCCAGGTAGGCGGAGAAGTACTCATCCAGCAGCGCCAGGCCGAACTCTTCCTTGGATTTGAAGTAATAGTAGAAGGACCCCTTCGGTACCTCGGCAGCGGCCACAACCTCGGCCAGACCCACGGCGGTGTAGCCCTTGCGGGTCATCAGCGCGCGGGTGACGTCGAGGATGTGCTGGCGGGTTTCATGGGCGGGCTTCTTCATGGCCGCTACGATACGCAGAAACTGACCAGTCGTCTAGTAAGTCGGATGGGAGGTCTCTGTAGTGTTCAGGATCACCCTCCGGGTCACAGCGGCAGCCACCTTGCTGCCAGCGGCCGGGGCGCTGGACGGCTACTGGTAAGACCCCGCCGCCGCGTCGAGCGCGTTCATCAGGTGGGCTTCTTCAAGCGGCTGCGGCGATTGGCCCGCCTCCATCTCCCACACCTGCAGGGGCGCGTTGCGTTCGGCGAACATCCTGACGATGTCGCGGATCTCGCTGTCACGCTGCACATGGTCGTTGCCATACAGCGCGCAGGTGTAGAAGGTGCCGCTGCTCCCCTGCGCCAGGTGCCCGCGTACATGCGCCAGCGGAAGCGCCAGCCGGCGGTGCAGGAATGCCACCAGGGGCAGGTCGGTGGTGGGCAGCAGGGAGGCGAGGGCGATCTTCATGCGCAGCAGTATGACCGGCCGGATCACCCAGGCGGCGCTGCTAAGATCGGCACCTCGATCGATTCCCTGCCGATACCTCCCGTGCTTTATCACCTGAGTCTGAAAGGCAACGACTCGCACATGATCGGCTCGTGCGACGAAGTGGACCCGAGCAGTGGCGTTCCCACGTGTTCCACCTGCGGTTACCGCACCGATCCGGACTTCACCAACCCGGGGTTCCGGTTGCGCAGGCGTCGCCTGGACCTGTCCTGTTGCTATGACGGTGCGGTGATTGTCAGCGACCGCTTTCGCGCCCTCCATGCATCGCTGGGTGGACGCAACCTGCGCTTCGTGGACCTGCCGAAGGCGCCCGGTTTCTACCACCTTACCTGCATCACGCCGGTTGCCCTGGACTATGCCGCCATGGGCACGCAGTGCCTGCGGCTGTGCGCCGGGTGTGGCCGCCACCTGGATGTTGTGGGCTGCGGCACCATCGTGCTCGCTCGCGATGCGGCGCTGGCCGACCATGAGCTGGCGTTCTCGGACCGGTACTTCGGCTCGCACAACGAGGCCATCCCGCTGCTGATATGCGGCGAAAGGCTGGCCAAGGCACTTGCCGACGCGGGTGTGGCCGGCATCGATACCTGCGAACCGGTGATGCGCCAGGATGCGGTGGGAACGCTCGAAGGCCTTGAATCACCCTGACGCGTCGCGCTGTGCCGACCGTGTCTGGAAACAGAGGTTCCGGCACGTGCGTGGCTGACAGTTCGCGTCGCGGGACAACGCATCCGCTGGCCGATACGCGACGCGCGGCAGGCGTGGCCGCTTCGGTCCGAAGCCAACGTTGTTATCGCAGCCACGCCATGAAGATGCTCACGCGCGGCGTGATGTTCGCTCAGTAGCACGCGTTCTCATGGAGACCGAAAGAGTGAAGCTGAAGCGATGAAGATCGCTCTTCACGCTCTCTCCACGTCTTCCAATCGCAGCTGAAAGCCGGTCATGGCTCTGGCGAAAAGGCCGCTATAGTCCGGGTTCCCCAGACGAAGGAGGGAGTGCAATGTTCCTCACCAAGCAACAGCTCAACGCCGCCCGTACGCTCACCGTGGCAATTGTCGCCACCGTCGGTCTCAGTGCTTGCGCCACCTATAAAGACGAATTTGCAACGATCAACTCACGCCTCGACCAGCTCGACGTAAAGGTGCAGGGTGCGGCCCAGAGTGCCGAGTCTGCCAACCAGTCCGCACAGCAGGCCAACCAGCGTCTGGATCAGATTGAAGGCCGCGTCCAGCAGCTTGAAAAGGCACCTCGCCGCACGCCGCGCGGTTAACCGGAATCGGGTTCCGGTGGCCGTTGCAGGCCACCGGCGTCCCGTGATCACACCGTTTTCATAGCAAGGAACTGTCCCATCCTTACGTATTCATCTCCTGCATTCCGGGCTGCAGCTGGCGCGCTGGCGTTGGCATTGGCATTGGCCAGCACCAATGTCGCCCATGCCAAAGATTCCGTTGCCGAGCCGGTTGCGGCCGTCGATGAGCTTCCGCAAGGCCAGGAAGTGTCCGACACCGTGATCGAGCTGGCGGGCTGGGTTGTCGCAAGCAAGGACAGCCAGGGCTATCCGTTCGCGGTGCTGGACAAGGCCGCGGCCCAGATTCTGGTGTTTGGTGGTGACGGCAAGCTTCGCGGCGCGGCGCCGGCACTGATCGGCTCGGCCACCGGCGATCATTCGGCCCCCGGCGTTGCCGGTCTTGCGCTTCGCGCCATTCCCGGACGCGATCGCACGACACCTGCCGGTCGCTTCATCGGCGGCTACGGCCCCTCCATCGACGCCGGGCGCGTGCTGTGGGTGGACTACGAGTCGGCCGTTTCCCTGCATCCGACCCCGCCTGGCACCCCGGCCGAAAAGCGCGCCGAACGCCTGGCCTCGCCGTCGCCCGACGACAACCGCGTTACCCACGGCTGCATCAACGTCTCTTCCGGCTTCTACGATCAGATCGTCCGCACCACGTTCGAGCGCGGCGGCGTGTTCTACATCCTGCCCGACAAGGCGACGATCGCCGAGACCTTCCCGGCCTTCGCGGAGAGTCGCGCGGCTGCGCAGGGCGGCGACGGCAAGCAGGCACGTTCCGCGCGCAAGTGAGGCACGCATCGCCGTGTTGCCGTCTGCCCGCCTGACGGTGTATTGAAGGTCGCACGCAGCGCATTCCGCCCTGCCTGGCAGAGGAAGCGCCATGAAACTTGTCGCCGCACAACTGCGTGGGCTTGCCGGTGATATCGACGGCAACATTCAACGGCACATCGCGGTCATCGAACGGGCCGCGTCCCACGGCGCGGCGGTGGTGGTCTTCCCCGAGCTCTCGCTTACCGGTTACGAACCCCGCATGGCGCAGCGGCTGGCGATGTCCTGCGACGATCCGCGTCTGGAAGTATTCCAGGCCCTCAGCGACCGGCACCAGATGCTGATCGCGGTCGGCGCACCGAACAGAGGCCAGGAGGGCATCGAGATCGGCATGTTCGTGTTCCGCTGCCGGGAATCGCCGGTGGTGTACGCCAAGCAGATGCTGCATGCCGACGAACAGCCGTACTTCCATCCGGGCGACCGGCCGATGGTCTTCCCGCTGCACGGTGCAGTGATCGCGGCAGCCATCTGCTACGAATCGCTGCAGGCCGTGCACGCCGATGCCGCAGTGGCGCGTGGGGCAACGGTCTACCTGGCCAGCGTGGCCAAGGCCGCGCGGGGCGTCGATACTGGCTACCGGCATTACCCTGCCATCGCGCAGCACCACGGGCTGACCGTGATGATGGCCAATGGTGTGGGACCGGCCGATGATTTCGTCATGGCGGGCCGTTCTGCCGTGTGGCGCACTGACGGCACGCAGGTGTGCAGCGCTGATGCCGAGGGCGAGGCGCTGGTGGTGTACGACCTGGCCACGCAGGTGGCCGAGGTACTGCCGATGGGCGACGCTGTGGGCGCGGCACACGACCGCTGAAGCGCTCGATGTCCGAGACGACGGGTCTGACGCCCAAGGCGTACGTGACCGCCATACCATGCTGGGCGCGCGCGACCGGACCCGCGCGGTGTCTAAGGCGATTACCCTGCGGGTGATCTGAAGGCGGATGCAGGAACTACAGCGTGGTGCTGTCCACCAGCTGCCGCCCGGCCTGGGTCAGGTCGATGTCGCCGTCTTCGGCCTGCGCGGCGTAGCCGGCGGCAACTGCCCAGTTCGCCTCGGCGTCCGATACCGGGCGGGTGGCGTTGATGTCATCCAGGATGCGGCGTTGCTCGGCGGTCAGGCTCACGTGGTCGGCCCGCTGGACCCCATCGCGGCACCGCCCTGTCGGGCACGGATGGCGCGGCGGTGGTTCACCCACCACACCAGCCCGGGCAGCCCATACAGCAGGGCCCCGACCAACAGAAATATCTTGAATGCGGTATTCATGGTGTGCCTTCGATAGCAGCCTGCCGGGCGTCCGACGGAGGGAAGGCGGAATGATCTTCCCAGGCGACAGCTGCAGTTCAGCAGATGGCACGTGAAGCCGCTGTCCATCCGAAGCGGCAATGCCGTGACGCGGGCCACAACGACCGCACACTTCATGCCCAGCCCACACACGCTTTGTACCCTCGTTGCCTGCGCCCCACTGGAGCAACGATGCGACCGGATTCACCGATTCCCTCTTCTGCCAGCGCGCCCTCACCGGCCCGCCGGCTGCGTCGCTGGCTGGTCCGCCTGCTGCTGCTGGCCATCTGCGTGGTGGCCGTGGGCGCCCTGTGTAACAGCCGCTGGGCGCAGGTACCGCGGGCGATGTGGACACTGGCGCGGATGCCGCCGCCCACTGCACTGCCTGTTCCCGTGGACGGGGTGACGGCCCGGCGCATTGCCGATACGTTTGGCGCGCCCCGTGGCCGCGACCGCACCCATGCCGGCATCGACATCTTCGCCAGGCGCGGCACGCCGGTGCGCAGCGTGGGCGACGGGGTCGTGATGGATGTCCGCGACGGCGGGCTGGGCGGTCGGCAGGTGTGGGTGCTGGGGCCGGCCCGGGAGCGCTATTACTACGCTCATCTGGAGGGATGGCGCGACGGCCTGGTGCGCGGCGAGGTGGTGGCGGCCGGCACCGTGCTCGGGTACGTGGGCGACAGCGGCAATGCCAAGGGCACGCCGCCGCACCTGCATTGGGGCATCTACGGGGCCGACGGGGCTTACGACCCGCTGCCCTTGCTGCGTGCGTGGACGCCGGCCCCGCGCACAACCCCGGCCGCGCGGCGATGACGCTGGGCGTGCGCTAGCGGGTCGCGGGCGCGCCGGTTCCCGCTGCCAACGTGTCGCCAAACAGCTGCAGCGCCTGTGCGATGGCCGCTGCGTGGGCTGCGGCCTGGGGCGCCTCCGGTGGGCACAGCGTGGCCAGGCGCTGGCGGCCGAGCGGCGTGCAGGCCGCCAGGAATTCGTAGTGGCCTACTTCGGGCAACGTGCGCAGCGTCGCCTGCGGTGCGAGCGCTGCCAGCACCTCGCCATTGGTGGATGGCGGCGCCACCGCATCGGCGTCGCCGAGCAGAATCGACACCGGCTGCGGCAGTGCGCGCAGTTGCGCCGGCGTAAAGGCCTGCACGATGGCCGGTGCCATCAGGAAGGCGGCCCGCACACCGGGGACGCGATGGTCATCGCCTGCCTGCGCCATGTAGGGCGCCAATGCGGGCGTCGCTGCGGCATCGATGCGGGCCTGCAGCGTGGACGCAGGCATTTCCAGTTGCGGCTGGCACACCCCGTCCTCCGGGGTGGCGCGGCAGAACGCCAGCAGGTGGGCCATGTCCACGCGGGCACCGGCAGCGGCCAGCGCGGTGAAGCCGCCGGCGGAGAAGCCGGCCACTCCCAGCCGCGTGGCATCCACGTGCACGCCGAGCTGCGGGTCGGCCTGGACGGCAGCCAGCGCGGCCTTGAGGTCCTCGGCGCGTTCCCAGATCAGGATGCTGCCGGCCAGCGTCATCGGCTCCACGCCGTTGTTGCCCGGGTGGTCCACGGCGATGACCAGGTAGCCGGCCCGCGCCATGGCAATGCCGAACCAGCCCATCATCCGCGCGCTGCCGCCATTGCCGTGCGACAGCAGCAGGGTGGGCAGGGCACCCGGCGCGATCGGGGCATCGATGGCGGCGCTGCCGACGTCGAACAAGGGCGCGTCCGGGGGCCTGATGGTGATCGGCCGTTCGCGGGCGCCGGGCGCGGCCGGGTACCACACGGTGTAGCGCAGGCCGTCGTGCTGTGCGGCATCGCGCACCGCAGCGCTGGCACTGCGGGTCTGCCCATGGCGCTCACCGACGACCGTCGGTGCGGGGGCTGCCAGCGAGACGGCGCTGGCCATGCAGAGCAGCAGGGTCAGGTAACAGGCGGGCAGTGTCATGGGCGGTCTCTCATGTAGGGTCGGTGTCGGCCAGCGGCAGCCAGATTTCCATGCCGCCGTGGCCGGTGTGCGCGTCAAAGCGTGCGTCGTAACGTTCCAGCTCCGGCGCATCGGCCAGGCTCAGTCCCGACGCGGGCAGGTAGTGGTTCAACAGCCAGTACCAGGTGGAGCGGATCGCCGAGATGTGGCCGGCGTGCCACGCCACCACGTAGCGGTGGGCGGGAATGCGCACGGCCTGCCAGCCGTCCGGCAGCGCCGCGAAGCCGGTCACGCCGATACCGGCGATGTAGTCGAAGCTGCCGTCCTCGTCGCTGTTGCAGCACACCCCGTAGCTCACCTCCGGTGCGGTGGGGCATTGCTGTGCCAGCCGCTGCCATTGCGAAGGAATGGCGGCCACCGAATCGCCGTGGTGGCGCGCACCGATGCCGGCCACCAGCAGGGTGTCGGCGCTGACGATGCGCGGGGGGTGCGCGCAGGGCAGGGCATCGTCGTGCAGCTTGATCGCCTCCACCAGCGCGATGCTGCCCAGTCCCTGCGCGCGCACCTGTTCCGGCGGGCGGCCGAACTGCTCGGAGAACGCGCGGGTGAAGGTGGGGTGCGAGGCATAGCCTGCCTCCAGCGCAACCTGCAGGATGTCTGGCGCGCCGCCGGCCAGTTGCCGCGCCGCTTCGCTCAGGCGTCGCCCGCGCAGGTAGCGCACCAGCGATGTGCCGGTGCTGGCCTGGAACAAACGCGACAGGTGGAACGGCGACACCCCCACCACGCGTGCCACGTCGGCCAGTGCGATCGGCGCGGCGTGGTGGCTTTCGATGTACCACAGGGCCCTGCGTGCCGCGCTCATGCCGCCTTCCGGATCGGGACAGGCACGCAGCGTAGCCCAGCACCGCCACGGCCGCTTGGCCGTTCTTGCTACAGCGTGAGGTTCAACGACACGAACAGACTGCGCCCGGGCGCCGGCGAGAACATCGGCTGGTCATCGCCGCCCCAGAAGAAATTGTCGTACCACGCGTAGGCGTAGGTGCGGCCGGTAAGGTTTTTCACCTGCAGGTCCACGCTGAGCCGGTCCGACAACGCGTAGCCGGCGCTGGCGTCCAGCACGGCGAAGCCGCCATAGCGCCCGTGCTGGTTGCTCTCTTCCACGTAATAGCCGCCTTGCCGGCGGCCCTGAATGCCGAAGCGCCAGCGCGCATCGGGGCGGTAGTCGGCCCCGATGTTGGTGATGTGGCGTGGCGTGGCCAGCACCTCGTTGCCGGCCAGTGAGCGGCCGTCGGCAGTGAACGCGCTGACCACCTTGGCCTGCTGGATGGCGTGCGATGCCCAGAGCGTCCAGTGCGCACTCACGCGGGCGTTGACCTGCAGGTCCACCCCGCGTCGCCGGGTCTGGCCCAGGCCCACGGTGGTGCCGGTGGCGGGCATGTTGGCCACTTCATCGGTGGCATCCTGCTGCCAGACCGCAACACGGGCCTGGGTGCCGTCGGCCGGGCTGACGTTGATGCCCAGTTCCTTGCCGGTGTTGATTGACGGGCGGAAGGCGGCCTGCCCGGGGGTCAGGTAGGCCGGGGCGGTGGACCCGGTCAACACCTGGAAGGTGCGGCCCCAGTTGGCATACACGTTGAGCGAGGGGGTGAACGCGTACGCCACGCTGAGCTTGGGTTGGTCTATCCAGCCGGAGCGCTGCAACGGTGCGCGGATGTCCCCGGGCAGATGGGTGTCGCCGGAGAACCGATCCACGCGCCACGCCGGAATGATCTTCAGCGCCGGTGTCGGCTGGATCACGGCCTGCAGGTAGCCGCCGACGTTGTCCAGGGAATAGCGGTCATCGTTCTGGATGCGCGCCGGTACCGCGTCGAAGTCGGTCGGGATGCCGTAGGCGTAACGCAGCCGTCGGTACGCGTTGTCCTGTTGCTCGGCGTTGATGCCTCCGGCCAGGGTGAGCCGCTCGCTGGCGCGCCAGGTGAGGGTGCTCAGCAGCCCGGTCTGCCGTTCGTCCCACTGCCGGCGCTGGCGCGGCGCGTTGCCGGGCCGGTAATCGGTGAAGGTCACCTGGCGATCGTCCTCGTACCGGTTGTAGTACACCCGGTTGCTGAGCTGCAGGGTGTCGGTGAGGCGCAGGTCCACGTGAGCGCCCAGGGTGCGCATGTCGCGCACATCGCCATCGTTGGCATTCTTGCGCGGCGATGCGCGCCGTGCGCTGGCCAGTTCGGTGGCGGTGTGGAAGCCGGGTTCGTCGGCAACGTGGTGGTACACGCGTGCGACCAGACCGGCCTTGAGCACATCCTCGTCGCTGCCAATGAACCATTTGCCGCCCAGCGAATACTTGCGCGACCGGTCGTGGTCGCGATAGCCGTCCGAGGCCTGGGTGCCGATGAAGTAGTTCTGCGCCACGCCGTTGGCTTCGCGGCCGACGGCGAGCTGCACCTCGCGGCTGTCGAAACTGCCGTAGCTGAGCCGGGCATCGGTGTAGGTGCCCCCCTGGCGGGTGCCGACGTTGATGTTGCCGCCGATGTTGTGCAGGCCGTAGCGCGGGTCGTTGGTGCCGCGCACTACTTCGATGTAGTCGATGTCCAGCGGGAAGATCATGTCCACGAAGCGCTGGTTGCCGCTGTTGACGTTGCTCGGAATGCCGTCGATCAGGATCTTGATGCCGTTGATGTAGCCCTCGCCGTTGAACGCACGGAAGCTGGCCTTGCCGGACTCGGCACCCTGCCGGGTTTCGGTGAGCTGGATGCCCGGCATCTGCCCCAGCAGTTCCCAGCTGTTGCCGACATTCTTGTCCGCGATCTGGTCGGCAGCCAGCACATCCACCGAGGTGAGCACCTGGCGCGACGCCAAGGGGCCGGTGCTGCCCTTGCGGGCGTCCACGCTGCCGAGCGTGACGGCCGAGGGAGAGGGCGGGCTGGCCGCCGCGTCGGGTGCGCACAGCGTGGCCAGCAGGGCGGAGGCCAGGGCGTGGGTTTTCATGAGGAAGGGGCGTCAAACAGGCTTGGGTGCGGAATGATATAACATTGCATTCAATGCAGCGGGTCAGTGGCGCCGCCGCCCCAACGGGCCTGCAAGGTCACGTCATCCCGTGCCGGTTTGCGTGCGCAGGCTCACGCCGCCCCGCGCAGCCACGCCGCGATCGCCTCATGCAGGCGCGGGTGCGCGGGCACCGTGATGCCGAACGCATCGCGCAGCACGGTCAGCACATCGTCGGCGTCGTTGAGCAGGCGGCGTTCGCTGGGCTGCCCGCGGCGGTGCACGGTGTAGGCGCCGGCACCGAGCGTGCGGCGTCCGTCCGGCACGGCCAGGGCAACCCGCAGCTGTCCGGGAAAGGACGAATGCGGGTGCGTGCACACGTACCAGTTGCCCACCTCATGGTCGATGGGCGCCTGCACCTGCAGGTCGAAGTGGTAGAGCGGCCGCCACTCGCCGGCGATGTCCACCTGCAGCAGGAACTGGTCGTGCTGCGGGTCCAGCCGGTAGTGCTCGTGCGGGGTGGCCTGGGCGAAACGATGGTCCAGCCGCAGCGGACCGGTGGGGGTGTTGCCGCCAAAGCCGACGTCGGCGATGTAGTCCACTGCGTCGATCCGCACCAGCACCAGCATGTGGGTGCGTGCGGTGGGGGCGTCATCGGTGCGTCCCATGACCACGCGCGCGGCGAGGGCGCGGGCGTCGAAACCGAGGTGCTGCAGCAGCGCCAGGAACAGTCCGTTGAGCTCGTAGCAATACCCACCGCGTCCTTCGCGCAGCAGCTTGTGCGCCACGCTGGGCAGGTCGATGGCCACCGCATCGCGCAGCAGCGTGGTGAGCGTCTCGAACGGGAACGTGGCGTTGTGACGTTCCTGCAGCAGCGCCAGCGTGGCCAGGGTAGGGGGCGGTGGCGCCGCCACGCCGAGGCGGGCCAGGTAGTCGCGACAGGTTTCCGGGTCCATGGGCAGGGGCCGTGCGGGAAGGTGGGGCCACTGTGGTGGCTCAACCGTGGTTGAGGTCAAGCGGGGGCGATCGAACGCTGAATCGCGCCCGCGGAATGCCCGCCACCGTCATCGTGCCGTCGCTTCTGCCCGCTACAAGGGGCAGGCAGGGCACCGGGTCGCGGCCACCGCGAAAAAATACCCTAAAGACCACGCGTTTCCGGCCGATACCGATGCGTCATTCCGCCTGGAGCATGTGATGTCGGCCGTCCCCCGCCGCCCGTTGTCTTCGTTCGCCCGCCTGGGTGAGCGCGTTGTCCTGCCTTGGTTCACCCGTGCCGCCGTGTCGGCGCGCCGCCTGAGTGTCGCACGCAAGCTCAAGGCCGCGCTGCTGGTCTGCGGCAGCGGCCTGCTGGTGGTGGCGTTGGTCTACGCGTGGACCCGCTACAGCAGCGAACGCGCCACCGCCCGCTACGCGGCCCACCAGCAGGACGCGGCCCTGGCCGCCACGCTGGCCACCCAGGTGGCCGATGCGCGCCGCCTGCAGACTCGCTACGCCATCACCTTCGAGGACACCGACCGTGCCGCCCTGCAGCAGGGCCAGGCCCAGTTGCAGACAACCCTGCAGGCGCTGCAGCGTACCCCGCACGAGCCGGGCACGGCGGCCGCGCTGCGCGCGCTGGCGGCCCGTGCACAGGAATTCGCCGACGGGATTGCGGCGTTGAATGCCCGCGCCGATGAAATGGGCCGCGGTGACGCCGGGCTGCGCGCACAGCTGGACGCCAGCGCGGCCGCGCTGGACGGCCTGCTTGCCGGAGCCGATCGCCTGGCGTTGGCCGTGCAATGGCAGGCCATGCGACGCCAGGAAGCACTGCTGCTGCTCACCGGTGATGCACAGCACACCGATCGTGCCAGCGAAGCCAAGTTGCCGTTCGACCTTGCGCTGTCGGCGTCGGGCCTGCCGGCAGCAACGCAGGACGCCCTGCGCGCCGGCATGGACGCTTACCAGGGCGCGTTGCTGGCCTACACCGCCGCCCGGGTGGGGCTGGACGTGGAAGCGCAGTCGTTGGCCGATACCGCCGCGCAGATTGCTCCGGCACTACAGGCGCTGCACCAGGCGCAGGCGGCCGCGCTGGACGCCGCGCGTGCCCGCCAGCAGGCGCAGGCACGCGCGATGACCGTGCTGTTCGGGTTCACGCTGGCGCTGGTGGCGGCGGTACTGATCGCCAGCCTGCTGCTGGTGCTGCGTGCCGTGCGCCAGCCCATCGCCGATACCCTGCGGTTTGCCGAAGACATCGCCGAGGACCGCCTGGACAGCGTGCTGGTGGTGCACAACCCGCATGATGAGATCGGGCAGCTGGCGCAGCGGCTGGTGCACATGCAGCAGCGCCTGCGCGGGCGCATCGAGGCCGAACGTGCCGCCGCGCGCGACAACGCCCGCGCGCGGCAGGCGCTGGACAGCACCCAGGCCGGGGTGATGGTGATCGACCCCGACGGCCGCATCAGCCTGCTCAACCATGCGCTGTTGGCCGAACTGGCCGCACCCGAAGCGCAGTGGCGTGGCCAACCGGCGCAGGCATTGCACCCGGTGTTCGCGCGCATCGTGGAAGCGCTGCAACGCCGCGAGCCGGGCAGCCATGAGATCGAGCACGCGGGCACGCGCTACCAGCTGGTGGCCACCCCGATCATCGACGACGGCCACCTGCTGGGCGCTGCGGTGGAGTGGCGCAGCCGCGCGCTGGAAACCACGGTCGAAACCGAAGTGGCGGCGCTGGTGGATGCCGCTGCGCACGGCCAGTTGCATGGCCGCATCGACACCACCGGCAAGCACGGCTTCGTGCACACGCTGGCGGTCAGCATCAACCGGCTGCTGGATACCTTCCAGGGCAATCTGTCCGGTCTGCAGGCGGTGCTGTCCGCGTTGGCCCAGGGCGATCTGCGGGTGCGCATGCAGGGCGAGTTCCAGGGCGTGTTCGCGCACCTGCGCGACGATGCCAACGCCACCGTGCAGCAGCTCACCGACATCGTGGCACGCATCCAGCAGGCCTCGACTGCCATTGATGGCGCAGCGGGCGAGATCGTGGCCGGCCACCAGGAGCTGGCCGGGCGCACCGAGCGGCAGGCCGCGCACCTGGAAGAAACCGCCTCGTCGATGGAAGAACTCACCGCCACCGTGCGCCAGAACGCCGACGCCGCCCAGCAGGCCAACCAGCTGGCGCTGCAGGCCACCGGCGTCGCCCAGCAGGGCGGCGCCTCGGTGGCGCAGGTGGTGGCCAGCATGCGTGACATCGCCGACGCGTCACGGCGCATCGGCGACATCACCGGGGTCATCGACGGCATTGCCTTCCAGACCAACATCCTGGCCTTGAACGCGGCGGTGGAGGCGGCGCGGGCCGGCGAGCAGGGCCGCAGCTTCGCCGTGGTGGCCAGCGAAGTGCGCCTGCTGGCCCAGCGCAGTGCCGACGCCGCACGGCAGATCAAGGGCCTGATCGAGGCCTCGGTGGACACCGTGGCCGCCGGCAGCCGCCAGGTGGACCAGGCCGGTGCGACCATGGACCAGATTGTCGGCAGCGTGCAGCAGGTCAGCGCGATCATGGCCAGCATCTCGGCGGCGTCGCAGCAGCAGAGCGCCGGCATCGAACAGGTGGGGCACACGCTGCTGCAGATGGATGGCAGCACCCAGCAGAACGCGGCGCTGGTGGAGGAAGCATCGGCTTCGGCGCAGGCGATGGAACGCCAGGCCGCGCTGCTGTCCGACGCGGTGGCCGCGTTCGTGCTGGAGGTGCCGGTGACACCGCGTGCGGCCCTGCGCGTGGCGGTGTAGCGGCATCCCCACACACGCCCTGCTCACGTTCCTTCACTGGCCGCTTCGACGGGTGCTCTTTATCCTGCACGGATGAGCACCCGTCGCACGCCCCCGTCACCGTCCACCCGCAACGCCTTCGTGCGCGTGCGCGGTGCCCGCGAACATAACCTCAAGGACGTCGACGTGGACATCCCGCGCGATGCGCTGGTGGTGTTCTCGGGCATCTCGGGGTCGGGCAAGTCGTCGCTGGCCTTCGGCACGCTGTATGCGGAGGCGCAGCGGCGCTACCTGGAGTCGCTGTCGCCGTATGCACGGCGGTTGATCGACCAGGTGGGCGTGCCCGACGTGGATGCCATCGAGGGCCTGCCGCCGGCGGTGGCGCTGCAGCAGCAGCGCGGCACGGCCAGCGTGCGCTCCAGCGTCGGTAGCGTCACCACGCTGTCCAGCCTGCTGCGCATGCTGTATTCGCGCGCCGGCACCTACCCGGCCAAACAGCCCATGCTGTATGCCGAGGACTTTTCGCCGAATACCCCGCAGGGCGCCTGCCCGAACTGCCATGGCCTGGGCCACGTGTATGAAGTGACCGAGCAGTCGATGGTGCCCGACCCGTCGCTGAGCATCCGCGAACGCGCCATCGCGGCGTGGCCGCCGGCCTGGCACGGGCAGAACCAGCGCGACATCCTGGTCACGCTGGGCTACGACGTGGATATTCCCTGGCGCGACCTGCCCAGGAAGCAGCGCGACTGGATCCTGTTCACCGAGGAACAGCCGGTGGCGCCGGTGTATGCCGGCTTCACCCCCGCCGAAACCCGCGCCGCGCTGCGCCGCAAGGAAGAGCCCAGCTACATGGGCACCTTCAGCGGTGCGCGGCGGTATGTGCTGCATACGTTTGCCACCACCCAGAGCGCGATGATGAAGAAGCGCGTGGCCCGCTACATGGTGGGCACGGCGTGTCCGGTGTGCGACGGCAAGCGACTCAAGCGCGAAGCGCTGTCGGTAACCTTTGCCGGGCTGGACATCGGTGCGCTGTCGCAGCTGTCGCTCAGTGCCATGGCCGCCGTGCTGCGCCCCGCCGCCGAAGGTCATTTCGAGGCCCCGGCGGCGGCCGCCACCCGCAGCCGCGCGGCCGGGCGCAAGGCGCAGCAGGCGCGCGTCGCCGCCGGCGGCCCGTCCCATGCAGGCGGCAGCGACGTGCGGCGCACGCCGGACCTGTCCGAGGAAAAACGCATCGCCGCCCAGCGCATCGCGCATGACCTGGTCGAGCGCATCGGCACGCTGGAGGCGCTGGGCCTGGGCTACCTGTCGATGGACCGCGCCACGCCCACGCTGTCACCGGGCGAACTGCAGCGGCTGCGCCTGGCCACCCAGATCCGCTCCAGTCTGTTCGGCGTGGTGTACGTGCTCGACGAACCCACCGCCGGCCTGCACCCGGCCG
Source organism: Stenotrophomonas sp. 2619 (assembly GCF_040548725.1). Taxonomy (NCBI): domain Bacteria; kingdom Pseudomonadati; phylum Pseudomonadota; class Gammaproteobacteria; order Lysobacterales; family Lysobacteraceae; genus Stenotrophomonas; species Stenotrophomonas sp. 2619. The sequence goes on along the minus strand of NZ_JBEPSF010000007.1, from coordinate 109,982 downwards.
ACGGCGAAGCGCTGTATGGCGCGCTCGATCAGCTGAAGGCCGGTGGCAATACCCTGTTCGTGGTCGAGCACGACCTGGAGATGCTGCGGCGCGCCGACTGGCTGGTGGATGTGGGCCCGGGGGCCGGCCAGCATGGCGGGCAGGTGCTCTACAGCGGGCCGCCCGACGGCCTGCGCACGGTCAAGGCCTCGGTCACCGCGCCGTACCTGTTCGACGGCGACCGCGGTGAACGGCGCACGCCGCGAACGCCCTCGGGCTGGCTGGAACTGCGCGGCATCCACCGCAACAACCTGCACGGCCTGGACGCGCGTTTCCCGCTCGGCGCATTCACCGCGGTGACCGGTGTCTCCGGCTCGGGCAAGTCCAGCCTGGTGAGCCAGGCGCTGGTGGAACTGGTCGGCGAGCACCTGGGCCACGAGCCGGTGGTGGAGGACACCGACAGCGAACTGCCGGTGCCCAGCAGCATCGAGCGTACCCGCGGCCGCCTGCATGCCGGCGCCAAGGCGATCAAGCGGCTGGTCAACGTCGACCAGAAGCCGATCGGGCGCACCCCGCGTTCCAACCTGGCCACCTACACCGGTCTGTTCGACCACGTGCGCCGCCTGTTCGCCGCTACCCGCACCGCCAAGGCGCGGCGCTACAGTGCAGGGCGTTTTTCCTTCAACGTGGCGCAGGGCCGCTGCGATACCTGCGAAGGCGAAGGCTTCGTGCACGTGGAACTGTTGTTCATGCCCAGCGTGTACGCGCCGTGCCCCACCTGCCATGGCCAGCGCTACAACGCCAAGACCCTGGAAGTGGAATGGAACGGCCGCAACATCGCCCAGGTGCTGGGCATGACCGTGGAGGAGGCACTGGCCTTCTTCGCCGACGAGGCCCCGGTGCAGCGCCCGCTGCAGCTGCTGCGCGACATCGGCCTGGGCTACCTGCGGCTGGGCCAGCCGGCCACCGAGTTGTCCGGCGGCGAAGCGCAGCGGATCAAGCTGGCCACCGAACTGCAGCGCAGCCAGCACGGCAGCAGCCTGTACGTGCTGGACGAGCCGACCACCGGCCTGCATCCAGCCGACGTGGACAAGCTGATGGCGCAGCTGCACGGTCTGGTGGATGCCGGCAATACCGTGGTGGTGGTCGAGCACGACCTGCGCGTGGTGGCCGACGCCGACTGGGTGATCGACGTCGGCCCGGGGGCGGGCGAGCAGGGCGGCACGATCGTGGCTACCGGCACACCCGCGCAGGTGAGCCGCGCCAAGGCCGGTGCCACCGCGCCCTACCTGCGCCGCTGGTTCCCCTAAGCCGTGCGTCGCTGCACCACCCGACCACCGATTGAAGCAAACCAGCACCGGTAGAGCGACGCCATGCGTCGCTGCACCCCTCAATACACGTCGCGGCGGTAACGTCCTTCGCCCAGCAACGTATCCACCTGGTCCTCGCCCAGCACCTCGCGCAGCACCGCGTCCACCCCCTCGGCCATGCCGTGCAGCGAGCCGCACACGTAGAGGCTGCCCCCCATCGCCACCCAGGCCCGCAGCGCCTCCGGGTCCGCACGCAGGCGGTGCTGCACATAGCCGCCCCCGTCCACGTCGCGCGAGAACGTCAGGTCGACGCGGGCCAGGTGGCCCTCGGCCTGCCAGGCCGCGATCTCGTCGCCGTACAGCCGGTCGAACGCGCGGGTGCGCTCGCCGAACACCAGCCAGTGACCGCGGTCGCCGTGCGCGGCGGCTTCGCGCAGCAGGCTGCGCAGGCCCGCGATACCCGTGCCATTGCCGATCAGCAGCATCGGTGCGTGTTCCGGGAAACGGTGGAAACCGGCGTTGCGACGCACCCGGGCCTGGATCGACGCGCCGGGGGCGGCGTGCACGCACAACCACCCCGCGCCCAGCCCGTGGCGGCCATCGGACAGGTGGGTAAGGCGGATCACCAGCTGCAGGCCATCATCGTTGGGCACCGAGGCAATGGAATACTCGCGGTGCGGCAACGCGGGCAGCGTGGCCAGCCAGGCGGCGGCGTCGGCGACCGGCAGGGCCGGCGGGACGTCGGGCAACACACGGCCCGCCGCCACCTCGACCAGCGTGGCGGCCACACCGTCCACCACGATGCGTGCCGCCGGGTCGAGCCCGTGCCTGGCCAGCACGGCGCGCACGTACGCATCGGCATGCCGCGGTGCCACTTCCAGGATGTCGCCGGCCTGCCAGCTGGCGTGTGCCGGCGGGGTCAGGTCCACCTGCCAGATCGCCGCAGCGGCACTGCCCGCGTTGAGCTGCTGGCGACCCTGCAACACCCACGCCTGCAGCGCGGCCGGCGCCGGCGGTGGTGCCGTGTCTTCGATGCCGCTGATCGCACTCAGCTGCTGTTGCCAGCGTGCGAGCGCCGCCGCATCGTCGCGGTCTACCTCCACGGTCGGGAACAGGCGCTGCGCGCCCTGCGTATGCAGCCACGCATCCACCGCACGCGAGAAGCCGCAGAAGCGCACGTACTCGCCATCGCCCAACCCCAACAGCGCATAGTCCAGCCCGGCCAGCGGCAGGGATCGGGTGAGCAGGCGGCGCTCGAACACGCGTGCGGCGTCCGGCGCTTCGCCATCGCCGAAGGTGCTGATCACGAACAATGCCTTGCCGGCCTGCTGCAGGCTGGCAGCGTCCAGCTGCCCCAGCGCACGGACCTGCACCGCCAGCCCCGCCGCCTGCAGCTGCGCAGCCGCGCGCCAGGCCAGCTGTTCGGCGAACCCGCTCTGGCTGGCGAAGGCGACCAGCCACGGTGCCTGGCCGTTGCCTCCCGCCGTGGCGATGGGCAGGCGCGCGTTGCGTACCTCGCGCTTCTTGCGGCGCCGGTCCAGGTACAGCATCCAGCCAGTGATGAAGAACAGCAGCATGGCCAGGCTGCTCAGCATCACCACGATGCGCCCGGGCAGGCCGAAGAAGCTGCCCGAGTGCAACGCGAACACGCTGACCATCACCTTGCCGCCGGCGTCCTGGGCCGCATACGGCTCATAGCCCAGCAGTGCGCCGCTGGCCGGATCGATCTGCACGATGTCCTGGGCGCGGTCGTGCGCGGTGTTGGTGCCCTGCACGCGCGCGGTGACCGCCTTGCCGGGTTTTGCCGGGAAGCGCAGGTCCACGTAGCCGCCGCGCACGCCCTCCAGCGCGTACAGCGTGGCCTGCAGCTTGCCCAGGTCCAGCGCGCCGGGCCCGGCCGTGGCGGTGGCCTGTTCGGCACGGGCGCCGCCCAGCAGCTGGGTAGCGCCGGCGCGGTACCAGTCGAACGACCACCACAGCCCGGTCAGCGCGATCAGCAGGTACACCAGCAGCACCCAGGTGCCCACCACCGAGTGCAGGCTCCACAGGAACGCGCGCCCGCTGCGGGCCCATTCCACCGCCAGCCAGGTGCGCCAGTGCCACCAGCGCCGTGGCCAGCGCAGGTACAGCCCCGACAGACAGAAGAACACCAGCACGATCGCGCAGCTGCCGGTAACCACGCCGCCGCGCTCGCCGGCCACCAGGTGCCGGTGCAGGTCTTCGACGAAGGCGAAGAACGCCAGGCCGCGGAGGTCGTTGAACACCGCGCCGGTATAGGGATCGAAGTAACGCCAATGTTCCTGGCCGCCCTCGAAACGCGCCACCGACAGCCGCTGGCCGGTGGCGTCCATGCGCAGCCGCTGCATCGCGCGCGGCTGGCCCTGCTGCAGCCGCGGCACCAGCTCGGTCAGTGCCATCGGCTGCGCACCGGCCTCATGCTGCCGGGCCACCTGGGCGAATACCGGGTTGGCCGCGCGCATGATCTCGTCTTCGAAGGCCAGCGTGGCCCCGCTCAGGCCCATCACCGCCAGCACCGTGCCGGCGGTGATGCCGAGCAGCCAGTGCAGCTGGAACAGGGTCCACTTGAACATGCGGGTCGGTCCGGTCAGAAGTCGAGCTGGTAGCCGAGGGTAACGGTGCGCCCGCGCCCGGCGAAGTAACGGTCCGGCTCGATCAGCGCGCTCTGCGAGTAGTAGGTGATGTACTGGCGGTCGAGCAGGTTGGCCACGCCCAGCTGCACGCTGCCCTTGGGCAGGGTGTACGTGGCGGCCAGGTCGAACAGGGCATAGCCCTGGAACTGCTTGGCCGCTTCATCGAAGGTGCGGTTGAACGCGTACTGCCCCTGCACGAACGTGGACAGTGCCGGCGTCCACTGCGCCGACCAGCTGGCAATCACCCGGTTCGGCGCGATGTTCAGGCCATCCAGGCGCGCATCCAGGCGGCCATCGGCATTGCTGTCGTAGCGCCCGCGCGTCCACGCATAGGACAGGCCGAGTTTGTGCGCTTCGTTGAGGCGGTAGCGCACGCTGGCATCCAGGCCTTCGATGCGGGTTTTCTCGCGTGCCATCTGGAAGGCACCGTCGACCGCGATGATCCGCGTGCCCAGGTCCGAGCGCGACTGGAACAGCGCCACGTCCGCTTCCCATGCACCGGCGCGCAGCCGCCCGCCGAGTTCAACGTTGCGGGTCAGCACCGGTTCGAGCGTATTGAGGTCGGCCACCGACGTGCCGCGGGTGTTGATCGAGCGCAGCACGCGGCCCACGTCGGGCATGCCGAAGCCTTCGGAGTAGCTGCCGAACACGTTGAACGTGTCGGTCGGCGCGAACACCAGGCCGGCGTTGTACAGGGTTTCGCCGAAGCGCAGCTTGCCGCCCTCAACGTTGACCCGGTTGTAGCGGTACAGGGTCTGGTAGCTGTCGATGCGCAGGTCGGCTTCTTCGCGGCGCACACCGGCCTGCGCAGTCAGCGTGGGCAGCAGCTTGTACTCGGCCTGTACGAAACCGGCCACGTTGCGGAACGCGGATTCCGGCACGTAGGTGCGGCCGGTGCCGTACAGGTCCTGCTTGCCGCTGTCGTGCAGCAGGTCGATGCCGCCGGTGAGCTTGAGCGCGCCGCCCAGCAGGTCATCGCGGCCCAGGCTGGTCTTGGCGCCCCACTTGGAGGCCACCGAGCGCGACTGGTCGTACAGCGTGCCCACCGGGGCGATCAGCGGATCCTGGAAGGTCGAAGAGCGGTCGCCGCCGAACAGGCCTTCGAATTCCTGGTTGAACACCATCGCGCGCAGTTCCATCCCGGCCAGGTCGTGATGGATATACGACAGCCCGGTGGTCCACACATCGTTCCACGGCGGCGTGCCCGGCGGCGTGCCGCGCACCGACGTGGTGGGAATGCCGGCGCTGCGGTTGCCCGCCACGGCGAGGTAGTCGGCCTTGGACTTGATCCGGTAGCGATTGGTGCTGAACTGCAGTTCCTGGTTGTCGTCGAACCAGTAGCCCAGCTTGGCGTGCAGGTCGTAGGCGCGGGTGGCCATCAGGTCGCCCTGGGTGGTGTCGGTGCCGATCGCGGTGCCGTCGCCGTCCAGCCACAGGCCCTGGTCTTCGACGCCCACGCCGACCAGGTAGTCCCAGCGGCCGGTGCCGCCGCTGATGCGGTAGTCGGCGCGGTAGCTGGTGGTGTCCCCGTCCAGGCCGCTGGTGGGGACGGTGGTCTGCACGCCGAGGTGCTGGTTGACCGCGCCCGGCTCGGGGCGGCGGGTGATCAGGTTGATGGTACCGCCGGTGGCGCCCAGGCCGTTCATGGCGTTGGCGCCCTGGATCACCTCGATCCGCTCGACCATGGCGTAGTCGATGGTGTGCGCTTCGCGACCGGTCGGGCGCAGCGGGTTGGACTGCGGAATGCCATCGACCAGGATCAACGGCGTGCGCCCGCGCAGGGTCTCGCCACTGCCGTTCATCTTGCCGCGGCTGGGCGTGTACGACGGCAGCAGGCTGGACAGCAGGTCCGACGAATTGCCGCTGATGCGCAGCTGCTGTTCGATGGCCTGACGATCGATGATCACCACCGTCTGCGGCGCGGTGTCAGCGAGCTGGCCGGTGCGCGAAGCGCTCACCGTGACCGTGTCCAAGGTGCGGGCGTCGGTCTGCTGGGCGATGGCGGGCGCCGCCAGCAGCGCGGAAAGGGCGATGAACAGGGGAGATAAGCGCACGGGCACGTCCTTGGAGCATGGACGTGGCAACACCAGCCCAGCAGCGAATGAGAATTGATCGCGTCATTGTTGGGCGGGCCATCGCCCCGGTCAATACCCGGCCCAATCCTCGATCTCGCCGGCCGCGAACGGCCCCAGCTTCTGCTTCACAATGCGCCCGTGCGCATCCACCAGCACCGAGTACGGCAACAGCCCCTGCGCGTTGCCCAGCCGCACGCTGGCATCGGCGGGCCCGGGCGTGTCCAGCACGATCGGGTAGCCCACCGGCACCCGGGCCAGGAAATCGCGCACGCCTTCGGGTGTATCCAGCGCCACCCCCAGCACCTGCACGCCATCGGCCGGCTGGGCAGCGGCAAAAGCCGCCAGCGCCGGCATTTCTTCCACGCACGGGCCGCACCAGCTGGCCCACACGTTGATCAGCAGCGGCCGACCGCGGAAGCGGGCCAGGTCCACGGGCGTGCCCGACACATCGGGCAGGGTGAGGGCGGGCATCGGATCGCCGATGCCGGCGCCGGGGGACATCGTGCGCGGTGGCGGTGGCGGTAGCGCTGCGCCGGGACGGTTGAAGAACCACGCCCCGGCGGCCAGGCCCACTACCGCCGCCAGAACGGCCACCACCCCCAGTTGGCGGGGTGGCCGGGTGCTCATCGCGCGGTCCGCAGCAGGGCTTCTTCGACGATGGCCTGGGTGAGCACGGTAGGCAGCACGGTCGGCGGTGCGCCCGGGCCATACACCACGTACAGCGGCACGCCCACGGCCTTGTGCTCATCCAGGAACGCGGTGATTTCCGGGTCGACGTTGGTGTAGTCGCCGCGCATGTACACCGCGTTGGTGCGGCGCAGGGTGTCGTGGAAGGCGTTGGTGCCCAGCACCGTGCGTTCGTTGGCCTTGCAGGTCACGCACCAGTCGGCGGTCATGTTGACGAACACCACGCGGTTGTCCTGGCGCAGGCGGTCGAGCATCTGCGGCGAATAGGCCACCACGTTGTCGGCGGCGGCGGCCGCCGCCTTGGCCGGCGGCACCAGTTGGGTCACGCCCCACACCGGCACCAGCGCGGCAAGCAGCAGCAACAGGGCCAGCAGCCCGCCCACGCGGTGGCTGCGCCAGCGGCTGCGTTCGTACCACCACAGCGCCAGTGCCAGCACCACCAGACCCCCCAGCACCAGCGTCATGGCATCCACGCCACGCTGCTTGCCCAGCACCCACAGCAGCCAGATCGCGGTGCCGTACATCGGGAAGGCCAGCACGTGCTTGAGCGTTTCCATCCAGGCGCCCGGGCGCGGCAGGCGCTTGGCCAGCGACGGAATGAAACCGATCAACAGGAACGGCAGCGCCAGGCCCAGGCCCAGCGCCATGAACACCAGAATCGCCGGGACGGTGCTGGCGGTAAACGCATACGCCAGCGGCAGACCCATGAAGGGCGCCACGCACGGGCTGGCCACCACGCAGGCCAGCACACCGGTGAAGAAGTCCCCCACCGGTCCGCTGCGCGCGGCCAGCGACTGGCCCACACCCCCCAGGCTGCCGCCCAGGGTGAACACGCCCGACAGGCTCAGGCCCACGGTGAACATCAGGTACACCAGCGCGGCGATGAACCACGGGTGCTGCAGCTGGAAGCCCCAGCCCGCGGCTTGGCCGGCCGCACGCAGGGCCAGCACCAGTGCGCCGATCGCGGCGAAGGCCACCAGCACGCCGGCGGTGTACCAGAGCGCATGGCTGCGCGCGCGCTGACGGCTTTCGCCGCTCTGCGCCACGCCCAGCACCTTCAGCGACAGGATCGGCAGCACGCACGGCATCAGGTTGAGGATCAGCCCACCGAGCAGGGCCAGCAGCAGCGCGCCGATCAGCGTGGTGGGCGCGGCATCGTCGCCCGGCGGGCGGGTGCGCTGCGCGTTGTCGGCGCTGGCATCGGGCACGACCGAGGTATCGGTCGCGGTGGCGGCCGTGTCGTTCGGGCGGATCAGCATCGGCTGGGTGGCAATGCCGGCGGCGTCGCGCTCGCGCGCCTGCGCCCGCTTGTCCTTGCCGGGCAACGGCGCAATCACTTCGTTCTGGTGCGCCGCTTCGTCAGCGCGCGCGTTGACCTTGCCGGCCGGCAGCGCCAGCTTCACCCGGCGCGTCATCGGCGGGTAGCAGATGCCATCGGTCTGGCAGCCCTGGAAGGTGATCACCAGGGTGGCTTCGTCGGCGTCGGCACGGCTGCGGCGCAGCGGCAGCTTGACGTCCACCTGGTCGAAATACACCGCCACGTCGCCGAAATGCTCATCGCGATGTGACTTGGCCGCCGGCCATGCCGGCTTGTCGGCGCGGATCCCGGCGGCGCCCTCGAGCTTCAGCGAGGTGCGGTCGCGGTAGAGGTAGTAGCCCGGCGCCGGGCTGAAACGCAGCAGCACGGTATTGCCGTCACCGACGATGGCGTCAAAGCCGAACGCGCGTTCGGAGGGCAGCGGCAGCGCCTGGGTGTTGGCGGTGCCCGGCAGGCGCAGGCCGCCGCCACTGCTGTTGCCGGCCAACGGGTTGTTGAAGGGCGAGGCGCCGACGGCCGCAGGCGCGGCGGCGGCCGGGGCCACGCCGGCAGCGGCGCCGCTGCCGGCGGGCAGCTTCACTTTGATGCTGCGCTTCTGCGGCGGGTAGCACACCCCGGCATCGGCGCAGCCCTGGTAACGCACTTCCAGGGTCACCGTATCGGTGCCGTCGTCGGCCTTGCCCGGCAGCACGGCGGTGAGCCGCTCGCGGTAGGTTTCCACCTCGCCGAAGAAGTCGTCGTGGTGCTTCTTGCCGGCCGGCATCTGCAAGGCCTCGGCGGCAAAGCCGGCATCGGCCTTGACCGTGGTGCGGTGGCGGTACAGGTAATAGCCGGGCGCAATCTTCCAGTTGATCTCGACGCGGTCGCGATCACGCGCCTGCGCGGTCAGCCCGAACGCTTCGTCCACCGGCAGCAGGTCTTTCTCGCTGACGGCCCACGCCGGCAGGGACACCACGAACAACGCGCACAGCGCGGCAACACGACGAAACAGCGTCATCAATCAGTTTCCTCACGGGTCTGCGCCCGAATCCAGTCCAGGTACGCCGGCAGGCCGGCGCGGGTTTCGACCGCGATGCACTCCGGGAGTTCATACGGATGCAACGCCTGCACCCGTGCGATGGCCGCGTCCAGGCGGCTGCCGGTGGTCTTGATCAGCAGCTGGACCTCGTGGTCCTCGCTGATCTCCCCGTGCCAGCGGTAAGTGGAGTGCGCCCCGTCCAGGCGGGTAACACACGCCGCCAGGCGTTCTTCCACGAGCGCCTGCGCCAGCCGCGTCGCGGTGGCCGCGTCGGGGCAGGTGGTGAACAGCATGAATACGGGATCGACGGTCGACATGACCGCCGAGTATAGGACTGCCAGACCCGGATGGCCGACCGGCGCCGTTGCGGCGCCGGCCGGCGGGGCTCAGTTGAGCAACTGGCAGCTGGTCGGCTTGGCCGAGGTGAACAGGCCCGGGGTGGCCCATTCGGGGTGGTCGATGAACGGGTTGCGGTTGCCCTGGAAGCTGTAAATCACTTCATTTCGGGCGCGTTCGGCGGCATCCGGCGGATCGGAGAGGTGCCATTCGATCAGCGTCGAGAGCAGGCCCATGTACGCCGGCGAGGCCGAGGTCTTGACGATTTTGGCCCGGTCGTCGGTCAGCTCCAGGTCGGGTTCGGACTGTCCGGTTTTGGCGTCTTTGCCCCCTTCATAGCGGATGGCCATGTACATCACGGCCCGCGCCATGTCGCCCTTGCGGTGGCCCCACACTTCGAAGGTGCCGGTATTGCCGTCCGGCGTGCGCACCCAGTTGGAGTTGCCGGGATAGCCGCCGCTGCCGCCGCCAACGCCGTTGTTGGACTCGGTGGCGCGCTCGCCGCAGTTGCTGTCGCACTTGCCGAACGGCTTGTTGCCGCGGTCGGCGTTCCACTGCGCGTCGGTCAGGTACAGCATGTGGGTGTCGGTGTAGGGCGCGTACGGCAGGCCCTTGTCGCCGGTGGTGTTGGCAAAGCCCAGCGAGTTGGGCCAGGTGTGTTCGCGGTTGTAGGTCAAGCCGCTGCCGGTGCCTGCGCGGCCGCTGACCTTGGTGTAGCTGTGGTTGCGGTAGGCGTCCAGGATCTTGCCGCTGTTGTTGGGATCTTCGTCGGCGATTTCCAGGATGGTCCAGGTGCTGGTGCCCGAGCCGCTGTACGGGTAGGCGGTGTGGCCCTTGATGGTTTCATGCAGCGAGCAGCGCAGCTGGCTGGGGTTGGCGGTGTTGACGCGCGAGTAGTACTCGCCGGGGGTGCCGGGGTCGGGATTGCCCGGGTCCGGGTTGCCGGTGCTGCTGGCCACGGTGAAGGCAATGCGGGTGTCGGCGGCGGGGCGGGCGCCCTGGGCGTCGCTGACCTTGGTGGCGCGGATGTCGAACCGGCAGGCTTCGCCGGCCACCAAGGCGGTGTTGGTGGAGACGGTGAAGGTGCTGCCGCTGCTGGCGTGGCTGAGCGGCACGGTGCCGGACTGGCCGCAGCTGAGCACGAACGCGCCGCTGGCCAGGGTGACGGTTTCGCTGAAGGTGACGCGGAGGTCGGCGGCGGCGGGGAAGGTGCTGGCGCCCTGTTCGGGGGTGGTGGTGCGCACCGACGGCGGGGTGTTGGGACCGGTGCCGCCGCTGCCGCTGAGGGTCTGGCCGTTGTTGCAGGCACCGAAGGTCTGTTTGGCCGATTCGGCCCAGGTGAAGTGGGCGTACTGGCTGCCGCTGCCGGTGAGCTGGAGGGAGGTGCCGGGAGCGGTGCTGTTGCTTTCGCTGACGGGGATGTTCTGGCTGGTCAGGCCGGCGGCGGGGCCGCCGCTGGCGGTGATGGTGCCTTCGTAGCTGATGAACTGGACGACGTTGCCGCTGGCGTCGACAAGGGCGATGCCGTCGTTGGCGCCGTTCTGGAGGCCATTGGTGGGGTAGGTGACGGTGGCAAGGGTGGCCTTGCCGCACCCGGCGGCGGTGCCGGCGGGAACCGGGTTGTTGGCGTAGACGGTGGCCGCGGACGGGTTGCTGCCGTTGTAGAGGTAGAGGCGGTAGGTGCTGAGGTCTTCTCCGCCGGTGGCGACGACTTCGATGGCTTCGCCGACGTCGCCGGCGGGCGTGCTGTCGTCGTAATGCAGTTCATTGATGAATACGTCGGCCTGGGCGGCGTTGGCGGCCAATGCGAGCAGGCACCCCAGGGACAGCGGTGTAAGCAACCTCATCTACGTCTCCTTGTGATTGGGTATTGCTGGCCGAATCTAATCAATCCAGATGACACATCTATCGATATGGCGGGACTTAGGTTCCGCAGTGGGACGTGCGTCAAGGAATTGGCGGGGGGGTTCTTTTTTTTAGAAGCTGAAGAGCCTGAGCAAAAGCCAGTGCCAGAGCCAGAGCTCTGGTTGGCCGGTTCTACAGGCTGGGCGGGGGTGTGAGGGTTCACGGGACACGCTGCAAGTACGTCCCTGTAAGCTCCGCCACCGCATCCATGCGGTGGAGGGTCCCATGAACCCTCACACCCCCACCCCAGACAGTTGGCTGGTGGCCCGGGGGAGAGCGGGCGCCTTTCCGCGCCTGGCGGGGAGGGCGTTTGCCTCTGCCGTTCCGTGAGCAACGGCAGAGTGTCTGAGGGGTGGTAGGGGTGGGGATGCGGGACCCTCGGCGCCATGGATGGCGCCGCGGAGCCCCCAGGGATGGGTTCACGGCGTGTCCCGCAGCCCCACCCCTACCAGCCCGGCGCGCCACGCCCGCAGTCTCGCGGCGCAGTTGACCTTGACCTTGATCTTGCCTCGAGCCCCACCGGCCGCCGGCCGGAAAAATTTCTCCCCTGCCCCTTGAAAGGGAAGTGCCCAGCACCATCTCTGCTCTGTACCCGCACCGTCGGGTTTTTTCGTGAGCGTGGCTGGCAGTCGCCCTGTGCGAGTGCTAACATCGCCAGACTTTTCCAGACCAATCAACAACTTAAAAGGGTCTCACATGAGCATCAAGCCGCTTCATGACCGCGTCGTAGTCAAGCCGATCGAAGCCGACGAAATCTCGTCCGGCGGCATCGTGATTCCGGATTCCGCCAAGGAAAAGTCCACCAAGGGTGAAGTCGTGGCCGTCGGCCCGGGCAAGCCCCTGGACAACGGCAGCGTCCGCGCGCCGTCGCTGAAGGTCGGTGACAAGGTCATCTACGGCCAGTACGCCGGCAGCAGCTACAAGTCCGAAGGCGTCGAGTACAAGGTCCTGCGCGAAGACGACATCCTCGCCATCATCTGATGACGTAGAGCGGGGCGCTGCCTCGCTGCGCGGTAGCCGGACTGACCGGTCGACCGTACCCCCCATTCAAGCAGCCGGGCATCGCCCGGCTCTACAAAAAAGGTAATCGCAATGGCTGCCAAAGATATTCGTTTCGGTGAAGACGCTCGTTCGCGCATGGTGCGCGGCGTCAACATTCTCGCCAATGCCGTCAAGGCAACCCTGGGCCCGAAGGGCCGCAACGTCGTGCTCGAAAAGAGCTTCGGCGCCCCGACCATCACCAAGGATGGCGTCTCTGTTGCCAAGGAAATCGAACTGGCTGACAAGTTCGAGAACATGGGCGCGCAGATGGTGAAGGAAGTTGCTTCCCGCACCAACGACGACGCCGGCGACGGCACCACCACCGCCACCGTGCTCGCCCAGGCCCTGATCCGCGAAGGCGCCAAGGCCGTTGCGGCCGGCATGAACCCGATGGACCTCAAGCGCGGTATCGACAAGGCCGTCATCGCCGCCGTCGCCGAGCTGAAGAACATCTCCAAGCCGACCGCTGACGACAAGGCCATTGCCCAGGTCGGCACCATCTCGGCCAACTCGGACGAGTCGATCGGCAACATCATTGCCGAAGCCATGCGCCGCGTGACCAAGGAAGGCGTCATCACCGTTGAAGAAGGCTCGGGCCTGGACAACGAGCTGGACGTCGTCGAAGGCATGCAGTTCGACCGTGGCTACCTGTCCCCGTACTTCATCAACAACCAGCAGTCGCAGACCGCCGACCTGGACGATCCGTACGTGCTGCTGCACGACAAGAAGATCTCCAACGTGCGCGACCTGCTGCCCGTGCTGGAAGGCGTCGCCAAGGCCGGCAAGCCGCTGCTGATCATCGCCGAAGACATCGAAGGCGAAGCGCTGGCTACCCTGGTGGTCAACACCATCCGTGGCATCGTCAAGGTCGTGGCCGTCAAGGCACCGGGCTTCGGTGATCGTCGCAAGGCGATGCTGGAAGACATGGCCGTGCTGACCGGCGGTACCGTGATCTCCGAGGAAATTGGTCTGTCGCTGGAAAAGGCGACGATCAAGGACCTGGGCCGCGCCAAGAAGGTGCAGGTCTCCAAGGAAAACACCACCATCATCGATGGCGCCGGCGAGAAGGCCAACATCGAAGCGCGTGTCACCCAGATCAAGACCCAGATCGAAGACACCTCGTCCGATTACGACCGTGAAAAGCTGCAGGAACGCGTGGCCAAGCTGGCCGGCGGCGTTGCCGTGATCAAGGTCGGTGCCTCGACCGAAATCGAAATGAAGGAAAAGAAGGATCGCGTCGACGACGCCCTGCACGCGACCCGTGCAGCTGTTGAAGAAGGCGTGGTCCCGGGCGGCGGCGTCGCGCTGGTCCGTGCAGTCACCGCGCTGAGCGGCCTGAAGGGTGCCAACGAAGACCAGAACCACGGCATCCAGATCGCCCTGCGCGCGATGGAAGCCCCGCTGCGCGAAATCGTGGCCAACGCCGGCGAAGAGCCGTCGGTCATCGTCAACCGCGTCAAGGAAGGCAGCGGCAGCTTCGGCTACAACGCGGCCACCGGCGAATTCGGCGACATGCTGGAATTCGGCATCCTGGACCCGACCAAGGTGACCCGTTCGGCGCTGCAGAACGCTGCCTCGATCGCTGGCCTGATGATCACCACCGAAGCGATGGTTGCCGAAGCCCCGAAGAAGGATGACGGCGCTGGCGCAGCTGGCGGCGGCATGGGTGGCATGGGCGGCATGGGCGGCATGGACTTCTGATGTAGAGGCCGGCCATCGGTCGGCACACATCGGAGCGGTCGGTACCAACCGTTGGTCGGTACCACCACCCGCCAAGGCAGTAGAAAAAACCCCGCCGGAAGGCGGGGTTTTTTTGTGCGCGGACCACGGGCTCACAACGCGCTGGTCGGCGCCTCGACTTCTTCCTGCAGCCAACGCAGGAACGACGCGATGGCCGGGTTCTCCTCGGCGCCGGGCAGGGTGGGACTGGGTGGGGCAGCATGCCGACGGCTGGCTGACCTATCCCGAGGCCACCCACAATGCGGCCGGGCCAACACGACTGGCGGCCAAGATCCAGGCGTGGCGTCGCCTGATTCCCGACGGTGGTTTCCGCCCGCATGTCACCAACGAGTGGCTGGACCTGGTCGACGATCCCAACCACCCGCGTACGCCGATCAACGGCGGCTACACGTTGAAGACCGGGCGCAACGGGCTGATCGATCTGCTTGGGCAGTGGCAGCAGGCCGGGGTCAACCACGCCGCGCTGGGCATCCAGTTCTCACAACGGCCGGCCGCCGAGGTGCTGCAGGAACTGGCCGAGTACGTGCTGCCGCTGTTTCCGTCGCATGCGGGGCCACTGCCGGCACAGGTGCGCTGGTAAGCCGCTACGTTGCCTGCGTCACTCCACGAACACCTTGCCCCCGTACTCCCACGTCCACGGCACGCCGGTGTCGCCCAGAACGAACTGCACCAGCGCCGGGAACGCCGCTTCGGCACGCACGTCATTGCCCAGCACCACCACGCAGCGTTGGCGCCGTGCCACGCACACCAGCGTGTTGCCCACCGCATCGTCGTGGCCGCCCTTGTAGAACCCGCGCCCCTGCGGCCCCTGGAACACCACCACGCCCAGCCCGGCGGCGAGGTCGCGGCGGCGTTGCGCGGATGCCAGCTCGTCCTGCAGGGTCGGGAACTGGCTGGCCGTGGTGATCGGCCATTGCGCACGGACCAGCTCCGCACGCCCCTTTGCCGACAGTCCCTCGCCGCGCATGTAGCCGGCTGCGAAACGGGCCATGTCGGCGATGGTGGTATCCATCGAGCCCGCGGCACGCACCCGGCTGCGTTCGTCGTGCGGTTCGGTGCGGCCGTCCTGGGTCCAGCCGTCGGCCAGGTTGCCGGCGAAGTCAGCGCGCCAGGTCATGCTGGTGCGGGTCATGCCGAAGCGGTCGAATACCCGCCGTTGCATCTCCGCGCCCACCGCCAGGCCCAACCCGCGCTCCAGCACGAACTGCAGCAGGATCAGACCTTCGCCGGAGTAGGCATAGCGCGTGCCTGGGTCGAAGTGCAGGCGCAGTTTTCCGTCGGGCTCCAGGAACGCGAAATTGGCAAAACCGCTGCGATGGCTGAGCAGCATCCGCGCGGTCAGGCGCCGCCAGCGCGGGTCGTCCTTCAGGTCCGGCCAGGGCGCGTACTGCTTCTCTGCCGGGTAGTCCGGCAAGGGGCGCTCCAGGTACTCGCCGATTGGCCGGTCCAGGTCCAGCACCCCCTCGTCCACCAGCTGCATCACCATGTAGGCAAAGGCCATCTTGGTCAGCGACGCGCCGTACATCACCGTGTCGGTGGTCAACGGGTCACCGGCGGCGTTGCGTTTTCCCGCTGCATGCACCTGCACCACCTTGCCCTGGTCGACCACCGCCACCGCCCATCCCTGCGCCCCGGTGGCGCGCATCAAGCGCGCCATTTCCGCCTCCACCGCAGCGGCGTCGACCATCGGTGGCGGGGCAGGGGGCGCCGCAGCGAGGGCGGTCACGGGTGCCATCACGGCGAGCAACACGGCGAACAGGCGCATGCACGGCACTCCAGCGGGCGGTGTGGCGCATGCTACCGCGGCGGCCTCGCCGACACAGTGCCGGCGAGGCCGCCGGCCTGGCCCACTCAGCCGCGCCGCAGGCAGATCCAGGCTGCGCCGCTACCCACCTGCACCCGCGTATCGGCCATCGCATCGGCCCCCAGGATCAGTGCCGGTCGTTCCTTCAATCCCAGCGAGGCGAACACCGGCAGTTCGCTGATCCGCACCTCCAGCGCGGGGTGCTGCCAACGGCCCATGCGCAGGCCCGGCAGCGTGACCAGCCAGGTCTCCATCACCCGGTCGCCCAGCCCGCGGGTGCCCTTTTCGCGTACCCGCACGCGCGCATCGCTGCCATCGGTGCGCAGGCCCAGCGCACTGGCTGCGGCGCTGTTGAGCACGGTCTGCGCCGCGCCGGTGTCTACCACCGCGATGGCCTCCACCGCAGGCGCGCCCAGCTGCACCGGGATGAAGCCGAACCGCTGCATGCTCGCGTCGCGGACCGGAACGGCATTGGGGACGCAGCCGGGGTCGGCCGGCATCCGGCCCGGCGGCTGCAGCAGCACGCGCTGGCCGGCGATATCGAAGGTGGTATCGAAGCGGTCGGTGACATCGTTGCCGAGGATGCCGTCGATGCGCCGCCCGTCCTTGGCCAACCCGCTCAGGTCGGTCTGCATGGTCGCGGCCTCGAACGACAGCGTGCCCACCTGCCAGCGGGTGCTGCGGGTCCGGCGCAGCACCGCGCTGCGGTCGGTCGCGCCTTCCACCTCGACGCCGGCCGCGTCCGGGTCATCCAGCCCCAGTCGCCGCGCCGTGGCCTGGTCCATCACCGTGGCCCCGGCCGCACTGTCGATCACAAAGTGCAGTGGCTCCACCCGGTCACCCAATTGCACCGCCACGGTGGGGTGGCCGCCCCGCATCCACATCGGGATCTCATGGGTGGCAGGCGCAGCATGCGCGGGCAGGGTGGCCAGGCAGGCCAGGGCGAGCAGGGGCGTGATGCGCATGGGACGGTCTCCGTTAGGGAAGGCCAGTACAACCGCTGGCGGTATCGGCACGATGTCGGCGCGGCACGCGCGCCGATACAGTCCCGATACAAACCCACGCCATAATCGGCGCATGCCTGCAGCAACCGACATCGTGGTGGTGGATGACGACGCCAGTATCCGCGACGCCATCGCCGACTGCCTGCGCCAGCACGGCTACCAGGTGCGGGTGGCGGCCGATGCGGCCATGCTCGATGCATTGCTGGCCCAGCAGCGTACCGCCCTCATCGTGCTCGACTGGATGATGCCCGGCGAAGACGGCCTGTCGGTCTGCCGACGATTGCAGGCCAGCGGCATCCCGATCCTGATGCTCAGCGCGATGGGCACCACCCCCGACCGCGTGATCGGGTTGGAGATGGGTGCCGACGACTACCTGGCCAAGCCATTCGACCCGCGCGAGCTGCTGGCCCGCGTGCGCGCGCTGCTGCGCCGCGCGCACAAGGGGGAGACGGTCGCGCCTTCCACCACGCTGCACTTCGAGGGCTGGCAACTGCAGGTGGATCAGCATCGCCTGCTGACGCCGCAGGCCAATGAGATCGCCCTCACCCGCGGTGAGTTCGCGCTGCTGCGCGTGTTGGCCGAACGCGCCGGCCGCGTGCTCAGCCGCGAGCAGCTGCTTCGGCTCACCCGTGGCGAGGACAGCGAACCGTTCGATCGCGCCGTCGACCTGGCGGTCAGCCGCCTGCGCCGCAAGCTCGCCCAGGCAGCCACGGGCGGCGACGCGTTGGTGCAGACCCTGCGCGGGGAGGGCTATCGCTTCGCAGCCCCGGTTACCCGCCGATGAGCCGCCCCTGGCGTACCGCCACCTGGGTGGCCCTGCTGACCCTGGCCACGCTGCTGGTGGCGCAGGCGGTCAGCTTCGCCGTGGTGTGGACGCTGCCCAGCCCGGCCGCGCCGCAGATGAACCTGCACCAGGCGCTCCAGGTGATGGCCGGCGAGCGCGCGGCCGCCGACCTGGGCCTGCGCCGCTGGCGGCAGGCGCAGCCGCCGGCGGGCAGCGACAACGACTGGATGAGCAGCGTGGTGGCGGCCCGCCTGGGCGTGCCGCGCGCGCGGGTGCGCACGGTCTGGCAGCGCAGCACCGATCCCACTGCCGTGCAGGTACAGGTGATCAAGCAGGGGCAGCTGCTGGCCAGTGGCCCCGAGCAGCGCGCCACGGTGGAAGAGGCATTGCTGTTGCCCGGCCTGTTGTGGCCGGCGTTCGAGCTGGCGGTGCAGCGGCCCGATGGCCAGTGGACCGTGGTCGGCGCCGACTACAGCGCGCTGCTGCAATGGCGACGCCAGGTGCTGCTGGCCTTGTTGGCTGGCGCGGTACTGCTGGCGCCGCTGGCGGCCTGGCTGGCGCTGCGGGTGACCGGACCGCTGCGCCGCCTGGCCGATGCCAGCGCGGACCTGTCGCTGCAGTCCACCGCGCGCCTGCCCGTGGAGGGGCCGCGCGAAGTGCAGGTCATGGCCGAGGCGATGAACGCCGCGCGCGAACGCCTGCGCGACCAGGCCCATGAGGTGACCCGCATGCTGGCCGCGGTCGCCCACGACCTGCGCACTCCTCTCACCGGTTTGCGCCTGCGGGCCGACAGCGCACCACCGGCCCAGGCCGAGCGCATGGTGGCCGACATCGCGCGCATGACCAGCATGATCGACCAGGTGCTGGACTATGCGCGTGGCGAACTGCACCCCGCGCAGCGCCACCCCACCGCACTGCACCTGCTGCTGGAGGAATGCGCCCAGCATGCGCAGGCACGTGGCGCGGACGTGCGGCTCACGCATGCCGACCCGGTCACCCTGGCCGTCGATGCGCTGCAGCTGCGGCGCGCGGTGGACAACCTCATCGACAACGCCCTCCGCTATGCCGGCGCAGCCGAGGTGCGCCTGGACAGGGGCGATGGCGTGATCCTGCTGGAGGTGGCCGACCGCGGTCCGGGCATCGCCGACGCCGACAAGGCCCGCCTGCTGCAGCCATTCCAGCGCCATGAAGGGTCACGCAATCGCAGCACCGGCGGCATTGGGCTGGGCCTGGCCGTGGCGCAGGGCGCGGCCCACCAGCATGGCGGCGAGCTGCAGCTGCTGGCGCGCGAGGGCGGTGGCCTGGTGGCCCGCATCTGCCTGCCATCCCTGCCTCCTGTCCGGCGCGCACCTGCGTAGGCGGATCACCGAAGGCAGGACCCACACCCTGCACAATCCGGGCTATGATTAGGCGCCTAATCATTTGCGCGGAACCCCCATGCTGGCCCTGAAGCACCAGGCATTCCTGGCCGAGATGCAGCGCCGCGGCCAGCCGGAGCCCGACGGCCTGGCGCAGTGCTTTCAGCTACTGTCACTGGCCAGTGCGATTGACCAGGACTGCGCGCAGCGGCTGGCCCCGTTGGGGCTGAGCGAAGGTCGATTCGTTCTGCTCTTCCTGCTGCAAGGCGCCGCGGCGCCGCTGTCGCCGCACCAGCTCGCCGAACGTGCCGGGGTCACCCGCGCCACCGTCACCGGCCTGCTGGATGGGCTGGAGCGCGACGGGCTGCTGGAGCGGCATGCCGACCCGGACGACAAGCGCCGCATCAACGTGAGCCTGACCACGGCTGGCGAGGCCTTGGCACTCACTCTGTTCGACCAGCACACCCAGTGGATACGCGACCTGTTCGCCGACCTCAATGAGGCAGAGCGCACCCTGCTCAGTGGCATGCTGTGCCGCATCTGGGCGCGCACCGATGCGGGGAGGGCAGCATGAAGAAACAGGCACTGACGCGCGAACGCCGCGGTCAACTCGATGGGGGCGAGGCCGAAGCGACCCATCTGGCCGAGATCCTCGCGGTCGATTTCGCCCGGCTGCTGGCCAGCGTGGCGCCGTCACTGCCGGCGGCGGCCATCAGCAACATGCGCAAGGCCGCCAACAGCGGCATCACCCTGCGCATGCAGGGTGCCGCCACGCTGCTGCGCGCCCATGCGCTGGGTGACCCGTCGCCCTGGTCGGCGCACGCCAGCGACACGGTGCGCGGCTGGGCCTGCTACCTCATCGGCAGCGATCCACGGCTCGCCCTGGAACACAAACTCGATGCGATGCGCGCCTTGGCCGACGACCCCCATTTCGGCGTGCGCGAATGGGCCTGGCTGGCGCTGCGTCCGCACATTGCCGCCGAGCCGCTGCGGGTGCTCGCGCACCTGCAGGCCTGGGTCCACGACGCCTCGCCCAACGTGCGCCGCTTCGCCTGCGAAGCGCTGCGCCCACGCGGGGTATGGGCCGCGCATATCACCTTGTTCAAGCAGGAACCCCACCATGCACAGGACCTGCTGGACGCACTGTGCTGCGATGAAGCGCGCTACGTGCAGGATTCGGTAGGCAACTGGCTCAACGACGCAGGCAAAAGCCAGCCCGACTGGGTCCGCGCGCTGTGCAGCCAATGGCAGCAGCGCCATGCCGATGATCCGGCCAACAGCTACATCCGCAAGCGCGCCCTGCGCTCGCTCTGACCCAAGGAATGCCATGTCGTACATGCTGATCGAGCTCTACACCGCCACCCCCGCCTGGACCGCGCTGGACCCGGTATCGCGGGGGGCGCTCTTCGCCCGCATCGGCGCGGGCATGCAGCATGTCGATCCGGCGCGGATCAAACCGCTGGCCATGGGCCCACTGGATCCGGACGTGCCGCGCAGCAGCGCGGAGCAGTTCTATGCCGTGTGGCAATGCAGCGACCGCACGGACGCTGATGCGCTGCTGGCGGCCATCGATGGCACCGGCTGGCACACCTACTTCACCACCACCCACATCGCCGGCGCATCGGGTGGGCTGCAGCAGCATCTGGCCGAACTGGCGGCGCTGCCGAAGGCATGAGGCTCCGCCCACGGTGGCTGAACACCGCCGTCGCAGTTGCGAATGAAACATTTTGCGCCGCACAAAAGCTGTGCTATCAATACTCCCCAATGAACGCACGTCCCGCCAATGCCTACTTTTGGTATTACTTTCCGAAGCCACCGGCGGAGGAAGGCATGCGTTCACCCTGAAGAAACCTTCAGACGCATTCCCGAAAGCCGCCAGCGCACCTGGCGGCTTTTTTGTTGCCGCCGCGCTGGGGACCCCCACTTCCAAGGAGTTTCCCTGCATGCCCCCGCACACCGATGACCTGCGCATCCGCAAGATCGAACCGTTGACCCCGCCGGCCCAACTGCTGGCCATGCTGCCCTGCGACGATGAAGCCTCCGACACGGTCAGTGCCTCGCGCGCGGCCCTGCACGAGATCCTGCACGGCCGCGATGACCGCCTAGCTGTAGTGATCGGCCCGTGTTCGATCCATGACCCGGTGGCCGCCATCGAATACGCCCAGCGCCTCAAGCCGCTGCGCGATGCCTACGCCGATGAGCTGGAAATCGTCATGCGCGTGTACTTCGAAAAGCCGCGCACCACGGTGGGCTGGAAGGGCCTGATCAACGATCCGGACCTGGACGGCAGCTTCAACATCAACAAGGGCCTGCGCGTCGCGCGGGGCCTGCTGCGCGACATCAACAAGCTTGGCCTGCCGGCTGGCGTGGAATTCCTCGACGTGATCTCGCCGCAGTACATCGCCGACCTGGTCGCCTGGGGCGCGATTGGCGCGCGCACCACTGAGAGCCAGGTGCACCGCGAGCTCGCCTCGGGTCTGTCGTGCCCGGTGGGCTTCAAGAACGGCACCGACGGCAACATCAAGATCGCCGCCGATGCGATTGGTGCGGCTTCCAACCCGCATCACTTCCTGTCGGTGACCAAGGAAGGCGGTACCGCCATCGTGGCCACCGCCGGCAACCCGGATTGTCACGTCATCCTGCGCGGCGGCAAGACGCCGAACTACGATGCCGACCACGTTGAAGCGACCAGCCAGACCCTGGCCAAGTCGCACCTGGCCGCGCGCATCATGATCGATGCCAGCCACGCCAACAGCAGCAAGAACCCGGAGAACCAGCCCAAGGTCATCGCCGACATCAACGCACAGCTGGCCAACGGCGAAGAGCGCATCGTCGGCGTGATGGTGGAAAGCCATCTGGTGGCCGGCCGCCAGGACCTGATCGATGGCCAGCCGCTGACCTACGGCCAGAGCATCACCGACGGCTGCATCGGCTGGGACAGCTCGCTGGCGGTGCTGGAAAGTCTGGCCCAGGCGGTGCGCGCGCGCCGCGCAGCGCGGGTGCGCGAAGCGGCGTAACGCGGTTGACGCGCCCGCGCCCACGGCAGGCCGGTACACCGGCCTGTCCCGGTAGAGCCACCCCATGGGTGGCTGCACGCAGCCCTGGCCCCTGTTGCAGTGCGTTGTTTGACAACAATTTAGTTTCGTTGCTACAACGCTCCTTGCTAGCTGCCCCAGCAACTGGGGTGGCAGGGAATGGCTCAGGGGAAACGGGATGCAGCACGTCGCACGGTATTTGGCCGGGCTCGGCCTCGCGTTGTCTTTCGGATTCGCCCACGCACAAACACCCGGCTCCTACGGCCTGCACGAACGCTCCATCGAGCGCATCAACGGGGCAAAAGATCTGGGCGTGCTCTCAGGTAGCCGTTGGCACGCATCGGCGGCGAGGAAAATGGCTGAACGTTACGGTTGGGGGGGGGGACTCCATGAAGTGGGTACGCTCTTTTTTGCGGCAAGGATATTGATAGAACCGACGTTGAAACTTCGCTTCTAACCGTGAGGTCGTTGGGGTGTGATCCTATCCAAACAAGCGGTACCCAGGATTTTTACGCGCACTTGGAATGTCTTCTTGGTGTTCTGGACAAAGACATTCCAACGGCCTGGCAGCTTGATGACAAGAAGCCGAGCGCAGGCAGCTAGTTCCCCTTACTCCGGGGCGTGCAGAACCCGCAATGCGGATCTTGTCGTTATCGCGGTTGTGCGAGCCTTGCCGTGCTTCCTGCTTTGGCAAGTGACGAGGCAATCTTCACCGATGGCGCTACGGAAAGCAGCGATGAACGGCCGCAACTGGCTGGGCGTGCCATCGGGGACTGCTGGAGCGCCTGCAGCAGCAGGCCTCACGGTCCCGACAACATCCATATCTTTGGAGCTGCGCTATGAGATGTCTTTCTCTCTCCATCATCTTGATTCTGACTGTCGGCTGCTCATCAACGCAGGTCAAGGCGCCGCAGCAGGATGTTGAAACGGCACTCCGCGCCTATTCCGACCAGATCGATCTCTGCGTAGGCGCATGGCAGACCATCGTTGATGACTGGGTCGAGCATGGTGGCCGCATTGACGGGGACATTGATTTGACCCGCGAACGAATCGCCGGTGACCGCGTCAGCACCTTCGCGGCGCTGATTCGGAGTGTCTGGAGCAGGCAGGTCGTGGCTGGAACGGATCTAGACCGATCGTATACGTTCATGGAGGCGCTTGAATCAAGAAATGTCGTGCCAGAAAGTTGCACACCTCTGGTTTGGGCGGCAGAGGTCCTGGCCAGTTCACCAGCGGCGATCTCTCCTGACACGATCACGTCCCTTCAGAAGAAGCTGGGTATTGAGAATGACCGAGTGAGAGTGACCATTTGGGCGATGTCCCAGCTGCTGATTTCACCGGCGAATGCGCCAAGGCACCCGCAGCGGACACCGTAGACCTGGACGGCCCTTCATGCGCTGCATCATGGTTGGTCGGAGGTCATGGCCGACGATCTGGAACCGGATACGTGGACAAGGCAGCGGGCCAGAGCAGCGTGAGCCCATGGGAATGGCCTTGCATACAGAATGCTTTCCTCATTCGAGAAAAGGTCAATAAAATGCGCAACATGCAAGCGGGGTGCTTCCTGCTTATTCTTCTTGGATCGTTATCTTGTTCGGTAATTGCCAAGGACGTGCAAGGGGACGTTTTTTTCAAGGATGGTGTTGATAATAGCGATGGGATGAGTTCGTTCATTAATTACTCGAACGCGACTATGAGGGTGCTGGGAGAGCGTAATTCGCTTTCTGCCTGCGGTGGCAATCCCCCTTCCAGGGCGTGTGTGAAATCTTCTTACTTCCATTTCTATATGCCTTCATCCCTGGCGCCGCAGTGGGAGAGTGAGGGCGTAAATTTTGCGCTGGTGGGCCAGTGCGCGCTTTCGACAGGCGCCCAAATGGTGTCCTCCTATGTGATCAGGTCACCACAGGATGGAAAGGTGATGACGTTCTATGTAGCCCGTTCCGGAGGCTTGTTGGGTTGGGAAATCGCATATCCCGATGGAGAGTACCGGTACTTCAAGGAAGGTGTGCGAGCTGAATCTTGCGCTTATGATCACATCGACCATCAGGTGGATTGAGAGCACCGCGGCCGCGTGAAAGGACTCGGTAAGGCACATGTGCCTCTGTCCGATGAGAACATGGCGGTGTCTGCGGCGATGGTTGCGGGGAAGAGTGCAGGGCGCTTGGTTGTAGGACAGGTTCGGGTTGATCCCAGATCGCTCTTTCAGGCTTACAAAGAAGCAGGGCTAACAGTGGCGGCTTGGATGCACGGACATTTTGATTCTCAATTGAACTTCTCGGCTCAAGATTTCACGCTTGTATGGGGTGCGTCATTTGAAACATTCTTGCTTAACAGGGAGGGTGAAGTTAGAGTTTTGACGAACGATCATCTTATGGATGCTTTCAAGAGAATTACGATAGGCAAGCGGCACTTGGGGATCCAGGGGCTTCAGCGTCAGTATTCGAGTGGAATTTCAGGTGACGAATCATGAAATTGATTTCAGCATTTGTTATATTGATGCTGGTCGCCGGATGCTCCTTGGCAAAGGGGAGGGGTGATCCGGAGGATTATCACCAGATACTTGATGCCTATTTTGACGAAAACAATGTATGCAATGCTGCGTGGGAGCCCATCGTTGACGAATGGGTAGCGCACGGCGGCAGCATCAGTGATGATATGGCCGCTACCCGGGATAGAGTCGTAGATGACCGGGCCACCCTGTTTGCGTCGCTCATCCGCGAGGTTTGGAAGAACGCAGCGGGAACGGATGGAGACCGGTCAAGCGCTTTCTCTGAAGTGCTTCTTTCCAGAAAGGTAGTGCCCGAGCGTTGTGCTTACCAGTTCTGGGTGCAAGGCGCTTTGATCGATACGCCAGGCGCCTTCGCTGCAGGTGCAATGACTGCAATCCAGCAAAGGCTGGGTATCGCAGACGACCGCTTGCGAACCGCTAGTTGGGCGATGTCCCAGTTGCTCATATCACCAGCCAATGCGCGGAAGTAGCTGTCAGCTTCGGATGGAAGGGTGCTCAGATGCGCAAGATGCAGTGCATTGGTGTAGTTGTGATCATGATGATTTCATGAGGTGCAAGCGGTGCTGGAGCCTGGAGCGTCTACTATATTGATGGAGTAAGAAAAGGCGGCGGAATGGTTGCGATCATTGATGCCGAATCAAGGTCATTGATCACCGTAGGCCATGGCGAAGAGCAGCCACCCATGGGGTGGCTCTACCGGCAGTGGGTCGCCTGCCCGTTGATCACGCGGTGCGCCGCAACCGCGCCAAGGCCAGATAGATCGCCGGCGTCGTATACAACGTCAGCCACTGGCTCACCAGCAACCCACCCACGATCGCAATCCCCAGCGGCTGGCGCATCTCCCAGCCGTCGCCGGTCGCCAGCATCAGCGGCAACGTGCCCAGCAATGCCGCCACGCTGGTCATCAGGATCGGCCGGAAGCGCAGTCGTGCCGCCTCGCAGATGGCGTCATACGACGACAACCCGCGCTCGCGTTCGGCCGACAGCGCGAAGTCGATCATCAGGATGGTGTTCTTCATCACCACGCCTACCAGCAGGAACAATCCCAGCAGCGAGATCAGGTTCAATTCGTTGCCGAACGCCATCAGCGCCAGCAGTGCGCCCACGCCGGCGGAGGGCAGGGTGGACAGGATCGCCAGCGGCTGCACGAAGCTTTCGTACAGCACGCCCAGCACCAGGTACACCGCCAGCATCGCGCCCCCGATCAGCCACAGCTGCCGCTCGCGCAGTTTTTCGAAGCCACCGGCCTCGCCACTCAGCTTGGCCTGGACATGGGTGGGCAGCATGATCCCGGCCATCGCGCGGTCCACGGCTTTCACCGCCTGGTCCAGGGTCACGCCGGGTGCGAGCGCGAACTCGATCCAGACCGAGGCGAACTGCTGGCTGTGGTAAATGCGGTCCGGTGGCTGTGACGGATACGAGCGGTGTGGTGATTGAGCGCACGGTCTATGGTGCGTATGGTGAAGTGATCAACCGGCCGTTGGCGGGAGGACCGGGGTACACCGGGCATGTGGAGGATGCCGAGACTGGGCTGAACTACATGCAGCAGAGGTACTACGAGGCGGAGGTTGGGCGGTTCTTGTCTGTTGATCCGGTGACGGCGTACAACAATCCGATTGGACAGTTCAATAGGTACAGGTACGCTGACAGTAATCCATATCGGTTTGTGGATCCAGATGGCAGGATGTCATCTATGATGGACCATCCTGGCATTGCGCAAAGCAGTGTGCAGGGCCTCAATCGCGAGGCTGGTAGCGAAGCCGCGAAGATGCCTGTTGCCATGTCCAAAAGCGTTGCGGCAGTTCCAGGCGAAAAGGGCGTCGTCGATCCAGCTGAGGCGGATGCGGTGGGAAAAATAAACGCATCCCTAGACAATGCAATGAAAAGAGTGGATCACACGAAAAATCCTGCAGTGATTAATGCATGGAATGAGGCTTCGTGGAAATGGGATCCGGGAAACTTGATATTCGTGCGAGAACCGAATACTGCCGCATTCGTCAATCCGGTTATGCCTACTGAAGTTGTGCTGGGGGCGAGGTTGGCTGCTTTTGCCAGTTATGGAGTGAAATTCAATTATCATAACATCTCATTCTTCAGCGACCGTGCGGCGCTAAACTTTGTGATTATGCACGAGTTTGGTCATGTGTGGACAGCTGGCAGGGGGGTGCCAGGATCCGATCGAGAGATAATGGCAAATAATTTCTCAATCGAAATGTTGTCTGCTTCGGATAGGAGGATGCTCAAATGCGCAAAATGCAGATAGTGGCCTTTGCCTTAATCATGATGATCTCGTGCGTCGCCGGCGCGGCGGGCGCTTGGACTGTCTATTATATTGATGGAATAAAAAAAGACGATGGGATGATGGCAATGATTGACATCGACGCGAAGTTCATAATCATGTCGAGCGATTCCTTTGTCCTGGATGATTGCGGTACTTTGCCGCCGTCTGTGGGTTGTATTAGCTCCAAGTACTTTACGTTCCATCATGATCCTCTTGTTGTTCTGGAAGTTGGTCGGCGTTGGACTTATAAATCATTTGGTTTTAGTGTCATTCGGAGGTGTGTTTTCAAATCGACGTCTGGCACTGTAAACGGGTTCGATATTGCATCTGAGCAGTTCTATGGGCGCTTGAATTTTTATGTAAGCTCGTCGCTTGATCTCCTGGGGTGGAGATTGAGTCACGATAAGGGGGGGGATCTATACCTAAGGGAGGGAGTCAAGCTTGGCTCTTGCGATCGGCCGGGGGGGCTCGTAAGCTCGCCCGATGGCTAGACATTCGATAAGTAGAACTTTCTGGCCTTATTAATCAGCCGGGTGTTACATGCGCAAACCAGAATTCACCAAGAAGCAGATCATCATGATCCGCAAGCACGGCAATGCCGGGCTAGCGGTGAAGGATCAATGTCGCCAAGCCGAAATCAGCACGGCGACGCATTATCAGTGAAGGAACAGTGCGGCAAGCTCATGAGCCGCGCCTTCGATGCAGGGACGCTGATGAGCTGCGGTGTCGGCGCGTTGTTGATGGTGCTCACGCGTTGACGTGGTCGAAGTAGTGGATTACACCCATGCTGACGCGCTGGGTCCCGGTGGCTTTGACGGAGGCGAGCTGTGCAGTGATTGAGCACGCCGTTTATGGGCCTTACGGTGAGGTGATCAACCGGCGTTGACAGGTGGGCCTGGTTAGACGGGGCATGTACAAGATGCCGATACTGGGCTGAACTAGATGCAGCAGCGGTACTACGAGTCGGAGGTTGGGCGGTTCTTGTCTGTTGATCCGGTGACGGCCTTTCAAGGCCCTATAGATCAATTCAATCGCTATCGATACGCCAACAACAACCCGTATTCGTTCACTGATCCTGATGGTCGATGTGGGACCCGTATCAAAGGCCATTCAGCCCCAAACTGCACGGCAATAGAGGTGAACCCCTCGGACGGTGGTGATGGGCGCAATGGTGGTTCCTCTGCGCGAGATCAGCGCTCACCGCGTGCTCCTGCCTTGCAGGGTTCGACAGGCGCGCCAACGTCAGACGGCAGGATTCCTGTGCCAGGTGTTGTGGGGTGGAAGACGGGTGAGTACGAGATTTCCATGACGCCGCAGCAGGTGGATTCGGCAGGGGGTGTTATAACTGGAGCTGCGGTTGTTGGCGGGGGTGCCATTGCGGTTCAGGCCGGGGCGCCGTATGTGGCCGCAGCCTCAGGCGGACTAATTGCTGGCACGAAGGGCGCCTGGAGAAATCTGTCTTTTGACGGCCCATCGCCGGGGGGCTTGCATGCTAATGGCAGGCTGCTTGGTGTTCGCTGGAAGGGCGGGCAATGGGGTGTTCGACTTGATCTTCACCCAATTAATAGTGGATCGACACCAATTCTACATATCAATTTCGGCCCCCCAGCACGCGGGGAGGCGGCGCATTTGATTCTGTTCGATCCGCGCTGGATCAAGAAGGGTGGGGAATGAGTACCGAAGATAGGAAGAGAAAAATCTCTGCATCTATTGCCGACCTAATCGAGAAGGAGCCAACGTCGAAAAGCGAGATGATCGATTGGTATGACAAAGCAAAGAAAGTTAAATCCTTGATGGAGCTTGACAGGGGGGATCTTCAAGTTCCGCACGCTCTTTGGCATTACCTGGATGATGCGGACATTCGTTTAAAAGATCAGCGGTATGCAGAGTCGCAAGTTCTGATGGTCAAGGAGGTCCTTCGTACTTGGATAAAGTGAAGGTATACGGCGCAGGCCTGCAACGGCTCCGCTTGCGGACCCCTCTCGGCAGAAGCGGTGGTGAACGCGTACTACGCCCCATCTGCACCCAACTTGGCTGTTCCCTCTGTAAGTTTCGGGGGCACGGTGACGGTGACCTGGCCATTGGTGTCCGGGGCTACCGCGTACAGCCTGGAGCAGAGTGCCAATGGTGCCGCTTGGACCGTGTAGGGTGGAATCGGCAACGGACAGGCGACAATACAAGGGCTGGCACGGGGAACGTATGCCTACCGCCTGCAGGCCTGCAATGGCGCTGGCTGCAGCGGCTACTCACCGGTGGTCAGCACCACGGTGATCCTGCGACCTGACACTGCGCCACAGTTGGCTGGCATCGGCATCAACAACTCCGGCAACTACACGGTGAGCTGGAGCGGTGTTGGCTGGGCGACCACGTACCGGTTGCAGGAGGCATTGCAGGGCGCTGGCTGGGGCACCATTCACGATGAGGGCGCGACCCAGCGAGCGCTGTACGGGCGACCGGAGGGCATGCATCAGTATCGCGTGGCCGCCTGTAACGAGGCGGGCTGCACCGATTGGTCCGGCACGATGCAGGTGCAGGTGCAGATGCCGCCACCA
Source organism: Stenotrophomonas sp. 2619 (assembly GCF_040548725.1). Taxonomy (NCBI): domain Bacteria; kingdom Pseudomonadati; phylum Pseudomonadota; class Gammaproteobacteria; order Lysobacterales; family Lysobacteraceae; genus Stenotrophomonas; species Stenotrophomonas sp. 2619. The sequence continues at coordinate 80,595 of NZ_JBEPSF010000007.1, read as the reverse complement.
GTACCGTTGGGTCCCACCGTCTGGTATGAGCGACTGGCGGCCTCTCGCACCCGCTACAGCATCTTCTGGGGAGACGCCGGCATCTCTACGGGCTTCGAGGTGACGGGCCCAGCCAGTTGCATGACGTCGAGCGAGATGAGCTGCGTGATCGAGATCAACAAGGCGCCGAGCACTGTTCCATTCCAGGTCAGGGCCTGCAACGCTGCAGGTTGCTCGGCGTGGACCGATCCTGTCATTGCGGAGCCAATGCCATGAGCCGTGCCATTGATGCAGGGTCGTTGATGGGTTGGGTTGCGGGCGCACTGCTGCTGGTACTCGGCGTGGCGCCCCGCGTTGCCGCAGCCGAGGTGGTGGAGTACATCCACACCGACGCGCTGGGGTCGCCGGTGGCGGTGACCAATGCGAGCGGTGTGGTGATTGAGCGCACGGTCTATGGTGCGTATGGTGAAGTGATCAACCGGCCGTTGGCGGGAGGACCGGGGTACACCGGGCATGTGGAGGATGCCGAGACCGGGCTGAACTACATGCAGCAGCGGTATTACGAGCCTGGGGTTGGGCGGTTCCTATCGGTTGACCCTGTGACGGCGTACAGTAATCCTGTCGGACAGTTCAACAGTTATAGATATGGAAACGGAAATCCATATCGATTTATTGATCCCGATGGTCGTTCGGCTACAGATTTCAGGTCAATCGGGAGTCACATGGGACTCGGTGGGGCAGCAATGACCAATGTCCCGGGGATGGGGGTACGTCGGAAGATAATGCTAAGTCCCTTGTTAATGACGGGGTGAGGAAATTCACCAATGCGTCTGCTCAGTCGAGATATAACGCCGCGGTTGGTGTTGTGAAAAAAGTTATGCCGACGGTAAGGTCGATAAGTAGAAGGACTCCTGATGAATTCGCGAAAGTCTTTACGCGTGTTTTTCAGCCAGCATCGACTAGGCTTGGAGTTGAGTTTGGGGCTGACATCATTCAGAGGCTTGCGGGTTTTGGTATCGATGCGGTTGAGGTGGGGCACAGATTTAGAAGCTATGACGGCGTGGGTGGTGAAGTCTCTGGCTCGATCACCAATGGTGGATACAATGTCCACACGCATCCTCTTGAAGATATATCTGGATCCCTGCATGCTCCATTCTCAGAAGGTCATGTGAGATTCAATAAAATTCACAATAGCACTGGTTACGTTTCTAGCCCTTCAATGCGTATTTTTAAGAACGCACCGGGAAGTGGTGTTGAGGAGGTTCTTTGAAAAGTAGATGCACTGTCTTGCTCGTGATGGGTCTCTTGATTTCTTTCGCCTGTCTTTTGGTTTTGATCAAGAGTATGGTTCCGTCTGAGTGCCCTTGGAAGAAGTCTCAGCGGTGTGAAACTTCGTTCTCCAGAATTGCTTCGAATCCGGATAGGTATCTGGGCAGGAACATTTTCACGTACGGATACGTCGCAGTGTCTGAAGGGAATGTATATCTATATCGAAACGAAGCCGGTTACGTCGAGGGCGAGTATTTTGATCGGCTCTTCATCAATCTTGAAACCATTGAAAAGATAGCTGATGTTGAGAGGGGCCTTTACACATACACCTCAATTTCTGGTGTGATGTATGAAGATGTTCGAGGAAAGGAAGGGCCAGCAATTGGTGGGCTCGATGGAGTGATTCTCTTTGAGCCCGATGCTAGGGCCGGGGAGCGAGAGGGCTGGGATCGAGTTGGAATTCCGGTGACGAGAATTGATCAGAATGGAGATCCAAAGTGAGCGCTATTGGTGGCCGGCATTAGCTGAACTCGAGCACGCTTCTGGGATGGATGTCGGAGCGTCGAGCCCGGAGGCGGCGCAGCATCAATGGATGGCTACCGCTCTCATTCGCTATCGCGATGGTTGATGCTGGTGAGCACGGAAAAATCGCTTCGTTCGTCGCCGGCGTGCCTTTTGCCTGCGTGCTTCCAGCAGCTATTGCGCCGTTGCAGGGCTCCACGCGGGCGCTGGTCAACGTACTGCTTAAGCTGGGCTGCCATGAGTTCGTCTGCGTCGGAGCGGAGGCCCGGCATCTAGAGGACGCATTGGACGAGATTGTGGAGGATGCAGGCAGGATGGACGTGGTGACCACGGCGATTGAAGAGGCAAAGGAGGCTGCGGAGTACGTGCTGTTCGCTGTCGGGTGCCTGACGTCGCATGTGGTCTTGGTCGACGGCGAATGCGGCGTCTTCCCGGCGGAGCTTGTGAAGCTGGGGGCCGTACCCCGCAGCTCTGGCGGGAATGAGGAGGGGTTATGAGCACTTCCATCAGGTCAAAGATCGCTTCACTCACCTTCAGGGGGTTTGAGGTCTCGCCTCATGTGATAGAGGAGATGCTCAGTGTGAAAGCCAGTGAAACAGGCGAGCGGGGTACCCACGTGAGGGCGGGTGTTGCCGCGTTGCTGAAGCGTTCCTTTCCCAGGTTCTCGATTGAACTGGCACCAGACTGCAGGCTGGATCAAGCAGTTTCAGTACTGCTAGCCCACGCCGGTGGCTTGCAGCGCCTGAAATCCGTGCGGGACGTGGTCACGCCCGAATTTCTTGAGCTGGATATCACTTGGCCGGTCAAAGGGTCCGATGAGCAGGAGGGCAGCTTTCTACCTGTCGCCGTGCTCTCGGATCTGGCGAACCTCGAATGCTCCCTTTCATTCGGATTCATCTGACGCCGTAAGGACATCAGGCCGTTGCTACCCCCGCCGCATCCGCGCCAACGCCAGATAGATCGCCGGCGTCGTATACAACGTCAACCACTGGCTCACCAGCAACCCACCCACGATCGCGATCCCCAACGGCTGGCGCATCTCCCATCCTTCGCCGGTCGCCAGCATCAACGGCAACGTACCCAGCAACGCGGCCACACTGGTCATCAGGATCGGCCGGAAGCGCAGCCGTGCCGCTTCGGAGATGGCGTCGTACGAGGACAGCCCGCGCTCGCGTTCGGCCGACAGCGCGAAGTCGATCATCAAGATGGTGTTCTTCATCACCACGCCTACCAGCAGGAACAGCCCCAGCAGCGAGATCAGGTTCAACTCGTTGCCGAACGCCATCAGCGCCAGCAGTGCGCCCACGCCGGCCGAGGGCAGGGTGGACAGGATCGCCAGCGGCTGCACGAAGCTCTCGTACAGCACGCCCAGCACCAGGTACACCGCCAGCATCGCGCCGACGATCAGCCACAGCTGACGCTCGCGCAGTGTCTCGAAGCCACCGGCCTCGCCACTCAGCTTGGCCTGCACATGGGTGGGCAGCATGATGCCGGCCATCGCGCGGTCCACGGCTTTCACCGCCTGGTCCAGGGTCACGCCGGGTGCGAGCGCGAACTCGATCCAGACCGAGGCGAACTGCTGGCTGTGGTAAATGCGATCCGGCGCCATGCCGTAGGACCAGCTGGCGATCGACGACAGCGGCAGGCGCTGGCCGTCCTTGCCGATCACGTGGATCTGGTCGAGCGTGGACGGGTCCTGGGTGTAGCGGGGGTCCAGTTCCATCACCACGCGGTACTGGTTGAGCGTGTCGTACAGCGTGGCCACCTGGCGCTGGCTGAAGGCGTTGTTGAGCACCGAGGCGATCATGCGCATGTCCACACCGAGCCGGGCGGCGGCGTCGCGGTCGATGTCCAGCACCACCTGGCGCATGCCCTCGTCGCCCTTGGATTCCACGTCCACCAGTTCGGGCAGGGCACGCAGCGCGTCGGCCACCTTGGGCGCCCATTGCCGTAGGGGCTCCAGCTCGCCGGACAGCAGCTGGAACTCGTACTGGCCACTGTCGCCGCTGCCCTCCAGCTTGATGTCCTGGTCCACCCACAGGAACATGCCGCCGCCGGGAATCTTCGGCATGTTGGCGCGCAGGCGGTCGATCACCTGCTGGCTGGAGACCTTGCGCTCGGCCAGTGGCTTCATCTTGATCATGATGAAGGCGTTGTTGACCCCGCTGCGCCCGCCGATGTACCCGATGATGTCGCTGATGGCCGGGTCGGCCAGCAGCAGCTGGCGGTAGGCATCGATCTTGGGCTGCATCACCTGGAACGACAGCCCGTCGTCGCCGCGCGCGAAACCACGCAGCTGCGCGGTGTCCTGCTTGGGCACGATGCCCTTGGGCACCTGTTGGAACAGCCACACGTTCAGCCCGATCACCGCGCCGAACAGCAGCAGCGGAACGGCCAGCCAGCGCAGCATCTTCTCCAGGCTGGCCACGTAGCCGCCCCGCAGTCGCTCGAACAACGCCGTGCCGCCCCGCTGCAGCACGTTGCCGGTGCCGGGGCGCTCACGCCCGAGCAGGCGCGCGCACAGCATCGGGGTCAGGCTCAGCGAGACCAGCAGCGACACGCCCATCGCCGCCACCAGGGTCAGCGAGAACTCGCGGAACAGCTTCTCCACGAAGTCGTCCAGGAACAGGATCGACACGAACACCACCGCCAGGGCGATGTTCATCGACAACAGCGTGGCGCCCACTTCACCGGCACCGCGCAGGGCGGCGTCCATCGGCGAGGCGCCCTCTTCGCGATGGCGGGCGATGTTCTCCAGCACCACGATGGCATCGTCGACCACCAGCACCGCGGCCACGATCAGCGCCATCAGCGACAGCGTGTTGAGCGAGAAACCGAGCAGCGCGATGACCGCCAGTGCGCCCAGCAACGACACCGGAATGGCCAGGGTGGGCACCAGGGCGGCGCGCCAGTGGCCCAGGAAGGCCAGTACCACCAGCACCACCAGGGCGATGGCGAGCAGCAGGGTCAGTTCGGCCTCGTGCAGGGTGGCGCGGATCACCGGCGAGCGGTCCATCACCACCTGCATGTCGATACTGGCCGGCAGCAGCGCCTGCAGCGTGTCCATCTGCGCGTTGATGGCGTCGACGGTCTCGATGATGTTGGCGTCGGGCTGGCGGCTGACGATCAGCAGCACCGCCGGGCGTTGGTTGTGGAACCCGCTGGCATAGCGGTCCTCCACGCCCTCGCTGACCTGGGCCACGTCGCGCAGGTGCACCGGGCGGCCCTGGCGCATGGCGATGATCAGGTCGCGGTACTCGGCGGCGCTGCGCAGCTGCAGGCTGGCCTCCAGCTGCCATTGCCGGCTCTGGCTGGCCACGGTGCCCAGCGGCTTGAGCGCGTTGGCGGTGCGGATGGCCGCCGCGACATCATCGAGTGCGATGCGCTGCTGATTGAGCGCATTGGGATCCAGCGACACCCGCACCGCCGGCAGCGAACTGCCGCCGACCTGCACTTCGCCCACGCCCGGAATCTGCGCCAGCTTCTGCGCGATCACCGTGGAGGCCACGTCGAAGATCTGCCCGGGCGAGAGACTGTCCGAGCTCAGTGCCAGTGCCAGGATCGGTGCCTGCGAAGGATTGACCTTGTTGTACTGGGGCATGCCCGGCATACCGCTGGGCAGCTGCGCGCGGGCGGCGTTGATCGCCGCCTGTACGTCGCGCGCGGCGCTGTCCACATCGCGGCCCAGTTCGAACTGCAGCTCGATCTGGGTGGAGCCCTGGGTGCTGGCCGAGTCGATCCGGCTCAACCCCGGTATCGTGCCCAGCGCGCGTTCCAGCGGCGTGGCCACGTTGGCCGCCATCGATTCGGGGCTGGCCCCGGGCAGGCTGGCGCTGACGTTGATGGCCGGGTAGTCCACCTGCGGCAGCGGTGCCACCGGCAGCAGCCGCAGGCCCAGCAGGCCGGCCAGCACCACCGCCACCGACAGCAGCAGGGTCGCCACCGGGTGCCGCACGAACCAGCCGATCGCGCGCGCCAGCGGGCTCATGCGTGGGCCTCGGCCGCATCGTCCGCGCCCTCGGCGGGGCGCCGGCGGAAGCGGTCGAAGAACAGGTAGATCACCGGCGTGGTGAACAGGGTGAGCACCTGGCTGACGATCAGCCCGCCCACCATCACCACGCCCAGCGGCTGCCGCAGCTCCGCGCCCGAGCCGCTGGCGAACATCAGCGGAATGGCGCCGAACAGCGCGGCCAGCGTGGTCATCAGGATCGGGCGGAAGCGCAGCAGCGCGGCCTGGTGGATCGCCTGGCGCGGGGCCAGGCCGAACTCACGCTCGGCCTCCAGCGCGAAGTCGATCATCATGATCGCGTTCTTCTTCACCAGCCCGATCAGCAGCACGATGCCGATCACCGCGATCAGGTCCAGGCTGCGCCCGCTCAGCAGCAGCGCCAGCAGCGCGCCCACCGTGGCCGAGGGCAGGGTGGAGAGGATGGTGATGGGGTGGATGAAACTCTCATACAGCACGCCCAGCACCAGGTACATCACCACCACCGCGGCCAGCACCAGCCACAGCGTGCTCGACAGCGACGCGCGGAACGCATCGGCCGCGCCCTGCAGGCGCAGCTCCACCCCGGTGGGCAGGCCGATCGCCGCACGCGCACCTTCAATGGCCTGCACCGCTTCGCCCAGCGACGCACCGCGTGGCAGGTTGAACGAGAATGTCACCGCCGGGAACTGGCCCACGTGGTTGATCAACAGATGCGCCGGCCGCTGCTCGATGCGCGCGATGCCATTCAACGGCACCTGCTTGCCGTCCGGCCCGGCCACGTGCAGGCGCGCGATGGCGTCCGGCCCGAAGGCCGCGTCGGGGCGCGCTTCCAGCACCACGCGGTACTGGTTGGCCTGGGTGAAGATGGTGGAGATCTGGCGCTGGCCGAACGCGTCGTACAGCGCATCGGCCACCGCGTCCACGCTGATGCCAAGGCGTGCGGCGGCCACGCGGTCGATCAGTACGTGTGCCTGCAGGCCCTGGTCCTGCAGGTCGCTGGCCACGTCGGCCAAGGCTGCGGACTGCCGCAGGTGGGCCAGCAACCGGGGCGTCCACTGCGCGAGCTGGTCGCTGTCGGGGCTGGTCAGGGTGAACTGGTATTGGGTGCGGCTGATCCGGTCCTCGATGCCCAGTTCCTGCACCGGCTGCAGGTACAGCGTGATGCCGGGCACGTGCGCCACCCGCTGCTGCAGGCGCGCGATGATCGCCTGCGCGTCGCTGCTGCGCTGCGCGTGTGGTTTCAGTTCGATCAGCAACCGGCCACTGTTGAGCGTGGCGTTGTTGCCGTCCACACCGATGAACGAGGACAGGCTGGCCACGTCCTCGTCCTCCAGCAGCGCCGCCGCAAGCGCCTGCTGGCGCTGCGCCATGGCCTGGAACGAGATCGACTGCGGCGCTTCGCTGATGCCCTGGATCAGGCCAGCGTCCTGCACCGGAAAGAACCCCTTGGGCACCCACACGTACAGCGCGGCGGTGAGCAGCAGGGTGGCCACGGTGGCGCCCAGCATCAGCGGTTGGCGCTCCAGTACCCAACGCAGCTGGCGGTCGTAGATCGCCACCACGCGGTCGAACGGGTCGCCCTGCTGCGCCGATTCCTGGCCGTCGGCGTCGCGGCGGGTGGCATGCCCGGCCTTGAGCAGGCGCGCGCACATCATCGGGGTCAGCGTCAGTGACACCAGCAGCGAGATGCCGATCGCCACCGCCAGGGTGATCGCGAACTCATGGAACAGCTTGCCCACCACGTCGGCCATGAACAGCAGCGGGATCAGCACCGCGATCAGCGACAGGGTCAGCGAGATCAGGGTGAAGCCGATCTGCCGGGCGCCCTTCAGTGCCGCCTGCATCGGCGTGGCCCCGCGCTCCAGGTGGCGGGCGATGTTTTCCAGCATCACGATCGCATCGTCGACCACGAAGCCGGTGGCGATGGTGAGTGCCATCAGGGTGAGGTTGTTGAGTGAGAACCCCGCCAGCAGCATCACCCCGAAGGTGCCCACCAGCGACAGCGGCACCGCGATGCTGGGAATGATGGTGGCCGGAATGTTGCGAAGAAACACGAAGGTGACCATCACCACCAGCGCGATGGCGATCAGCAGTTCGTGCTGGACGCCGCGGATGGAAGCGCGGATCGATTCGGTACGGTCGCTCAGCACCGCCACGTCCACGCCCTTGGGCAGCGATGCCTGCAGCTGCGGCAGCAGCGCCCGCACCTGGTCCACCACGGCGATCACGTTGGCACCGGGCTGGCGCTGGATGTTGATCAGCACCGCCGGCGTGGTGCCCGACCACGCGGCCAGCTGGCGGTTTTCCGCACCGTCTTCGATCGTGGCCACGTCGCCCAGGCGCAGCGGCGCGCCGTCCTTGTAGGCCAGGATCAGCGCCTGGTACTCGGCCACCGAGCGCATCTGGTCGTTGGCATCGAGCATGATCGCGCGGGTGGGGCCGTCGAAGCTGCCCTTGGGCATGTTGACGTTGGCCGCGCCGATCGCGGTGCGGATACTGGCCATGCTCAGCCCGTTGGCGGCGAGCGCCGACGGGTTCACCTGGATGCGCACCGCCGGGCGCTGCCCGCCGGCCAGGCTCACCAGGCCCACGCCCGGCAGCTGCGACAGGCGCTGGGCCATGCGCGTATCCACCAGGTCGTGCACCTGCGGCAGCGACAGCCCCTGCGAGGTCACCGCCAGGGTCAGGATCGGGGTGTCGGCCGGGTTGACCTTGCGGTACACCGGCGGCACCGGCAGGTCGTCGGGCAGGAAGCTGTCGGCGGCGTTGATGGCGGCCTGCACTTCCTGCTCGGCCACGCCCAGGGCGACCTCCAGCGAGAACTGCAGGGTGATCACCGAGGCGCCGCCCGAGCTGGTGGAGGACATCTGCTTCAGCCCGGGAATTTGGCCGAGCTGGCGCTCCAGCGGCGCGGTCACCGCACTGGTGGTCACCCCCGGGCTGGCACCGGGATACAGCGTGGTGACCTGGATGATCGGGTAGTCCACCTGCGGCAGCGCCGCCACCGGCAGCAGCCGGTAGGCCAGGATGCCGGACAGCAGCAGCGCCACCATCAGCAGCGTGGTGGCGACCGGGCGCTCGATGAAGGGCCGCGAGAGGTTCATGCGCCGGTCCGCGGCGCGTCCACCTGTGTTGCCGGCGTGGGCACCACCTCTACCGGCGCGCCTTCGCGCAGGCCGTCGATGCCTTCCACCACCACCCGCTCGCCGGCCTTGAGGCCTTCGCGCACCGAGACGCGCTCGCCATCGGCCGGGCCCAGCACCACGTTGCGCAGGTGCGAGGTGTTGTCCGGCGCGATCACGTACACATAGCTGCCCTTGCTGCCGAACTGCACGGCGGCGTTGGGAATCACCACCGCATCGGCACTGCTCACCTGCAGGCGGATGTTGACGAACTGGTTGGGGAACAGCGCCTCGTCGGCATTGGCGAACTGCGCGCGCAGCTTCAGCGTGCCGGTGGCGGTGTCGATGCGGTTGTCCAGGCTGGACAGCACGCCGCTGCCGAGCGCCTGGCGCTCTTCGCGATCCCAGGCTTCCACCGTGAGCTCGGGCGTGGCGCGCACGGCGGCCACCACGGCCGGCAGGTCCGGCTCGGGCACGGTGAACAACACGCTGATCGGCGTGGTCTGGGTGATGGTGGCCAGCGGCTCGGTATCGCCACTGCGCACCAGGTTGCCCACGTCCACGTTGCGCAGGCCCATGCGCCCGGCCACCGGCGCGGTGATGCGGGTGTACTGCAGCTGCAGGCGGGCTTCATCCACCGCGGCCTGGTCGGTCTGCCGACGGCCCTGCAGCTGGCGCACCTTGCTCTGCTGGTCGCTCAGGTCCTGGGCAGAGACGAAGTGCTTGGCCTGCAGTTCGCTGTAGCGCTTGAGCTGGGTCTGCGCGTTGTCCAGTTCGGCCAGGTTCTGCTGCTGGGTGCCCAGCGCACGCGCCAACGCCACCTGGTAGGGGCGCGGGTCGATCTCGGCGATCAGATCACCGGCCTTGACGTGCTCGCCCTCGCGGAACGACAGCCGCAGCAGTTCGCCGTCCACGCGGCTGCGCAGGCTGACCGTATGCAACGGCGTGACCGTGCCCAGCGCCTTCAGCCGCACCACCAGGTCTTCGCGCACCACGGTGGCCACGCGCACCGGCGTGGCGGTGCTCGCGGGGGCGGCTTCGGCGGCCGGCGCGGGCGACAACACGCGCCAGGCGATCACGGCGGCGGCCAGCACGGCCACGACCAACAGCGGTTTGAACAGACGACGGGAACGCGGGGGGAGCGGGGCAGACATGGGGCATCCTGCGCGTGCGCCACACGGCGAACGCGTCCATGGTTTACCGGCCCGTGGGGGCAGGCGAGGCGAAGTGGGGTTGTCTGGCGGGGCCGCTGGTCGAATGCCGCAGCGTGGCTGGATACCGACCCGGGAGGGGCGGGGGCGTCATGGTACCGCGTGTGGGTGCCTGCACTCACATGACCTTGGTCATGGAGCGGGGACGGTCGGGTGCTACCGGTGCATTGAACGGTCCGTTCAATGCACCTCGTCGCGGTAGACGAACTTGGGCATTTCCCATTTGAAGTGGATCGCCAGCAGGCGCAGCAGGAAGCCGCCGCCCAGGCACCACAGCGTGGCGGCGTTGATCGAGACGCCCAGCTCCAGCAGGCCCAGGTAGGCCGCGCCGGTGAACAGCGTGATCACCGCATACAGTTCCTTCTGGAAGATCAGCGGCACCTCGTTGCACAGCACGTCGCGCAGCACGCCACCGAAGGCGCCGGTCAGCATGCCCGAGATCAGCACGATCGGCGCGGCGTGGCCGGCATCGCGCGCCACCGCGCAGCCGATCAGGGTGAAACAGATCAGCCCCAGCCCATCCAGCACCAGGAAGGTGCGGCGGAAGTGGTGCATCCAGCGCGCCACCCAGGTGGCGATCAACGCCGCGCAGATGGTGAAGCCCAGGTACTCGGGGTGCTTCACCCAGCCCAGCGGATAGTGGCCCAGCACGATGTCGCGCAGCGAACCACCGCCCAGCGCGGTGACGCAGGCAATGATGACCACGCCGAACAGGTCCATGCGCCGCCGTCCGGCGGACAGCGCGCCGGTCATGGCTTCGGCGGAAATGGCGATGAGGTAGATCAGGGAGAGCAGCATGGGGGAGGCTCCGGGCACGTCAGGCGGGGACGGAAGCACGCACATCGCACGCCAGCGCGGGGCACTGTCGTGAGGGTGGGATTCCGTTGCCGCTCCCGCTGTCCTTTTGCCTGAGAGTTCGGTGGCCAAGGCCACGTGCCCCTTCGGCGGGTCATTGAAGACCTCTCTCCAGATCGGCGTGCTGGATGCATGGTTGGTGGCGTTCCGAGCCACCGGCCTGAGCGATTATGGGAGCCTGCGCCTTCGGCGGGTGCCAACGTGGCACCTCTCTCCTGCATCCGGGGCGGATTCTAGCAGCCGCCGGGCGCTCTCCGGTGGATAATCCCGGTATGCCCGCTGAACCCGCCCCCTGGTACGTGTACCTGCTGGAATGCCGCAACGGCAGTTACTACGCCGGCATCAGCAACGATGTGGACGCCCGCTTCCAGGCCCATCTGGCCGGCAAGGGCGCCAAGTACACGCGCGCCCACCCGCCGGTGAAGCTGCTGGCCATGCGCGCCTACCCGGACCGGGCAACCGCCTCCAAGGCCGAATGGCAGCTCAAGCGGCAACCGCGGGCGCGCAAGCTTGCGTGGCTGCAGGCCACCCCGTAGCGCCGGGCTCTGCCCGGCTGCGCGTGGCGCTGGCTCGCCGTCACGGCGTAGGCCACAATCAGCCGACCACCGGGGGGAACCAGGATGTTCGATCTCCAACGAAAGCCGCTGACAGGAGCGCGCATGGCGTGGCCCCTATCGTTCCCCGCGCTGCTGCTGGTCGGCCTGGTGATCGCCGCGCCCGCATCGGCGGCCAGGCCTGTGAACGCACTACGGTATGGCGACATCGCCCCGGCCGATTCCTTCCGTGCCGCCTACGCCCCCGACGCCATCGCGGCCGCGCGCACGCCGCTCGACCCGGCCAAGGTGCCCGCCAGCCTTCGTGGCCTGGTGCCGCTGGCCGAACACTGGGGCATCGGCGACGACGTCCTCCGCGAGATGCTGCAGGAGGCGGAAAGCCCGGCGAAGAAGAGGGCGCTGGCCGATGCGGTCAACCCGCACAATGCGGCGATCACGGCCTGGTTGGACAGTTGGCCGCAGGGCGAGCCAATGAGCGACGAGGCGGCCGCCTTCATGTACATGCAGCAGGGCCTGGACGAGATGGGGCTGTTCCAGGCGCGCTGATCCTCCTCTCTCTACCGGATGAACCCCTGCGATGACCCCGCTTGCCCTGCTGCTCGCCCTTGCCGGCGCTACTACACCTGCCGCCCCCGCCATCGATCCCGCCACGCGTGCCGCGATCGAAGCCACCTGCCTGGACTACGTGGACGGCCAGCTCGAGGGCGACCCGGCCCGCGTGGCGCGTTCGCTGCACCCGGACCTGGCCAAGCGCGCGATCCTCGGCGACACCCCGGATGAGCGCCTCGGCCTGCGCCGGATGTCGAAGGAAGAGCTGGTGGAACTCACCCGGCAGGGCGCGTTGAAAACCCCGAAGGACCAGTGGAACCGCAGCTGCACGCTGCTCGACGTTACCGGCAACGCCGCCTCGGTGCGGTTGGAAACGCCGTGGTTCGTGGACTACTTCCACATGGGCCGGTTCGGGGAGCGCTGGGTCATCGTCAATGCGCTGTGGTACAGCAAGCCGAAAGCGGCGGCGAAGTGACGACCACGCACAGCGACAGTGAGGCGGGATATCGATTCGGGCCGCAAGAGGTCGATGCCGTGCTGCGTGCACGGCCGGAGAAGCGCTACGCCTATTTCGTCAATCGCGTGGCCGACTGGGAAGAAGTATGGGGATTGCGCAACGCCGATGGCTGGGTGATGTCGGCCACCGATGCGGGCCAGCAGGTGGCACCGTTCTGGCCGTTCCGCGCCTTCGCCGAACGTGCGGCGGTGGGCAGTTGGTCGAACACGTGGCCGGGAAGGATCGCGCTGCACGCCTTCCTGGAGCGCTGGCTGCCCGGCCTTGCCGGTGACGGTCGGCGGGTCTGTGTGCTGCCTGACGAACACGGCCAGGGCGCGACCGTCGCGCCTGCCACGCTGAAGGCCGATATCGAAGAAGAGCGGGAAAAAATTGAATAGCACAGACAAGGACGCCACATGACCGATACAACCGCACAACGACAGGCGCAGGCACTAGCTGCCATCCAGCAGGCCGTGGGCACCGAAGCCGGGGAAGACGGCGTGGATCTGTTCGCCGATCACCACCGCGACGAGCTGCCGGCCAGCTATTGGCAGCAGCACTTGGGCAACGATGCCCCGACATCGGCGGCCATCATTGGCCTGCTGGAATTCAAGTCGGCCTGGGGTGAAAACGAGATCGAGTACTTCGATTTCACCCTGCCCGGCGACGTCACGAACTACGTGGTGTCGGTGCACTTCGATGAGGCCGGCGAGATTGACGCGATCGGGATGGAAAGCTGATGGGCCTGTTCTCGCGCCTGTTCCGCGGCCCCGAGTTCATCGAGCACCCTCAACTGGGCCGGCTTGAACTGCTGACCGGTTCCAATGACAGCCACCATTGGATCCAGGCGCCCGAAGAGGAGGAGGACGGGGTCGTACTGGCCAGTTTCCATGTCATCGGCAAGGCGCCCCCCAGTGAGGCGCAGATTGCGTTCCTGCGCCGGCTCATCGACGAGCCAACGTGGATACTGGACGACGTGCAGGCGGTGATCGGTCCGGCCTATGCGCAATACTTCGGAGAACCCTTGCCCCGTGCGTGGCCGCTGGTGATGCAGTTGTGCTCGGTGAGCGTGCCGCTGGACGCCGACCCCGGCAACCCATGGGACATCCAGCTGGTATCGGAACAGGGGCCGATCTTCACCGTGGCGTTCTGCAATGGGGTCGCCGAGCTGGGCAGCATCGATTCCTGAGTGACGCTGCGTGCAGGCAACATCCTGGCGCAGCCAGCGATGGCTCACAGTCGCTTCGCCGCCACGCCATGCGTGTGGCAACCCAATGACGACGCGCCAGGGAAGCGGGAGTGGGAACAGCGGGCAAGCCGCCCATCTCCGTTTCCCGTCTGCCGGCGGGGTGAGCATCGTCAGGGTCAGGGCGGCGGCGGGGTGTCGCTGGGCAGCTTCGGCCTGCGGTCCTCACCCATCCCCGGAGATGATCCGCGCACTGCGCTGGTAGCTCCAAGGCTACCGCCCAGCCTCGTACCGGCGTGGCCAGGTGGCATCTGGCCAATGCGTCGTTGACTGTCTGGATCACCCGGCACTGGACGGTCCAGCAGATCGTCGATGCTGCCGGTGTCAGTGTGCCGTGCCAGACACGATCAACGCGGTCTGACAGGTCCGGCTGAACCATTGAAAGATCCTGCACCGGACCCCTACCGCGCGCGCCACGGTAACGCTAAGCTTGGCCGGCCCCCGAGGGGCACACCAGGAGAAAGGGACAAGGACATGCCCGCCATGGGCACGTGATCACCGCCGTGACACCCGGACCCGCGCGACCCACGCGCCGCGGTCCACCCTGCCGTACCCACCCACCTTTTTTGATACGTCGTGCTGCCGGCTTGCTGCGGGCGGTGCGCGCGTACACGACCGCCAGCGCAGTCCAGTTGCCGGCGGCTCACCCATCACCACAGGAAACCGCGTCCCATGTCCTTGAGCATCCACGACATACATGCCCAGCTGACCCAGCGCTACGCCGACGACGACGGCGTGCGCGTGGAACTGATCGAAGGCCTGACCCCGGCGGTCATGGTGGAGCTGGAAGAGTACGGCGACCTGGACATCATCGTGGCCAGTTCGGGCGAGCAGATCGTGGTGTCCACCATTCTGGTGCCGGCCAGCCAGGTCAAGGACGTGGCCGGGCTCAATGCCGCCTGCATGCGCCTGAACCCGATCAACCCGCTGTCCAACCTGGGTATCACCACCGACGCCAACGGCGTTGAGAACTACGTGGTGTTCGGCGAACTGTCGACCCGCTCGGGCATCGACGCGATCGACGAAGAGATCCAGGCGCTGGCCGCCAACACCATCGACGCAGTCGAAGCACTGCGCCCTTACTTCGACTGAGGCCTGACCCGATGAGCATTTTTGGAAAGCTGGTGACCCTGTTCCGCGGCACCGCACACGAGGCCGGCGAGAAGATCGTCGACGCCAAGGCCCTGACCATCCTGGACCAGGAGATCCGCGACGCCGCCACCCAACTGGACCGGTCCAAGGTCGACCTGGCCAGGTTGATGGGCCAGTCCAAGCTGAGCGAGAACGAGATCGGCGCGCGCGACCGCAAGATCGCCGAGTACAGCCGCTACATCGAAGGCGCGCTGGCCAAGGGCGATGAAGCGCTGGCCCTGCAGGTGGCGGAAAAGATGGCACCGCTGGAGACCGAACAGAATGCTGCCCGCGAGTCCAAGGGGCACCTGGACCAGAGCATCGCCACCCTGCGCGCTACCGTGTCCAAGACCGAGTCGCGCCTGAAGCAGATGCGCGCCCAGGTCGACCAGGTCAAGGCCACCGACACCGTGCAGCGTGCCCAGGCGGCCATTGCCGCGCGCCACTCCGGCACCAACAGCAAGATGTCTTCGGCGCTGGGCTCGCTGGAACGGATCAAGGCCCGCCAAGCCCAGCAGGGCGCGCAGATGCTGGCGGCCGAAGAGCTGGAAACCGATGCCGGCGATGGCGACCTCAACCGCAAGCTGGCCGCCGCCGGACTGCTGGAGGATTCGTCCAGTGCCGCGGCGGTGCTGGCCCGTTTCAAGCAGCCCAGGCAGCTGCCGCAGCAGAGCGCCGGCCTGCTGCCGGGCACCGTGCCGGTCGCCGATGGCGATGTGCTGGTCGGGGTGATCACCCCGCGCGACAGCCACAACTGAACCACGGAGGCAGGCCATGTTCCTGATCCAGCGGCTGGCCAGTTCGTTCCGCCTGCACATCCGCCGGGTCAGCTGGCCGGTGCTGCTGGCGGTGCTGCTGCTGCACATGCTGGCCAGCTGGTGCCTGCTGGCCCTGGCCGGCGAGGAAAAGCTCAGCGACTGGCATGCCTTCCTGTATTTCTACGTCACCACCGCCACCACCATCGGCTACGGCGATCTGTCGCCCGGCTCTACCGCTGGGCGCTACATCACCGCACTGCTGGTGATGCCGCTGGCGGTGGCCACCTTCGCCGCAACGCTGGCCAAGCTGAGCGGCGCGTTGCTGGCATTCTGGAAGAGGCACCACATGGGAAAGATGGCCTACGACATGGCCGGCCACAGCGTGCTGGTGGGCTGGCGCGGCGCGGAGTCCGCGCGCCTGGTCGAACTGCTGCTCACCGATACCACCACCGATGACGAAGGCATCGTGATCGTCGCCGCTGGTCTGGCCGAACACCCGTACCCGAACAACGGGCTGGTGCGGTACATCGATGTGCCCAGCTATGCCGATCCCGGCGTGTACGGGCGTGCCTCGCTGGCCACGGCGGGCCGGGTGCTGGTGTATTGCCCCAACGATGACCAGGCCATCGCCGCCACCATGGCGGTAGGCTCGTTGTCGCTGGTGTGCCCGGTGGTGGCCTACTTCGAATCCGCGCCGCCGGCGCGGCTGGTGCTGACCCACTACCCGGCCATTGAAGTGACCCGGCCGCTCACCGCCGACATCATGGCCCGTGCCGCACAGGATCCGGGTACCTCTGCACTGACCATGGACATGCTGTGCGCGGGCGACGTGGGCATGACCCAGTTCAGCGTGACCGTACCCGACGGCGCACCGTCGGACTATGCCGCCCTGATCGACGCATTCCGCTCCCAGCGCGCCAATCTGCTTGGCTACTGCCCCAAGGGCGGCAGCCCGACGCTCAATCCCCCCGAGTCGACCCGCGTACAGCCCGGCGACATCCTTTATTACCTGCGCAATACGCGCCTGGATGCCGCGCGTGTACTGAGCGCGGCGGCCCAGCATCGGGCAACCGCGACCGCATGAGCCTGTTCAACAAACTGTTCGGCAGCCCCGCGCCGCCGCCGGCGCCCGCCAGCGCCTTCCGCTTTCCGTTGCCGCTGGGCGTGCGCATCGGTGCCCACATCACCTTCGACCGCACCATGTACCAGGTGGCGCCCGGCGCGATGCTGGGCGAACTGCCCGAGGGGTACCAGGGCATCCCCTGCATCGGCCAGATCGATCTGGGTGACGGCACGGTCCAGCACCGCTGCTACGTCGATGATGATGCCTACCTGATGGTGCAGACCGTGGGCGGTGATGTGGACGGGCTGATGGCGTTCTGTTTCGCCGAGACCGTCAACCCGCCGAACAAGCACGCCTTCCAGGCCTTCATCCTGGAACATGCCCACCTGGGCGCGGCGGAGATCGACTACGCCGGCAAGCGCTGGCAGCGGCAGATCAATACGACGGCCGCCGCGCGGATTCCGCCGATGGTGTTCGACGAAACGCTTTACCGCTACACGCCTGCACGCCAGGACGGCGACCTGACCCACTACGCCATGATGTACCAGCGGCACGTGCCTGAACTGGCGCGCGATGAATTCCTGCTCATCACTGCCGAAGACAGCGGTCCCACCGAGTTCTGCATCACCTATGCGGTGGGCGTGGACCTGGGCACTGAAGATTTCCAGATCACCTGATACGCCTGTCGCGGCCATCGCCGCACCTCACCCCTACCCAACCCGCAAGGACACGCTCGCATGCAGTACGTCATCAATGGACACTCTTTCCTCGCCTTCTGCGCCTTCGCCGGCGTTGGCCTGCTGATTCTGCTGCTGGCCATCACCGTGGTCACGCTGGTGACCCCGCACAAGGAAATCACCCTGATCCGCGCCGGCAACAAGGCCGCGGGCGTTGGCATGGCCGGCGCGATGATCGGTCTGGCGCTGCCGCTCAATGCGGTGATCAGCAATTCGGTATCGCTGCTGGACGCGGCCATCTGGGGTGGCATCGCGGCCGTCATGCAGCTGGTGGCCTTCGGCATCTCCCGCGCGATCATCACCCGTCGCGGTCCGGACCAGATCGATGCCGGCAACGAAGCGGCCGGCTGGTTCTCCGCGGGCGTGGCCATTGCGGTGGGCCTGGTCAATTCCGCCGCGATGGTCCCGTAAGGAGACGCCAATGAAGAAGCGTTCCTCCAATCTGCGCCTGACCCTGATGGTGGCCGCCGCCCCGGCGGTGTTGCTGCTCAGCGGCTGCGAAGAGCCGGCCAACACGGGCCTGGTCCTGCAGACAGAATCGCAGTGTGACTACCAGACCGACGTGCCCAAGGACGAGTGCCACGCCGCTTACCAGAAGGCCCTGGCCGACCACCAGCGCGTTGCCCCGCAGTTCGCCGACCGCGCCCAGTGCAACGACCAGTTCGGCGGCTGCACCGAAGTGCGCAGCGCGGACGGCACGTCCAGCTGGGTACCACCGATGACCGGGTTCCTGCTCGGCTACGCGGCCAGCAGCCTGGTCTCCGGTGCGTCGCGCACGGACTGCCAACGCTATCCCGACGCACAGGGCTGCCGCAGCGGCAGCAGCAGTGGCAGTGGGGGCGGCGTGTACCGCAGGGTGGGGGGCAGTTCGCCGCTGTACCGCGATTACCGCAGCGGTGAATACCGCCGCCCGAATGGCGAGGCCACCACCGATCGCGCCGGCCGCGTGTACGGCGATGCGGGCAATACCAACGTGCCGGCGCGGGCGGTGAGCGTGTCGCGCTCGGGCTTTGGCTCGTCGTCGGCTGCGCGCAGCAGCTTCAGCAGTTCGCGCAGCAACTACAGCGGCGGCCGCAGCTACGGCGGTTGAGCGATGCTTCTCCGCGCCCCTGCACGTGCCGGGGCGCGTCCCTTCCGCTGTCCGCAGGGCTGCACGCCGTGAAACGAATCCTGATTGACGAGCGCCCCGACTGGCGCGACCAGGCCGAAGGCCTGGGCTTCCATTTCCACACCATCGACGGCGAGCGCTACTGGGACGAAACGGCGTACTACCAATTCTCGCTCGCGCAGATTGAAGAGGACATCGAAGCGCCCACCGAGGCACTGCACGACATGGCGCTGGAACTGGTGTCCGAGGTGGTTGAATCGGAGGCCCTGCTGACCCGGCTCAACATCGCGCCGCAGTACTGGGACTGGATCGCCACGTCCTGGCGCCAGCGCGATCCGCACCTGTATGCGCGCATGGACCTGAGCTATGCGGGCACCGGCCCGGCCAAGCTGCTGGAGCTGCAGTACGACACCCCCACATCGCTGTACGAAGGCGCCTATTTCCAATGGCTGTGGCTGGAAGACCAGATCCGGGCCGGGCAGTTGCCGGGCCATGCGGACCAGTACAACAGCATCCAGGAGAAGCTGCTTGAAGCGCTGGCCACGCTGGCCCAGCACCGTCTGATCGGGTCGGCCCTGCATGTCTCGGCGGTGCGCGACTCCGAGGAAGACCGCGCCACCGTGCGCTACCTGCGCGACTGCGCGCATCAGGTGGGCATCACCACGCGTGAGGTGGTGATCGAAGACATCGGGGTATCGGGCGAGGGCTGGTTCACCGACGACGAGGACAACGTGATCCAGACGCTGTTCAAGCTCTATCCCCTCGAATTCATGATGGAAGAGCGCTTCGGACCGGCGCTGACCACGCGGCGCATGCAGCTCATCGAACCGGCCTGGAAGGCGGTGCTCAGCAACAAGGGCGTGCTGGCCCTGCTATGGGAGCGCCATGCCGGGCATCCGAACCTGCTGCCCGCACATTTCGCCGACGCCGGCGCTGTCCCGGCAGCGGGTTGGGTCCGCAAGCCGCTGCTGTCGCGTGAGGGCGCCAACATCCGTATTGCGCTGCCCGACGGCACCACGCTGGAAACCGACGGTCCCTACGACGATGGTCCGGCGATCATGCAGGCCTACCACCCGTTGCCGTGCTTCGAGGGCAATTACCCGCTGGTCGGTTCCTGGGTGATCGGCGATACCGCCGCCGGGATCGGCATCCGCGAAGATGCCACGCTGATCACGCAGAACACCTCGCGCTTCGTCCCGCACGCCATCCTCTGAGCACGCCGCGACCTAACGCGGCGGCAGCACGAACACCAGCAGCACGCACACCACCAAGATGCCCACCAGGACCCAGCGCAACCCCTCCGCTGACAGCACGCCGAACAGGCGCAGTTCACGGGCAGCGAAGTGGTGCCCGCAGTTCGGACACCGCACCTGCATCTGCACGTGGCGCGGGGTGATCGCGTTGAAGAACATCGGCACACCGCTGCGCACCAATGCCTTTCGGCTGTCGAACACGGCCGCGCAACGCGGACAGGTTTCGCGGTTGCTCATGGCGAGGGCGGCGGCGGAGTGTCGCTGGGCAGCTTCGGCCTGCGGTCCTCGCGATCATCCCCGAAGATGATCCGCGCGCTGCGCTGGTAGCTCCAGTACGCCACCGCCCAGTTGAGCAGCACCACGATGCGGTTGCGGAAGCCGATCAGGAAGAACACGTGCGCGGCCAGCCAGAACCACCAGGCCAGCACGCCGGACAACTGCAGCCTGCCCAGGTGCACGATGGCCGCCATGCGCCCGATCGTGGCCAAGTTGCCGAAGTCCTGGTACTTGAACGGGCCCGGCGCCGGTGTGTTGTCCAGCCGTGCGCGGATGATCGCCGCCACGTGCTTGCCCATCTGCTTGGCGGCCGGGGCAACGCCGGGCACCGGCCGGCCGTCGGCCTGGCTGAGCGCGGCCAGGTCGCCGGCGACGAAAATCTCCGGGTGGCCCTCGATGGTCAAGTCGGGCTGGACAGGCACGCGGCCGGCGCGGTCCAGTGGCACCGCCAGCGTGCGTGCCAGCGGCGAGGCGGCCACGCCGGCGGCCCACACCACGGTGCGCGCCGGCACGAACTGGTCGCCCAGCTGGAAGCCGTCGCCATTGATGTCGCTCACCGGCGTACCGGTCAGCACTTCCACGCCCAGCTTTTCGAGCTGGCGGCGCGCCTTCAGCGACAGTACCTCGGGGAAGGTCGACAGCACCCGCGGGCCGGCTTCCACCAGGCGCACCTTGGCGCTGGCCGGGTCGATGTGGCGGAATTCGTTGCGCAGGGTATGCCGGGCGATCTCGGCCAGGGTGCCGGCCAGTTCCACGCCGGTGGGGCCGCCGCCGACCACCGCAAAGCTGAGCCAGGCCGCCTTGCGGGCCGGATCGGGCTCGGCCTCGGCGCGCTCGAAGGCCAGCAGCAGCTTGCGGCGCAGCGCGATGGCATCGTCCAGGGTCTTCAGCCCGGGCGCATCGGCGGCCCATTCGTCGTGGCCGAAGTAGGCGTGGGTGGCGCCGGTGCACAGCATCAGCGTGTCGTAGCCCAGGTGGCTGCCATCGGCCAGGGTGATCTGCCGGGTCTGCTTGTCGATCGAGGTCACTTCGCCCAGGCGCACTTCCACGTTGCGCTGGTCGCCCAGGATGTGGCGCAGCGGCGCGGCGATATCCGGCGCGGACAACCCGGCAGTGGCCACCTGGTACAGCAGCGGCTGGAACAGATGGTGGTTGCGACGGTCTACCAGGGTGATGCGCACGCGCGCGCTGGCCAATGCCCGGGTGGCCCAGAGGCCGGCGAAGCCTCCACCGATGATCACCAGGTGGGGCAGGGTATCGCGGGTCATGCAAGGACTCCTTGGCGGGGGCCGGCCGTCCGGCCCATGGGTTCATGGTCGACGCGGCATATCGTCGCACGTGAAGCACGATGTTCACGCCGATGACAGATACTGGGTTCAGGGGCCGTCGCGCTGGCAGGCGGCCGTGGTCGCATCGCTCTGGAGGCTGACATGACCGAACCGGAAAAGCGCATCGCCCTGCTGATCGATGCCGACAACGCGCCGTCGTCGAAGATCGACGTGGTGCTGGCCGAGGTGGCGCGCTATGGCGTGGCCAACGTGCGCCGCGCCTACGGCAACTGGAAGAGCCCCGCGCTGAAAGGCTGGGAATCGGTGCTGCATGCCTATGCGATCCGCCCGATCCAGCAGTTCGCCTACAGCCGGGGCAAGAACGCCTCGGACATGGCCATGGTGATCGATGGCATGGACCTGCTGTACGCACGCAACCTGGACGGGTTTGCGATCGTATCCAGCGATGCCGACTTCACCCCGCTGGTGATGCGCCTGCTTACCGACGGGGTCAAGGTGTACGGATTCGGCGAGAAGAAAACCCCCGAGCCCTTCGTCAATGCCTGCTCCAAGTTCACCTACCTGGAAGCGCTGGGACAGGACCTGGCGGCAGACCCGGAGGTCGAGCACGGCAACGAGGAAACCCGGCCGCGCAAGAGTGGCCCCGAGCTGCGCAGCGACACCCGCCTGGTGCAGATGCTGCGCAGCGCGGTGGCCTCGGCCGAAGCCGACGATGGCTGGTCGCACCTGGGCCCGGTGGGCAGCCAGATCGGCAACCAGGCCTCGTTCGATTCGCGCAACTACGGCTACGGCAAGCTCAGCGAACTGCTGGCCGCCACCGGCTTGTTCGAGATGAAGAAAGACGGCAAATCCACCTACGTGCGCGCGCTGCCAAAGAAGGGCGCAGCCAAGGCGGCCAAGTAAGGCAGGGCGGGGTGCCGGTCAGCGGATGGCCTGCACCACCGACAGCGTGCGCGCATCGGACTGCTGGTAGCCGTCGATGAAACCGCGGCCAAAATCCTGCAGCGTGCCGAACGACATCAGCACCAGCGCGGCGGCCAGCATCAGGTTGCGATGATGACGGCGGTAGCCTACGACCAGCAGCACGATACCCAGGCACAACAGACTGATTTCGAGGATCTGCGCAAACATTGCATTTCGTCCATGAGGTGACGGCCAGGCCGCCGACCGGCGTATCGTAGCGCCACCGCGCGGCGCTGTGGCGCCGCTTCTGTCCGAACCGGGAAACCAACCATGCTGAAGATCTGGGGCCGCCACAATTCGAGCAACGTGCGCAAAGTCCTCTGGTGTGCCGAGGAAATCGCCGTGCCCTACGAGTCGATCCAGGTCGGCGGTGCGTTTGGCGGCACGCAGTCGCCGGAATACCGGGCGATGAACCCCAACGGCCTGGTGCCGTTGATCGAAGACCACGGCCTGCCGCTGTGGGAATCCAACACCATCGTGCGTTACCTGGCCGCGCGTTACGCGCTGGGCACGCTGTACCCCGAAGACGTGGTGGCACGCGCGCAGTCGGAGAAATGGATGGACTGGACCACCTCCGCGTTTTCGGGCGTGTTCCGCGACCTGTTCTGGGGCACCCTGCGCACCGCGCCGGCCGACCGCGATGAAGCGCGTATCGCCACCGCGCTGGTGCGCTCGGGCGAGCTGCTGGCCATGGTCGACGATACGTTGTCGCGGCAGCCGTGGTTGTCCGGCGACGACTTCGCCATGGGCGATATCCCGCTGGGCGCCTTCATCTATGCCTGGTTCGAAATGCCGATCCAGCGCCCGCAGTTGCCGCACCTGGCGGCCTGGTACGAGTGCCTCAAGCAGCGGCCGGCCTACCAGCGCGGCGTCATGACCGCGCTGACCTGAGATGCCGTGCGGACCGTGGGTCCGCACACCGCCCTAGTACAGGTCCGTCGGATCCACATCCAGCGACCAGCGCACCTTGCGTGCCTGCGGCAGCGCGTGGATCTGCGGGGTGATCAGGTCCAGCACGCCGTGCAGCGGCCGGCGGGCCGGCGCGGACAGCAACAACTGCGTGCGCTGGTACCCGGCGCGACGCGGCATCGGTGCCGGCATCGGGCCGTAACGCTCCACCGCGGCATCGTCGGGAATCAGCCCGCGCACCGCGCTCAGCATCGCGTTGGCATGCTCCACCTGCTGCGACTCGGCGCGCAGCAGCGCCAGGTGCGCGAACGGTGGAAAGCCCGCCGCTTCGCGCTGCTGCAACTCCGCGTCGGCAAAGGCGTGATAACCGCCATTGACCAGCGTCTCCAGCAGCGGGTGCCCGGGGTGGTGGGTCTGCAGCCATACCTCGCCCGGATCGGTGGCGCGCCCCGCGCGCCCGGCCACCTGGATCAACTGCTGGGCCAGCTTCTCGCTGGCGCGGAAATCGGCCGAGAACAGGCCCTCATCGATACCCACCACCACCACCAGCGTCAGCTTCGGCAGGTCGTGGCCCTTGGCCAGGATCTGCGTGCCGACCAGGATCCCGGCCCGGTCGCCCAGCGCCGCCAGTTGGGTTTCCAGCGCATCGCGACGGCTGGTGGTGCCGCGGTCGATGCGGATCACCGGGTAGTCGGCGAAGGCGTCGACCAGGTGTTCTTCAAGGCGCTCGGTGCCGATGCCCTGCGGCTGAAGTGCCAGGCTGCCGCAATCGGGGCAGGCCAACGGCGCGGACTGGCGTGCGCCGCAATGGTGGCACTGCAGGCGGCGGCCGCCGGCGTGCACGGTCATCGGCGCGTCGCAGCGCTGGCACGGCGCGGTCCAGCCGCAGTCGTGGCACAGCAGCACCGGCGCATAGCCGCGGCGGTTCTTGAACACCAGCACCTGGTGGCCGGCCTGCAGGTGCTCGGCAATGCCCTGCAGCACTTCCGGCGACAGCCCATCGCGCAGCGGTCGCTTGCGCACGTCCAGCACCCGCACCCGCGGCGGGCGTGCATCGCCGGCGCGCACTTTCAGGCGCAGGTGGGTGTAACGGCCGGCCTGCGCGTTGTGCAGCGATTCCAGCGACGGCGTGGCACTGCCCAGCACCACCGGCACGTCCAGCGCCTTGGCCCGCACCAGCGCGAAGTCGCGCGCGTGGTAGCGGATGCCGTCCTGCTGCTTGTAGCTGCCGTCGTGTTCTTCATCCACCACGATCAGCCCGGCGTTGGGCAACGGGGTGAAGATCGCCGAGCGCGTGCCCACGATCACCTGCGCTTCGCCGCGCGATGCGGCAGCCCATACGCGTGCGCGCTCGTTATCGTTCAGGCCCGAATGCAGCACGTGCACCGGAATACCCAGGCGGGTACGGAAGCGCGACAACGTCTGCGGGGTCAGGCCGATTTCCGGCACCAGCACCAGCGCCTGCCGGCCGCGTGCCAGGCAGTCCACGATGGCCTGCAGGTACACCTCGGTCTTGCCGCTGCCGGTCACCCCGTCCAGCAGATAGGCGCCGAAGCCGCGGGCGCCGGTGATCGCCGCGATCGCGGCCGCCTGCTCGGGGTTGGGCGGTGGTCCGGCGCTGGCCTGCGCAACCGGCACCTGATGGTCCAGCGCGATCCGCTCGACCACGCCGCGCTTGGCCAGTGCACGGGCGGCGCTGCGCCAGTCGTCCATGCGCGCGTCCAGCACGTCTTCATCAACCACGCCCTCGGCCAGCAGCGCGCCCAACCGCTGCGGGCGGGTGCCGGCACGCAGGCGCGCGCGCTGCGCGTGGCCGTCGGCGGTCAGCTGCCAGCCCCAGCGGTGGGTGTCGGGTACCGCCTCGCCACGTCGCAGCGGCGCCGGCAGCGCGGTGCTGACCACCTCGCCCAGCGGGGCGTGGGTATAGCGCGCCAGCCACTGCAGCGAGGTCCACAGCTCGCCGCCCAGCAGCGGTTCGGCATCGATCCAGTCCAGCGCGGTGCGCAGCGTGCCGCCATCGGCCACCACGCCGATGCCCGCCACCACCCCGACCAGCTCGCGCGAGCCGAACGGTACCCGCACCCGGCGCCCGACCATGCCGGCATGCGGCGGCTCGCCCGGCGGCGGGGCGTAATCGAACCACTGGGGCAGGGGCAGCGGCAGCGCCACCTGCACGGTCGGCGCATTCAGCTGGGGCGTGGGGCCACCGGTCAGCGACAGGGTGGGGGCCGGATCGGAACTGGGCATCGCAGCAGTGTAGCGGCCCGTTCCCGCCCCGACAGCGACCATGAACACGCCTCCGGATCTCTCTGCGCGAACCTAAATAGCGGCTAAATATCTGTCCCGTCGAGAGATTCAGGCTTATCCACATCTTCTGTGGATAAGTCTGTGCGCCACTCTCGATCTCCGGGCCGTGCGTCAGGAAGTTCCGACCTCTCCCTCAACTTGGTCAAAAAATAGCCACACAACTATATCCATAAAATTCAACAAGATAGCTGTGAAACAAAGCTGAAACATGCATCGCACGGCTATCACACCCGGTTGCACCTGGGTTTTCCTTGATGCTGTGCACAACCTGCGCCCGTCACAGCAGCAATCTGGCTGCCCCGTCTTCACACGCTGCCTATATCGGCACGCCGGATCGGCCGCGCAATCGCTATCATTTCCGCAAATGATGGAGTTGCTATGACGGCTGCGACGGCCCCCCTTTCTTCAACCGCAGCCGGCGCGCTGTCGGCGTTCCTGCGCGGCGTTGAGCGCCGCGCCCTGGTGGTGGCCGAGCTGCAGTGCGGTGACCCGGCCGTGGCCGAACAGGCCCTGGTGGCCGTGATGCGGGCGTTCGCCGGTATCGCCAGCGATGTGCCGATGGCGCAATGGCCCGACCGATTCTGGATCCTGCTGGCCCACCGCACCCCCATCCGCATGCCGGCCGAGGGCGGGCGCTGGGCGGCCGGGCTTGGCCACCTGCAGGCCCTGCCGCCGCCGGCACGGCTGGCGCTGCTGCTGCGCATCGGCGGCGGGCTGGATGAAGCGGCCGCGGCCCAGATCCTCGACCTGCCCGTGGCCGACTACCAGCAGGCGCTGGCCGATGCCTGCCCGCGCGATGCGCACGGCCATCCCGATGCGGCCGGCTGGCGCGCACTGGCCGAAGAAGTGCAGCAGCGCCTGCGCGACCTGCCGCTGTCACGCCTGCAGAAGCTGCAGCAGCCGGTGGCGGCGCCGACCCCGGCGAGCCACGATGCCGCCTCCTGGCGTACCCCGCACAAGGCCGATGCCACGCCAGCCCGTGCCCGCCCGCGCCGTCAGGGCGGGCGCCGATTCCCGTGGAAGGGGCTGCTGATCGTGGCGGTCACTGCCGGGGTGCTGCTGGGTGGCGCGGCCTGGTGGAAACATGCGCGCACCACGACCGACCCGGCCGCCACCGCGCCCGCCGGCGCCGTGGCAGACGCCGGTCCGGTACAGGTGGAAGCCCTGCCGGCCGATGACGTGCCCGTGACTGCGCCGTCCGACCCGGCCCATGCCGCCACCGATGCAGCCATGCTGGCCGACCCGGACCTGCCCTTGGCGCGCGATGCCGACCTGTATGCCTGGTCGGCCGCCGGCGGGCCGGTGCCGGTGGATGAATCACAGCCGCAGCCCAGCCGCCCCGAAGCGGCGGCGGCCGGGCTGGAGACCAGCACCGATGAATAAGCTTCTCCTGCGCATGGCGCTGCTGCTGGCCATGCCCGCGTTGGCCAACGCCGCGTCGCAACCGCTGCCGTTGCCCGAACGCGACACAACGACGGCCGTCGCCACGCCCGCCACCGCGCCGGCCATTCCAGCCACCCGCGCCGCACTCGACCCGGCCCAACTGCAGGAACTGCGCCGCCGCTATGCCGCCTGGCAGGCACTGCCGGAACCGGAGCGGGCGCGCATCCGCGACGCCGCCCAGCGCATGGCCGCGCTGCCACCGGCCCAGCAGCAGGCGCTGCGTGCGCGTTTCGACGCGCAGGACCAGCGCTTCCGCGACGGTTGGCTGCTGGGACCGCAACTGGGCCAGGCCTTCCCCAAGCTGCAGGGCTTGTTCGGCTACCTGCCGGCCGAACAGCGCGAACCGGCGCTGGCCATCCTGCGCCAGCTCAGCCTGGACCAGCTGGCCCAGCTCAGTCTGGTGGCCCAGCGCACGCCGCCGCAGGAGCGCGACCAGGTCCGCAGCCAGTTCCTCGCGCTCGCCCCGGGTGCCCGCGACGCCTGGTTGAAGCAGAACGTCGGGCACTGAGCATGCCCCCGCCGCGCATCGCCGGGGGCGAGCGCGGCGGTAACGTCATGGTGTCGCAAACCGCACATTCACCCCCGGTCGTGGGTTTTGCCGTGCCACGCGCGTAAGATGACCGGCCGCAACCCGGTGCCTGTGCCCTCCGCGCGCTGCCGCAGTTGCCGTACGTGATCCCCATGTCCATCGCTTCTCCTACGCCGCGCCTTTCCCAGGAAGTGCGCGCCACCGGCCTGCTCGCGCTGCCGCTGGTGCTGGGCCATGTTTCCACCGGCCTGATCTCCTTCGTCGACAACGTCATCGCCGGCCACCACGGCACCCAGACGCTGGCTGCCGTCACCATCGGCACCGCGCTGCTGTGGCTGCCGATGCTGATCCCGATCGGCACCCTGATCTCGCTCACCGCCTCGGTGTCGCAGCTGCACGGCGCTGGGCGCGAGCGTGAGATCGGCCCGCTGTTCCGCCAGGCGCTGTGGCTGGCGCTCGGGCTGGGCCTGATCATGTTCACCTTCCTCACGGTGGTGCCGCCGCTGCTGCCGGCGTTCGGCATCGCCCCGGACATCGTGCCCGGCGCCACGGCGTTCCTGCACGCGGTGCGTTGGGGTGGTCCGGCGCTGACGCTGTATTTCTGCATGCGCTACCTCAGCGAGGGCATGCACTGGACGCTGCCGACCATGATCCTGGGCTTCGGTGGCCTGGTGATCCTGGCGCCGCTGGGCTACATCCTCTGCTACGGCAAGTTCGGCATGCCGGAAATGGGCGCCGAGGGGCTGGGCATCGCTTCGGCCACGATGATGTGGATCCAGGCGCTGTGCTTTGCCGGCTACCTGTGGAAAACCAAGCGGTTCGCGCACCTGCAGCTGTTCTCGCATTTCGAGTTGCCGCGCTGGGCCGCCATCTGGGACCTGCTGCGGACCGGCCTGCCGATCGGCATCACCGTGTTGATGGAAGGCGGGCTGTTCATCGTCACCGCGCTGCTGATCGGTCGCCTGGGCGCCACCGAAGCGGCCTCGCACCAGATCGCCATCAACGTGGCGCAGCTGTGCTTCATGATCCCGATGGGCGTGGCCGAAGCCACCACCGTGCGTGTGGGCCATGCGGTGGGCAGCGGCAACGGGTTGGGCGTGCGCCGCGCGGCGATTGCCGGGCTGGTGATCATCCTGGGCACCCAGACGCTGTCCGCACTGGTGCTGCTGTTCGGCCATGACGCCATCGTCGGGGTGTACACCGCCGACATGGGCGTGGCCGCGCTGGCCTCCACGCTGCTGCTGTACGCCGCGGCGTTCCAGTTCCCCGATGGCGTGCAGGTGCTCTCGGCCGGCGCGTTGCGCGGGCTCAAGGACACCCGCGTGCCGATGTTCATCGCCATGTTCTCTTACTGGGGGCTGGGCATGCCGCTCGGCGCCGGTCTGGGCCTTGGCCTGGGCATGGGCCCGCAGGGCATGTGGCTGGGCCTGATCCTGGGCCTGACCGCCGCCGCCATCCTGATGGCCTGGCGCCTGCGCGTCAGCAGCCGCCGGGTAGGCCTGGCGTTGCCGCCCGCCGCCTGACGGCCCCCTTACTTGTGTCCGATGCCGGCCTGCCCGGCACCGGCTATGCTGGCATTACGGCAAGAAGCCAACTGGAGTTTTCCCCATGAACCAACCCGCGCGTCGCAATCCCGTCGCCAGCTTCTTCATCGGGCTGTGGGATGTGATGAACTTTACCCGCAGGCTGATCCTCAACCTGGTCTTCTTCGGCCTGCTGTTGTTGATCCTGATCCTGTTCGTCGTGGCGATGGGCAAGGGGGCCAGCGCCGGCAATGCGCTGCAGGACCGCACCACGCTGGTGATCGCGCCGGAAGGCCGGCTGGTCGAGCAGTTCAGCGCCGACCCGGTCAGCCGCGCGCTGTCCAAGGCGATCGGTGACAACAGCGCCGAGGAAGTGCAGCTGCGCGACATGATCCGCGCGCTGGATGCGGCCCGCACCGACAAGAAGATCGAACGCGTGGTGCTGGAGCTGGACAAGCTGCAGCCCAGCGGCTTTGCCTCGATGCGCGAAGTGGCCGCCGCGCTGCAGGAACTGCGCGCCGCCGGCAAGCAGGTCGTGGCCTTCAGCGAGAACATGAGCCAGTCGCAGTACCTGCTGGCCGCACAGGCCGACGAGGTCTACCTGGACCCGATGGGCGGCGTCGTGCTGGAAGGCCTTGGCCGTTACCGCCAGTACTTCCGCACCGGCCTGCAGGACAAGCTGGGCGTGGACGTGCATCTGTTCAAGGTGGGCGAATACAAGTCCGCCGCCGAGCCGTACGTGCTCGACGCCGCCTCGCCGCAGGCCAAGGAAGCCGACCTGTTCTGGATGAACGATGTGTGGCAGCGCTACCTGGCCGACATCGCCAAGGCACGCAAGCTGGACGCCGCGCAGCTGGCCGCCGGCATCGACACCATGCCCGAAGGAATCGCCGCCGCCGGGGGTGACCTGGCCAAGTTCGCCCTGCAGCAGAAGCTGGTGGACGGGCTGAAGACGCGCGAGGAAGTCGAAGACCTGCTGACCGACCGCGGCGTTGCCGACGAAGACGCCGACGGCGGCTTCCGCAGCGTGAACCTTGATGCCTACCTGTCCGCGCTGGACAGCCGCCGTTCGCCGGTGGATTCGCGTCCGCAGGTGGCGGTGATCGTGGCCGCCGGTGAAATCGCCGGTGGGGACCTGCCGGCCGGTCGCGTCGGTGGCGTGTCGACCTCGGCCCTGCTGCGCGAAGCCCGCGACGACAAGGACGTGAAGGCGGTGGTGCTGCGCGTGGATTCGCCCGGCGGTGAAGTGTTCGCCTCCGAGCAGATCCGTCGCGAAGTGGTGGCGCTGAAGGCGGCCGGCAAGCCGGTGGTGGTGTCGATGGGCGATCTGGCCGCCTCCGGTGGGTACTGGATCAGCATGAACGCCGATCGCATCTACGCCGATCCGTCGACCATCACCGGGTCGATCGGCATCTTCGGCATGATCCCGAACGTGGCCCGTTCGCTGGACAAGATCGGCGTGCACACCGATGGCGTGGGCACCACCCGCTTCGCCGGTGCGTTCGACATGACCCGTCCGATGGACCCGGCCGTGGGCCAGGTGATCCAGTCGGTGATCAACAAGGGCTACGCCGATTTCACCGGCAAGGTTGCCGACGCACGCAACAAGCCGGTCGAGGCGGTCGATGAAGTCGCCCGCGGTCGCGTGTGGAGCGGTGCGCAGGCCAAGGAACGCGGTCTGGTCGACGAATTCGGTGGGCTGAAGGCTGCCGTTGCCGATGCGGCCAAGCGCGCCAAGCTGGGCGAGGTGGACAAGGTCCGCGTGCGCTACATCGAGAAGGGCGCCACGCCGTTCGCGCAGTTCATGAGCGGCTTTGCCGGCAGCCACGCGGGTGCGTGGATGCTGGGCGAGTCGGGCATGGCGCGGTTGATGCTGGCCCGTTCGATGCCGGAGCTGGATACGCAGTTGCGCTTCGTTGAAGACGCGGCCCGCGATCCGCGCGGCAGCGCACCGGTCAAGGCCCTGGCGTATTGCTTCTGCGGCTTTTGATGCGGTAACGCGCAGGCCATGAAAAAACCCGGCGAACGCCGGGTTTTTTTTGGTTCCGAACCGGGGGTGCGCGCAGCCACCCATGGGGTGGCTCTACCGGTCGGTGGGCGCTTCGTCGGCGGCGCGGGTGTCCGGCGCCTTTTCCAGCATGTCGCGCGCGGCCTTGGCCTTGTCCAGCGGCTGCTGGATGGCATCGCGCAGTGCGGTGGCCTGCGGTTCCGGCGGTTTGTCCGGTGCCGGTGGAACCGGTCGGTTGCAGCCGGCCAGGGCCAGCAGCGCGGTCAGCGGCAGGACGACACGGATGTTCATGGCAAGCGCACCTTGGTGAGGCCGGGGCGGACAGTGTCGCACCGTCGCCGCTGCCGTGCATGCGGGGCGGACCGCGTGCAGGGGCTGCGCTATCCTGCGTCCAGCGCACCGCATGGTGCAGTGCGCTGCATTACGGGGCAGGGTCCCCCGCAGGAGAAACAGGTGAGCGCGCAACGTTGGCGATTGGATGGGCAGACCGCCTTGATTACCGGTGCAAGTGCCGGCATTGGCCTGGCGATTGCCCGGGAACTGGCCGGTTTCGGCGCGGACCTGTTGATCGTCGGGCGCGATCCCGATGCACTGGAAATGGCCCGCGATGAACTGGTGGATGCCTTCCCCGACCGCGAGATCCATGGCCTGGCCGCCGACGTCTCCGACGACGAAGACCGCCGCGAGATCCTCGACTGGGTCGAAGACCACAGCGATGGCCTGCACCTGCTGATCAACAACGCCGGCGGCAACATCACCAAGCCGGCCACCGAATACACCGAAGACGAATGGCGCGGCATTTTCGAGACCAACCTGTTCTCGGCCTTCGAGCTGTCGCGCTACGCGCACCCGATGCTGGCCCGGCACGCCGCCTCGGCGATCGTCAACGTGGGCAGCGTGTCCGGCCTGACCCACGTGCGCAGCGGCGCGGTGTACGGCATGACCAAGGCGGCCATGCACCAGATGACCCGCAACCTGGCCGTGGAATGGGCCGAAGACGGTATCCGGGTCAACGCGGTGGCGCCGTGGTACATCCGCACCCGGCGCACGTCGGGGCCCCTGTCCGACCCGGACTACTACGAAGAAGTGATCGACCGTACCCCGATGCGCCGCATCGGCGAGCCCGAGGAAGTGGCGGCCGCGGTGGGATTCCTGTGCCTGCCAGCGTCCAGTTATGTCACCGGCGAGTGCATCGCGGTGGACGGTGGGTTCCTGCGGTACGGGTTCTGACCCCGACGCACGTGCGGTAGCGCAGCCGACCAACGGTCTGGAGCGCAGCCGACCAACGGTCGGCTCTACCGGATGGGGATGCGCAGCCGACCAACGGTCGGCTCTACCGGATGGGGATGCGCAGCCGACCAACGGTCGGCTCTACCGGATGGGGCTGCGCAGCCGACCAACGGTTACGGGATGGGGCAGTCGCTGTCGGCGAGGATGGCCTGCAGGCGTTCACGTTCGGCCGCGGCCCGGGCCGCGTTTTCCGGCGCGGCGAAGCGTTCCCGTCCGCGCGCATCGCGGAAGCGCTGCTGCCAGCTGTTGCAACGCTGTGCTTCGGGGACGGGCTCGCACGTATCGCGGATCACTTCGCACCCGGCCGCATTGAGCGGTGTGGTGCCGCCCAGGCCGGTGACGGTCATCAGTTCGCAATGCGGCGGTGCCGGTTCGCGTTCGTGCAGATAGCCGCCGCCGTCGCGGCCCTGGCAGGCGTAGATCTCCGGCAGCGGCTGTTTGGCCACGGCGTCTGCTTCGGCCTGCTGTTCGGCCTGTCGGCGCACCACGTCGCTGTCGAGGATGGCCGTGCCCTCGGCCTCTACCGAGGTCTGCACATCGCCGGCCTGCAGCACCGGCAACGGCGCGTGGGCCAGGGTGCCGGTGGCAACGGACGGATCGCTGCTGGCCGGCACCGCGGCCGCCACCGGGGCGCTGGTTGGCGCAGCCGGTACGGCGCTGCTGGGCGGCGCGACGAAACGCTGGATACGTTGCTGGGTGCCCGGCGGGCAGGGCGCATTCTGCACGGTGAGGCCGCCATCGGCGGCGGTGCACCGGAACAGCACCACGTCCTCGGCGCATGCCAGCGCGGGCAGGCACAGCCACACCGCGAGCACTGCCACGCCGCTGCGCGGCGCGACACGGCGCATCAAGGAGGAAAGGGGCAGGGAGGCGATGTGCATCGGGTCGTGGCAACCAGCGGCAAGGCGTAGCGAAGTGCGCATTGAAGCACGTGCTAGCGGCAGTCGCGTTCCAGCCGCGCATCCACGCTGCGCTGCTCACGGTTGAGCGCGTCGCGTTGTCCCTGCAGCGCACTGTTGTACTGGCGTACCAGTTCCCAGTGACGGCCCTGCAGGCGTGCACACACTTCTTGCTGCGGCAGCGGGTTGCACGCGTCGCGCACCAGTACGTTGCCGGTGGGCACTACGGTGTCGGTGTAGGTGCCGGGATAGACCTCGCGGTTGCCTTCCCAATGCGTGCTGCCACTGCCCACGCTGAGGCTGCCGCCCACGTGCGGGCCACCGCCGGAGATCGACAGCGAGCCGCCGCTGGCACTGACCGAACCCGATCCCGCGCCGGCACCCATCGGCGCGATCGGCGGCAGGGGCCGCGGCGGCGGTCGTCCACCGCCGCCCGGGGGGCGGTGACCATGCCCATACGGCAGGTACACGCTGGTCCAGATCGGCACCCAGCGCGGATTGCCCTCGCCGCTGTCGCTGGTATAGCGGCTGCCGTCGTCGCGCACGCATTCGTACAACGGCTGTGGCGGCTGCACGTAAACGTGCCGCACCTCGCGCTGCGGTGCAGCCGGCGTGGGCGTGTCGGTGGGGTCGCGGTCGCTGCGCACCACGCGCGGGGCAGGGTCGCGCGGGCGTTGCATGTCGCGCACTTCCTGGCGTCCGTCGCGGCAGGGTGCATCCTGCAGCGACACCGCGCCGTTGCTGCCCACGCACCGGTACACGCGCACATTGCCGGCGTCCTGCGCGGCCAGTGGCGCGCTGGCGCAGCACAACAGCAGGGACAGGCGCAGGGCGGTCGTTCGGTGCATGGGGCCAGTGTGCGGCTTTAGCGGCGGCGGCGCAAAACCGTGGGCGAGCAGGCCGCTCAGCTGCGCAGGACCTGGCCGCTGAGCGCGTCGCGGATCGGGGTGGGCTGGGCCAGGCCGCCGGTGTCGCCGTCCACCAGGCCGTCCAGCAGCGGCAACAGCGCCGGGTCCAGTTCGGCCCGGGTCCGCGCCGGTGGTTTGCCGGCCAGGTTGGCACTGGTGGACACCAGCGGGCCGCCCCAGGCCCGGCACAACGCGGCCACCAACGGGTGCGCGCTGATGCGCACGGCAATGCCGCTGTGCGCACCGGTGATCCAGCGCGGTGCGCGTGGTCCGGCCGGCAGGATCCAGGTGTTCGCGCCGGGCCAGCTGGCCAGCACCACGGCCTGGCGTTGCGCGGGCAAGGCCTGCAGGCGCACCCAGTCGTCCAGTTGGGCCAGGTCGGCCGCCACCAGGATCATGCCTTTCTCGACCGGGCGCTGCTTGAGCTGCAGCAGCTTCATCACCGCCGCCTCATGGGCGGGATCGCAGCCCAGGCCCCACACCGCTTCGGTCGGGTAAGCCACTACCCCGCCGGCGCGGAGCACGGGCAGGGCGGTATCCAGGGTGAGTTCGTTCATGGCGGCAACAGCGGGCGTGGGCGTAGGCCCGTATTATCCGCCCGCGGCGTGGCAACCGGGTGATCCCCGCGCAGATCCACGCGGGGCGTGGGCCTGCGCCGGTGGCGGCACTCAGGCCTTCTTGGCGACCGTCTTCTTGGCCACTTTCTTGGTGGCCGCCTTCTTGGTCGCGGTCTTCTTCGTTGCAGCCTTCTTGGTGGCGGCTTTCTTCGCCGGTGCCTTCTTGGCGGCCGCCTTCTTCGGCGCGGCCTCCTTCTTCACCGTGGCCTTCTTGGCCACTACCTTCTTGGCCGCCTTCTTGCCGAAGCCCTTGCGCACCGGCTTGCCGGTTTCTTCCATCAGCTGCTGCACTTCGGCCAGGGTCAGCGAGGCCGGCTCACGATCCTTGGGGATCTTGCCGTTCATCCTGCCATCGCTGATGTACGGGCCGAAGCGGCCGTTCAACACCTGGATGTCGCTGCCCTCGAACTCCTTGATGATCCGGTTGCGCGCGATCTCTTCCTTCTCTTCGATCAGGAACACCGCACGGGCCAGGTCGATCGTATAGGGGTCGTCTTCCTTCTTCAGCGAGGCATAGGTGCTGCCGCGCTTGGCGAACGGACCGAACCGGCCGATGCCGACGCTGACGTCCTCGTCCTTGTCCTGGCCGAGCGCGCGCGGCATCAGGAACAGCTCCAGCGCGTCTTCCAGGGAAATGGTGTGCATCGACTGGCCCGGGCGCAGCGAGGCGAACTTGGGCTTGTCTTCGGCATCTTCGGCGGTGCTGCCGATCGCCGCGTACGGCCCGAAGCGGCCCAGCCGCACGCTGACCGGCTTGCCGGTCTTGGGGTCGGTGCCGAGTTCGCGCGCGCCACTGGCTTCGGCGCGGTCCACCGATTCGTTCTTCTCTTCGACCAGCTTGCTGAAGGGGTCCCAGAAGCGGGCCATCAGCGGAATCCAGTCTTCCTCGCCACGCGACACCGCATCGAGCTCGTCCTCGAGCTTGGCGGTGAAGTCGTAGTCCACGTACTGGGTGAAGTGGCTGGACAGGAACTTGGACACCGCGCGGCCGACGTCGGACGGGCGGAAGCTGCGGCCTTCCATTTCCACGTACTTGCGGAACAGCAGGGTCTGGATGATCGAGGCGTAGGTCGACGGGCGGCCGATGCCATATTCTTCCAGCGCCTTGACCAGCGCCGCTTCGGTGAAGCGCGGCGGCGGCTGGGTGAAGTGCTGGTCGGCCACGATGCGCTCGAGCGGCACGCGGTCGCCGGGCTTCATCGCCGGCAGCTTGCGGCCTTCGTCGTCGTCTTCGGCGCTCTTGGTGTCCTTGCCTTCTTCGTACACGGCCAGGAAGCCGGGCACCACCACGGTGGTGCCGCTGGCGCGGAACACGTGTTCGCTGCCGGCCGACAGGTCCACGCTCACGGTGTTGAGCGTGGCCGGGATCATCTGGCAGGCCACGGCCCGCTTCCAGATCAGTTCGTAGAGCTTGCGCTCGTCGTCGGTCAGGAAGCGCGCCACCTGGGCCGGGGTCCGCAGGGCCGAGGTCGGGCGCACGGCTTCATGCGCTTCCTGGGCGTTCTTGGACTTGGTCTGGTAGGTGTTGGGCTGGTCGGGCAGCGAAGCGATGCCGTAATCGCGGGCGATCACGTCGCGGATCTCGGCCAGTGCATCCTGGGACAGGTTGACCGAGTCGGTACGCATGTACGAGATCAGGCCGACGGTGCCTTCTTCCTCGCCAATGGCCACGCCTTCGTACAGCTTCTGCGCCACCTGCATGGTCTTGCGGGTGGTGAAGCCCAGCTTGCGCGAGGCCTCCTGCTGCAGCGTGGAGGTGGTGAATGGCGGGGCCGGGCGGCGCTTGCGCTCCTTGCTGGCCACGTCGGTG
This sequence comes from Stenotrophomonas sp. 2619, assembly GCF_040548725.1. Taxonomy (NCBI): domain Bacteria; kingdom Pseudomonadati; phylum Pseudomonadota; class Gammaproteobacteria; order Lysobacterales; family Lysobacteraceae; genus Stenotrophomonas; species Stenotrophomonas sp. 2619. The sequence continues at coordinate 43,983 of NZ_JBEPSF010000007.1, read as the reverse complement.
ACATGCAGCGCGCCCTGCGCGGCCTGCTGGATGCGCAGGCGTGCGGCTTCGGCGGTATCGCCGTCGGTCACGGTGAACTGTTCGAACTTCTTGCCGTCCAGCTTGGTCAGGCGCGCGGTGAACGGCTGCGACGGATGCGCACAGGCGGCATCGATGCTCCAGTACTCGCGGGCGATGAAGGCTTCGATCTCTTCCTCGCGCTCGACGATCATGCGCAGCGCCGGGCTCTGCACGCGGCCGGCGGACAGGCCGCGCTGCACCTTGCGCCACAGCACCGGGGACAGGTTGAAGCCCACCAGGTAGTCCAGCGCGCGGCGCGCCTGCTGTGCATCGACCAGGTCGCCGGCGATCTCGCGCGGGTGGCCCATGGCTTCCTTGATGGCGCGCGGGGTGATCTCGGTGAAGACCACGCGCTGCATCGGCTTGTCCTTGACCAGCCCGCGTTCCTTCAGGATTTCGGCGATGTGCCAGCTGATCGCCTCACCCTCGCGATCCGGATCGGTGGCCAGGAAGATGTCGTCGGCGCCCTTGGCAGCCTTGACGATGGCATCGACGTGCTTTTCGTTCTTCTCGATGAGGTCGTACCGCATCGCGAAGTTGTTGTCGGGATCGACCGCGCCTTCCTTCGGCACCAGGTCGCGCACATGCCCATACGAGGCCAGGACGGTGTAGTCCTTGCCGAGGTATTTGTTGATCGTCTTGGCCTTGGCGGGCGATTCGACGATGAGCAGGTGCTTGGGCATGTCAGATTATTTCTGTGGGCAGCAGCCCGGGAGAGGGCGCTAGGGTGGAGCAAATGGCCGCATTAGTGAAGGGCAGCGGGCGATTTCCATAAACTGAACGCCCGGGTATGCGCCGGGCGTTCAGCTTTTCCTCTTATTAGAGGAATCACGACCGAGCCGCCCGTGTCAAGCGGCCCGGTGTGAGGGTGGGGTCAGGACATGGACGAGGCGATGACCCCGATCATGGCAATACCCACGCCGATGGCGGCCACGGTGATCAGGCCGGAAACCACCAGAATCACGATGGTGACGGTGCCCAGGCCCGGCTGCTGCAGGTGCTCGTTTTCGGTGTAGGCCCATTTGTCGACCACCACGGTGTCGCAGATCATGTCGTGCAGGGCCTGCTTGCGCTCGGTGAAGGCGGCCATGATGAAACCGATCATCAGGGTCAGGCTGCTCAGCAGGAAGCCGAAGTAGCGCCCGATGCCGCGGCCCAGGGTGAGCCGTTCGCCATTGCCACGCACCACCTTGATGCCCACCGCCATCTTGCCCAGGGTGGCGCCACCGGCCGACGCGTGGAAGCCGGCGTAGTAGGCCACGCCCAGCGCCAGGCCGGCCACCATCGCCAGCAGGCTCATCACCAGCGCCACCGACTCGTTGCCCGACACCGCGCCGATGCCGTTGAAGATCAGGCTGACCGGAATGTTGACCACGCTGACCACCACCGAGTCGAGGAAGTAGCTGGCATAGCGCTTCCAGAACCCGGCGTAGACCACGTTGCCGCCGCCGACCACTGCGGCGTTGGCATAGCCACCGGCGGCCGGTGCGGTGTACGGCGAATGGGTGCCGCCACCGGTGCCCGGCAGCGGCGCGGTGCCGTTGTCGATGGCCGTGTAATCGCCACGCAGGTCGAAGCCGCTGCCCAGATTCTCCGCAGCGCTGCTCAGGTTCTGCAGCTGCAGTTCGTCGACCGCCTCGGACAACGGCTTCCACTGCGGCATGCCCTCACGCCAGACCAGGGTGGTCAGGCTGATCTGCGCGCGCTGGAAACGCAGGCGCATCTCGTCGGCGGTCAACGGGCCCTGGCGCTCCTGGCCATCGGCGAAATACCACTCAGTCATTGCTTCAATCCCCTTTGGGTTCATCCATGGACATGCGTCCGTTGTCAGCCGCGGCAGTGCTGCGGCAGGTACTTGTCATCCGGCTCGCCGGTGCATTCCCACTGGTGCAGCTCCGGGTCGAAATCCAGCCACAGCAGCTTGCCGTCCAGGGCCGCCTTGTCGGGCACCGACAGTTCGGCTTCGATGCCGCAGTGGCTGTTGTCGAAGCGGCCGATCCGCACCGCCGACAGGTCGCCGCTGGCATAGCTTTCGGCCGGCTGGAACCCTTCGTCGTCATTGACCGGGCAGCGCCCGTGGGTCTGCACGAACTCGCTGACCTGCACCTTGATCGGGTCCAGTTCGGTGATGGCCTGCGCGGTCTTGGAGCGCAGCACATACTCCTGGTAGGCGGGCAGGGCGATGGCGGCAAGAATGCCGACGATCGCCACCAGCAGCACGCCGCCGATGCCGGCCACGATGCCGGCGATGGCGCAGCCGGACAGGCCCTGGCGTGGCGCTACCGGCGCGGCGGCCATCGTGGGTGCGGCAGCAGCCGTCAGCGGCGGCGCCGGTGCAGGAGGGGGCACCGGGTCGGACGCGGGGCTGTCCGCAGGAATCTGCGGCGGCAGGGCCACGGCGGGGGTGTCGGTTTCGGCGGGGGTGTCGGCCACGGGCGCTGGCGGCGGGGCCAGTACCAGGCCGATCTCGTCGGCCACTTCGCGCAGCGGTTGCCACTGCGCCATGCCGTCGCGCCAGACCAGCGTATCGGCCGCAATGCGGCTGGACTGGTAGAGCGCGATCAGTTCATCGGACGCCAGCGGCCCGCGCTGCTGGCGATTTCCTTCTGCATAGAACCACTGGCCCACGGCACGCTCCTGAATGCGCAAGGCGCCCAGTGTACGGTCAGTGAAGCGGTTCCGGTTCGTCAATGAACATCTGCGTTTCCATCCAGGCGTAGGCGGCCTCGGACCCGGGCTGGTTGAACAGCACCATCAGCACCACCCACTTGAGGTCGTCCAGGTCCAGCTCGTCCTGGTCCAGGGCCATGGCGCGGTCCAGCACCAGCTCACGCTGGTTGGCGTCCAGAATGCCGTGCTGCTCCAGGAACATCAGGAAACCGCGGCCTTCAACGTCCAGCTTGTCCAGTTCCGGACCGTGGTAGATGCGCACCGGGCCATCGACCCGGGCCACGTTCACGGCCGGGCGCTGGTCGGCCAGGGCATCGAGCCAGTCGAACGCTTTCTTGATTTCGGTGGGGCTGAAGCCGGCCTGTATCAGGCTGTTCTGGAGGGTGTCGCGGTCACGGACGAGGTCCGGGTCCTCGCTGAAATAATGTTCGAACAGGTACAGCAGGACATCCAGAATGCTCTCTTTCATTGCCCCTCGGCCTGCGTCAACGACGCTGTGGAGGTGAAGAAACTAGGGTTTTCGACAGTAGCGGCCATAGGCGGCAACCACCTTTCCTTCCAGTTCCATGACCAGCAGCATGGCCGACAGCTGAGCCGTCGTCAATCCGCTGCGCTGGATCAGTGAATCCATACCCGTTGGGTTGTCATCCAGTGCCTGCCACAAGCGCTGGTAGTCCGGGTGGGGGAAGGAGGGGGCGCGCCGAGGCGCCGGTCGTGCCTGTTCAGTGGGGGCGTCCAGCCGGCTTCGCAAGGCCTGCCCCAGGGTGCCGGCCAGGGCGGTCAGCCCGGCGATCACTTCGTCGGGGTGTTCCACCAGCATCACGCCCTCGCGGATCAACCGGTGGCAGCCGCGCGCCCGCGGGTTGCGTACCGAGCCGGGCAGGGCGAAGACCTCGCGCCCGGCCTCGGCCGCCAGCCGGGCGGTGATGAGCGCCCCGGACCGCAGCGCCGCCTCGATCACCACCGTGCCCAGGCTGAGCCCGGCAATCAGCCGGTTGCGGGCCGGGAACTGGCCGGGCTTGGGCGCGGTGCCGGGCGGGTACTCGCTGACCACCGCGCCGTGCTGGGCGATCCGTGCGTGCAGGGCGGCATGGCGCGGCGGGTAGGTCTGGTCCAGGCCGGTGGCCACCACCGCCACCGTCAGGCCGCCCGGCACCCGCAATGCCGCCTCGTGGGCGCGCGCGTCCACCCCGGCGGCCAGCCCGCTGACCACCGACAGCCCGCTGCGCGCGAACGCGGCAGCGAATTCGGCGGCCAGCTCCGCGCCGCTGGGCGACGGCGTGCGGCTGCCCACGACGGCGACCCCGGGATGCCAGAGGCTGGCCGGGTCGCCCTGCACGAACAGCACCAGTGGCGCTTGGGGGTGGTGGCGCAGCAGCACCGGGTAGTCGTCGCTGTGGATCGGCACCAGGTGGTGGCCGGGGTGGGCCGCCCACTGGTGGGCCAGCGCCAGGGCAACCGGGTCGGGGCAGGCCAGCCGCGCGCACTGTTCGGGGGTGCAGCCGTTGGCACGCCAGCTGGAGGGGCCGGCACGCAGCGCCAGCATGGGATCGGCGTGGGCGTGCAGCAGGCGTCGCCGCGGCGGCAGGGGGCCGCCGGCCAGGACCAGGCGGAGCAGGGCGTCGCGGGTGTCAGGCAGGAGGGGTTCGCACATCTGCCAAGGCTAGGCCGCATACAACGACGGCGCCCTGGGGCGCCGTCGGAGTAATGCGTAGGGTTTTGCGTTTACTGGGCGTCAGGGTGCTTTGCCGCGTAACCGACCAGCACCGGCTTGACCCCCTGCATCACCAGTGCATAGCTGACCTTGTCGTAGGTGCGGAACACCATCGCATGGGCAGCATATTCGTCGGGCAGGGAGAGGCGCCCGGCGCCGTCGGTGAGCGAGTCGTCCATCCGCGACGAACCGGGGTACTTCATCTTGTTGGCCACGTGCCGGCCCTGGCGCCACAGCGACACCACGGTGCCGTTGTCGATGCCGTCGGTGCTGCCGGCGGAAATGGCGATCACATCGCGCGGGCCGCCGGACAGGAACATGTCGGTCACGGCCAGCACGCGGATATCCAGGCCTTCGGTCTGGGCAGCCGGGACGTGCGGGAAGAACTGCAGGTCGTACGGGTTGGCCTGCACCGGCACCAGACGGTCGCCGTTGCGCACTTCCACCCCGCCAACCCCGGTCTGCAGGGCGATGGTGGTCACATCCACATTGCCGGCGGCCACCTTGGTGACCGTGCCGACGTTGATCTGCGCCAACTCGTAGCCCAGCGTCTGGTTGCGCTTGCTGGGGACGAAGAAGTTCTTCCAGAGGTTGCCGCTGCCCGGGGTCACATCACCGCTGGCGGTGAGGTCCTCGGTCGGCTTGGGCAGGGCGTAGCGCACGGTCGGGCGGACCACGGCCCAGCGCTGGCCCACTTCGGCGCCTTCCAGCCCACGCACATAGGCGGTCTGGCCACTGGTGGCACGCAGGCGGTTGTCTTCCAGGCCCACCACGAACGGCAGCGACTTGACCTCGTCGACCACGCTCAGCTGCTTCAGGAAGGGTTCGACCTGGTCCAGCGGAATGCCGGTGATCGGCGCTTCCTGGCGCGGGCCGGGCTGGGCCACGACGCGGTCCAGGTAGGCCAGGCTCAGCACGTCACCCGGGTAGATCAGGTGCGGGTTCTTGACCTGCGGATTGGCCTGCCAGATTTCCGGCCACAGCCACGGCTTCTTCAGGAAGCGCGCGGAAATGTCCCACAAGGTATCGCCCTTGCGGACGACGTAGGTATCCGGGTGCCCGCCATTCACTTCAACGGCGGTAGCATAGGTGGCAACGGTCAACATCGCCACGGCGACGACCGTACGAGTACGTTCAAACATAGGTGGTGCCTGATTCCCCAACAGGTTGCCGCACTATAGTCCAGAAACCGGGGCGCAGGGCAAGCGTTGGCGATAGAATTGCGACGTACGCCGCTTTGACCGGCGCCCCCTACCGGTATTTGCCATGGCTATCCTGCCCATTCTTGAGTTTCCCGATCCGCGCCTGCGCACCAAGGCCGCGTTGATCGACGCCGCCGAGGTCACCACCCCGGCGTTCCAGCAACTGATCGACGACATGTTCCACACCATGTACGACGCCCCGGGTATCGGCTTGGCCGCCAGCCAGGTGGACGTGCACAAGCGCTTCATGGTCATCGACGTCAGTGAAGAGAAGGACACCCCGCGGGTGTTCATCAACCCGGAGATCGTCGCCAACGAGGGCGGCCAGGTCTACCAGGAAGGCTGCCTGTCGGTGCCGGGCATCTTTGCCGACGTTACCCGCGCCAACCAGATCACCGTGCGCTTCCTGGACCGCCAGGGCCAGCCGCAGGAACTGACCACCGACGGCGTGCTGGCGGTGTGCATCCAGCATGAGATGGACCACCTGGACGGCAAGCTGTTCATCGATTACCTGTCCCCGCTGAAGCGCGAGATGGTGCGCAAGAAGCTGGCCAAGGCGCGCAAGCACGTTGCCTGAGATGCCCAAGGGCCGGGCCGCGCGGGCTGACCGCGGGCCGGGCCTGGTTGTGCGGCGCCGGCCACCGGCGCCGTTTTTCTTTCTGCAAGTGGGGTAGCCATGAAGATTGTCTTTGCCGGTACGCCGGAGTTCGCCGTGTCCTCGCTGCGTGTCGCCGCGCGCCACCATGAAGTGGTCGCCGTATACACCCAGCCGGACCGTCCGGCCGGGCGTGGGCGCGGGCTGATGCCGTCGCCGGTGAAGTTGGAGGCGATCGCGCGTGGCATCCCGGTGTTCCAGCCCGAGCACCTGAAAACCCCCGAAGCCCAGCAGCAGCTGCGTGACCTGCAGCCGGACCTGATGGTGGTGGTGGCCTACGGGCTGATCCTGCCCAAGGCCGTGCTGTCCATTCCCACCCACGGCTGCTGGAACGTGCATGCCTCGCTGCTGCCGCGCTGGCGCGGCGCCGCGCCGATCCAGCGTGCGATCCAGGCCGGCGACCGCGAAAGCGGCGTGTGCCTGATGCAGATGGAAGCAGGCCTGGACACCGGCCCGGTGCTGCTCAAGCAACACCTGGCCATCGGCGCCAACGACACCGGCGGCCAGCTGCACGACCGCCTGGCCGAACTGGGTGCGCAGGTGCTGTCGGACGGACTGGGCCTGTTGCGCGCCGGGATCAAGCCGATTGCCCAGCCGCAGCCGGAGGCGGGGGTGACCTACGCGCACAAGCTGGACAAGGCCGAGGCCCGGCTGGACTGGGCACAGGACGCACCGGCACTGGAGCGCACCGTGCGCGCCTTCAACCCGTGGCCGATCGCCGAGGCCCAGCTGGCCGGCGAGCGCGTGCGCATCCATGGCGCGGTGGCGCTGCCGGACAACCAGGGCAAGGCCCCGGGCACGCTGCTGGCGGCCGCCCGCGAAGGCATCGACATCGCCTGCGGGCAGGGCGCACTGCGCCTGCGGGTGCTGCAGCGCGAAGGCGGCAAGGCAATCACGGCCGCCGATTACCTCAACGCGCGCCGCGACCTGAGCGTGGGTGCCTGAGATGACCCAGCTCCGGCAGGACAAGCAGGCCCCGCAGCGTGCCGCCAGCGCCCCCGGCGTGCCCACCCGCGTACTGGCGGCCAAGGTGCTGGCCCAGGTGATCGGCCGCGGCCGCTCGCTCAAGGCCGAACTGGCCAAGGCATTGCCGAGCCTGGACGACAGCCGCGACCGCGCCCTGCTGGAGGCCCTGTGCTTTGCGGTGCTGCGCCGCCGCGGCGCCTACGACGCTGCGCTGGCGCAGTGGATGCAGCGCCCGCTGGGCGTGCGCGAGGACGAACTGCGTGCGCTGTTGCTGGTGGGCTTTGCCCAGCTGGACGCGCTGGAACTGCCCGCCCACGCGGCGCTGTCGGCCACCGTGGACGCTGCCCGTGCCATGGGCCGTGACCGCCAGGCCGGCATGGTCAACGCGCTGCTGCGCCGCGCCCAGCGCGACGGCATCCCGGCCCAGCCGGCGCGCGCTGCGTTCCCGGACTGGCTGGCCGGCATGATCGAACAGGACTGGCCGGAGCAGGCCGCGGACGTGTTCACCGCCAGCCTGCAGCCGGCCCCGTTGTGGCTGCGGGTGAACCGCCAGCACGGCAGCCGCGAGGCGGTGCTGGAACAGCTGGCCGCCGCCGCCATCGAGGCCGAGGCGTCGCCGCTGTGCAGCGATGCGATCCGCCTGCCGGTGCCCGTGCCGGTGGCGGCGCTGCCGGGGTTCGCCGCCGGTGCGTTGTCGGTGCAGGATCTGTCGGCGCAGCAGGTGGCCGATGCCCTGGCCCCGCGCGCCGGTGCGCGCGTGCTGGATGCCTGCGCCGCGCCGGGTGGCAAGGCCGCGCACCTGCTGGAGCGTGATCCCAGCCTGCAGCTGTTGGCACTGGACATCGACCCGCGCCGACTCAAGCGCATCAGCGAGACCTTCGCCCGCACCGGCGTGGGCGCGCAGGCGCGGGTGCTGGCCGCCGACGCCGCGGCGCCGGACAGCTGGTGGGACGGGCAACCGTTCGACTGCATCCTGCTGGATGCGCCGTGCTCGGCCACCGGCATCATCCGCCGCCAGCCGGACGTGCTGGTGCACCGCCGTCCGGCCGATATCGAGGCCCTGGTGGCGCTGCAGGCACGCCTGCTGGATGCGTGCTTCAGCATGCTGGCTCCCGGTGGCACCCTGCTGTATGCGACATGCTCGATCCTGCGCGAAGAGAACCAGTTCCAGATCGAGTCCTTCCTGCAGCGCACCCCCCGCGCAGGCTTCCTGCCGTTGGGCGAGGCCTTCGGCCACGACTCCTGGGCCGGTCGCCAGCGCCTGCCCGGTGAAGAGGGTGCAGACGGATTCTTCTACGCGCGTCTGCTAAAAAAGGGCTGATATCCCGCTGCTGGACCCGCGTCATATGTTGAACACCCCTGCCAGGCGCGAGTTCTGGCTGCTTGCCACGATGGCCCTGCTGGTGCTCGGTGCCGGCCTGGGCCTGCGCGACCCCTGGCCATCGGACGAGCCGCGCTTTGCGCTGGTGGCCAAGCAGATGGTGCTCAGCGGCGACTGGCTGTTCCCGCACCGTGGCACCGAGTTGTACTCGGACAAGCCGCCGATGCTGATGTGGGCGCAGGCCGCGCTTTACAGCCTGTTCGGCAACTGGCGGGTGGCGTTCCTGCTGCCGTCGCTGCTGGCCGCATTGGGCACGCTGGCCTGCGTGTACGACCTGGGCCGCCGCCTGTGGACCCGCCGGGTCGGCCTGTACGCGGCGTGGGCGCTGTTGTTTGCGGTGCATTTCACCTTCCAGGCCAAGAAGGCGCAGATCGACCCGCTGGTGGTGTTCTTCATCACCCTGGCCAACTACGGCCTGCTGCGGCACCTGCTCTGTGGGCCGGCGTGGCGGTGGTGGTGGCTGGGCTGGTTCGCTGCCGGGCTGGGGGTGATCACCAAGGGCGTGGGCGTGCTGGCGCTGCTGATGGTGCTGCCGGCGGCCGTGGCGTCGCTGCTGGGCTGGCCGCGGGTTCGCCTGCACGTACGCGACTGGCGCTTCTGGCTGGCCCCGCTGGCCTTCGTGCTGGCGGTGGCGCTGTGGCTGCTGCCGATGGTGCTGGTGGCCACGTCCAGCGGCTCGGTGGAGTACCGGGCCTACATGAACGACATTCTGTTCCGGCAGACCGCCAAGCGGTACGCGCAGTCGTGGGACCACCACCAGCCGTGGTGGTATTTCCTGGCCACCATGCCGTCGATGTGGCTCCCGGCATTCCTGGTGCTGCCCTGGGCCACCCCGGCCTGGTGGCGCCGGCTGCGCCGCCGCGATCCGCGCTACCTGGTGCTGCTGGGCTGGTGGCTGCTGATCGTGCTGTTCTTCTCTATCCCACACGGCAAGCGCGATGTGTACATCCTGCCGGCGCTGCCGATGTTCTGCCTGGCGCTGGCACCGCTGCTGCCGGGGTTGCTGCGGCGGCGGGACGTGCAGTGGCTGCTGGGCGCGTTCAACGCCATGCTGGTGCTGGCCCTGCTGGGCGCGGGCATCGCGATGCTGGTGGGCCAACCCGGCTTTGAAAGCCGATTGATCCTGCAGCGTGGCATCGACACGTCGGTGACTGCGGCGCTGGGCTGGATAGGCGTGGCGCTGGGCGCCTGGGGCTTGGCCAGCCTGTGCTTCAGCGGCCCGCGGCGGCGCCACGTGGCCGTGCTGTCGACTTTGGCGATGGTCTGGGTGGCGTACGGGCTGGTGGGCTACCCGCTGTTCAACGATTCCAGCTCCGCGCGTGGGTTGATGCAGCAGGCCGGGCAGCGCATCGGCGCCGACGCGCAGCTGGGGCTGGTGGGCTGGAAGGAGCAGAACCTGCTCATGGCCGACCGCCCCGTGACCACTTTTGGCTTCAAACGCCGTTGGTACAGCCAGTTGCAGGACGGGGTGGCCTGGCAGGCGCAGGCGCCGCAGCAGCGCTGGCTGCTGGTGCAGGAGGCGGCCGTGCTGGACTGCATCGACCGCCGCCGTGCCGAACGGGTGGGCGTGGCCAATCGCCGCGGCTGGTGGCTGGTCCCTGCCGATGCCGTGGTCGGCCCCTGCCTGCCCAGTGCCCGGGAACTGGCGCGTATCACCCTGGAACAGGGCCGCGAAGCGCCGGAGGAGTGACAGTGCTCTCATGGATCATTACGGGACGATCGGTGACAATGCGGCCTGCTCGCCCGATCCTGGAATGGAGGCCGGTGAACCCGTTCCTCCTCCGTCATTACGCCGCATTGCCCAGATCGTGACCATGTCTCCACTCCGTCCTGCCCGCGCCAACCTCGCCTTGGCATGGGCATTCACGATCGCGCTCGGGTTGTCCCCGGTGCTGCTGATGTCGACCCTGGACGGTGGCAGTGCGGGCTATTACCTGCTGGTCCTGCTGAGCATCATCGTGCTGGCGGTGGTGCGCCCGGCCGCGCCCGGGCAGGTCTGGTGCGACAACCGCCGCGAATATGTGTGGATGGGCGTGGGCGTGGCGGTGATGCTGATCGGCGTGCTCACCAGCCTGCTCGTGCATGGCCTGTGGAAGGGCTCGGAGGTGGAAAAGGCCTCGCGATTCCTGACCGTGCTGTTGATCCTGGCCGCTGCGCTGCGAATTCCGCGCCCGATCCTGGCCCATGGTCTGTTCGGCCTGTTGCTGGGCATCTGGTATGCGGTGATCAACGTGGGCTGGCTGGTGTTGAGCACCGGCGGGCGCCCGGCCACCCGCCAGTTCAACACGGTGACCTACGGCAACCTGACCCTGCTGTTTTCGATGCTGGCGCTGCTGCTGCTGGGCTATCGCATCACCCGTTTCAAGCGCACCGAGTTCGCGCTGAAACTGATCACCGGCGTAGCCGGGCTGGGCGCATTCCTGGCCACCCAGACCCGCGGCGGGCTGTTGGCAGTGCCGGTGCTGGTGTTCATCGCACTGCTGGTGCAGGGGCGCCGACTCAATCGCTACAAGGCGTGGGCCGGTGCGTTGCTGCTCGGCGCGCTGGGCCTGATCGTGCTCAGCGACAGCACCCTGCGCGAGCGCATCCACCTGGGCGTGAACGAATTCGAAGAGTGCCAGGTGACCCATCTGGCCGATACGTCGGTGTGCATTCGTCTGCAGCTGTGGAGCGCGGCCGGGCACATGATCCAGAGCGAGCCGGTGTTCGGCATCGGCGGAGGCGACCGCTTCCGCGAAGAACTGCGCAGCCTGGCCGAGACCCGCCAGGTGTCGCCCACCGTGGCGCGCGACTACGGCGAAACCCACAACGACCTGCTGTATTTCCTGGCCACCTACGGTGTGCTGGGCGGGTTGGGGCTGGTGCTGCTGTACGCCGCACCGGGGTGGGTGCTGCTGCGTCGGCTGTGGCGGGACGACGACGCCGGGCGCCTGTTCGCCGGTGCCGGGGTGATGATCTGTGCCAGCTACCTGGTGTTCGGCCTCACCGAGATGATGTTCCGCGACATGCGCTCGGCCTCGTTCTACGCCACCTGGGTGGCGGTGTTCCTGGCCCTGTCCGACCCGGCGCGCCGGCGCCAGGCGGACTGATCCCGGGTCAACCGCCCTGCAGGGCAGCCGCGTAGCTGGCTTCGGTCAGGCCGGTGAACGTGTCCAGGCCGAACTCACGCACCGCACGCTGGCGCGCGGCCACGCCAATCCGGGCCAGGTCGTGGCGCTGTGCATACAGCTGGGCCACCTGGGCGGCGATCGCGGGAATGTTGCGCACCGGCACGATCCAGCCGTCCTGGCCGTGGTCGATGTTCTCCGGCAGGCCGGCGTAGTCGCTGACCATCACCGGCTTGCCCATCGCCATCATTTCGCGGCAGGCGAACGAGATCGTTTCCACGTCGTGGGACAGCACGAAGCCCGCATCGCCGCTGGCCACGAACGGCCGGATATCCTCCAGCAGGCCGGGCAGGTGGACCTGCGCGGCCAGGCCCAGCTCGGCCACCCGGGCCAGCAGGCGCGGCTCCGCATCGCGGCCGGCCACGGCCACGTGGATGTGGCCGCGGATCGGTTCGGGCAGGGTGGCGATGGCCTCGACCAGGTCGATCCAGCCCTTGTGGCCGTCGGTGCCGGCATTGCTCACCATCACCAGTGCCTCGGGATCGGTGGTCCAGCGCGCGCGCAGCGCCGCGCCGGCCGATGCATCGACGGGGGCGAAGCGGGCCAGGTCCACGCCGTTGCGCACCACATCGATCGGGCAGCGCCGGTAGGGGCTGTCCAGCAACATGTCGCGGGTGTGCGCGGAGACGGCGATCACCCGGTCGGTGCCCCAGCGCGCGCGCAGGGTGTTGCCGAACGTGTTGCTGGGCTTGCTGTTGTGCTTGGTGAACACCAGCTTGGGCCGATGGGCCAGGCCGGCCACCGCTTCCATCATCACCCGATGGTCGCGCGCGCCGTTGGCGTGCACGATGTCGATGCGGTGCTGCTGCACCAGGTGGCGCAGGCGGCGCATGTCGGCCCATTGCTGGGGCAGCGTGGGCAGGCCACTGCTGAAGGCGATGTCCAGCGGTTCGGCAATGCCTTCGTCGCGGACCACGCGCAGCACGCGACTGTTGTCCGGGGCGGCCATGAACAGCTGGTGGCGCGCCGACAGCGCGCGCGCCAATGACACCAGGTAGGTGGTGTGGCCGCCGCCGTCGCCGGAATGGAAGTTGGTGTAGAGGATCTTCATGGGGGCCTTCGATCAAACGCGCATGAAGTCTGCCACAGCAGCGTTCATGCGGCGTCGCTGCGCCGCGGCGGGTCGCTCACCGGCTGGCCGTGCTGCAGCATCCACAACATGATCGTTTTCTGGCGCACGTAGTTGGCGCGCACGTAGGCATACACCAGCCCATGCCAGCCATCGCGGAAGCCTCCGCGCAGCAGCAGCCCGCGCCAGAACCGCCACGCCGGGGCCAGGACCAGCTTGGCCAGGGTGGCGCGCTTGCCGCGTGCGAACTCGTGCTCGGCCATCATCCGGGCGTAGCGTTGGGTCTTGCTCAACTGCTGTTCCAGCGAGCGGTACGGGTAGTGGATCAGGTCGCCGCGCAGCACGCCCACGCTGCCATCGACGCTGGCCGCTTCGTGGATCTCGCGCTTGCCGCGCCAGCCGCCGTGGCGACGGTCGAACAGGCGCAGCACGCGGTCCGGATAGGCATTGCCGTGGCGCAGGAACTTGCCGAAGTACTCGGACAAACGCGCGAAGCGGTAGCCGTGGTGACCGGCGAAGCCACCGGCCTGGGCCGCCAGGATGGCCGCGCGCAGGTCGTCGCTGACGCGCTCGTCGGCATCCAGGCACAGCACCCAGTCGTGGGCGGCCTGTTCAACGCAGAACGCCTTCTGGCTGCGGAAGCCGTCGAACGGGCGCTGCAGCACGGTGGCCCCGGCGGCGCGGGCAATGGCCACGGTGGCATCGGTGGAATTGGAATCCACCACGACGATCTCGTCGCAGAAGGCCAGCGAGGCCAGGCAATCGCCGATGCGGTCGGCTTCATTGAACGCGATAATGCAGGCCGAGATGCGAGGCCGTTCAGTGGGAGCGGTCGTGGAGAACATGATGGCCGAGTACCTGCTGTTTGCGACGGAGCGTTATGCGCTGCCCATTCTCGCCCCTCTGGCCCAGGCGTTGCACGCGTCCGGGCAATCGGTGTCGGCCTGGTTCGCCGATGGGGCGGCCGGGGCCACTCTGCCGGGGGTGCCCAACGTGGACCTCAAGCAGGCGCTGGCGCTGCGCCCGCGGGCGGTGTTCAGCGCCGCCAACTGGGTGCCGCCGTTCATCGCCGGGGCCAAGGTGCAGGTCTTCCACGGCTTCAATGTGCAGAAGCGCGACAGCGCGCGCGGCCATTTCCGCGTGCGTGGCCTGTTCGACCTGTACTGCACGCAGGGGCCGGCGACGACGGAGCCGTTCCGGGACCTGGCCGCGCGCCAGGGCCATTTCGCCGTGGCGCAGACCGGCTGGCCGAAGCTGGACCCGCTGTTCCGCGACGACGGCGGCGCCAGCGCGGCGCTGCGGGCGCCGGCCGCTGGCCGCCCGGTGATCCTGTTCGGGTCTACGTTCACCGAGCGCCTGAGTGCGGCGCCGCACCTGTACGAGCACATTGCCGCTGATATCGCGCGCGGCGAGCGCTATTGGCTGCTGACCCTGCATCCCAAGTGCAGCGAGGAACTGTTCGCGCGCTACCGCGCGCTGGCCGGCGACAACGCCGCCTTCATCGAGCCCGAGCAGGTGATGGCCGCGCAGCGTGCCGCCGATGTGCTGGTGTCTGACACCTCCTCGATCGTGTCCGAGTTCGTGGTGCAGTACAAACCGGTGGTGACCTTCCGCAACCGCGTGCCGCAGCCGCACATGATCGACTTCGACGACGCCACCCGGCTGCCGGCGATGCTGGACCGCGCGCTGTCGCCCGAGCCGGCGCTGGTGGCGCACATCCAGCAGTACGCCGACAGCATCCACCCGTACCGCGACGGATATTCCAGCGAGCGCGTGATCGCGGCCACCGAGGATTTCCTCGCCGGCGAGCTGGGCACGCTCAAGCGCAAGCCGTTCGGCGCGTGGACGCGTGGCCTGCAGATCCGGCGTGACCTGGGCTATTGGGGGCCGTCCAAGCGGTAGAGCCGACCGTTGGTCGGCTGCGTCGCTTACCAGCGCAGGCGCCGCTGCGCCAATGCGGCGCTCAACCGCGCATGCACCGCGCGCGCCTCGGCGTCGGGCAGGTAGCGCAGGCACAAGGCCACGCTGCCACTGGCACCGGCGGTATCCAGCCACACGCTGGCGGTCCCCAGCAGGCGATCCAGTGGGGAGCGGCTCAGGCGCAGCACCTGCAGTTTGTCCAGCTCGGCAAACCGCCACCAGCGCTGCCACCAGCCACCGCGCACGGCCACGTACTGGTCGTCCAGGTGATAGCCCATGCGGGCCATCTGGCGATGCGCGCGGAACGCCGACCACGGCAGCCACAGCAGGATCAGGGCGGCCCACGGCACCTCGTTCCACACCGCGGCCACGGCCACCAGCGGGACCCACACCGCCGTGCCCAGGCTCAGCCGCCACCAGCCGCGCTGCTGCACCGGTTGCCAGCGGGCGGGCGGCCACTGCACCTGCGGCAGCAGGTGCTGCACCAGGGCATCGGCCGCCTCGGGGGTGGCCAGCGGGGCCAGTTCGCGCAGGTCGCGGCGCTGGTTTTCTTCGGACACCCCGGCGGCAATGTCGATGCGTAGATGGCGGCGCCCGGCCCAGCGTTGCAGGGGGCTTTCGCGCAGCGTCCAAGCCTGGATGCGCCGCCGCGCCACGCTGCTGCGCAGGCGCGTGAGCAGGCCACTGACCACGGTGAGCCGGCGTTCGTGTTCGCTCAACTGGAAGCCGTAGTAACGCAACAGCGCCAGCGCCACTGAAAACACGCGCAGCAGCACCCAGAACGCGGCCACCGCCACCAGCGCCACCACCGCCCACACCCAGTCGGCCGGGTGCAGGCCATTGGCGTAGCCCAGCGCCTGGCGCCCGCCTTCCTCGATCGCGTCGGTCACGGTGCCATCGGGGAACAGCTGGAACGTCGCGCCCACGGCAGCCAGCACCACCACCCAGCCGCGGTTGGACAGCAGGCCGATGCGCACCACCTCCGGTGTGCTCAGTTGCAGCAGCACGCCGTCGTCGAGGGGCGGCGTGACCGCCTCTGCATCCGCATCCGTGGCCGCCGGCGTTGGCGCGCCCCCCTGGCCGCGGTGCCGCACCAGCTGTTCCAGCGCCAGCGCCTGGGACAGCTTCAGCACGCGCATTTCCGCCTCGGGCCGGGCGCCACCGGCCGATTCCAGGCGCAGTTCGGCCACCCCGAACAGACGGTGCAGCGGGTTCTGGTGCACCACCACGTTGTGGATGCGCGCGAAGGGAATCTCGCGCCGGTTGCGCGACACCACCCCGCTGCGCACGCTGATGGCGTCGCGGCCGATCCGGTAACGGTAGGTCAGGTACTGCAGCACCGAGGTGCCCACCAGCACCACGATCACTACCAGCGCGGCCAGGTAGGACCACATCTGATCGCGGTCGCCACGGTTGCCGAACACCAGCAGCGCCACCAGCGGCAGCAGGAACTGGCGCAGCTGCATCAGCAGCACGAACAGCCACGACCACCGGTGCAGGCGCTGCTCCTGCGGCGCATCGTTCAGCGCGGCCTCTGCCGGGGGCAGGCTGCTCACAGGGCGTCGTCGTCGCGGTCGAGCTGGTGGCCCAGCGTGTCGCGCAGGCGTTCGGCATCCTCGCCATCCAGCCCGCTCAGGCTCACCGCGCTGAAGCGGCTGCCGGCGGTGTGCACCACCAGCGTGGCCAGCCGGGCACTGCGTTCGATCGGTCCCCGGCGCAGGTCCAGGTGCTGCACGCGTGAGAGGGGCACGCGGGTTTCCTGCTGCCACATCAGGTCGCGGCGGACCCCCAGGCCTTGGGCGTCGAGCCGCCAGAAGGTGCGGCGCTGGCGGCGGTAACCAATGACCGCGCCGATTGCCGCGCCCAGCACCAGCATGCCGGCCGCGCCCAGCCAGCGCAGCGGCAGGTCCAGCAGCACCCAGGCCGTGGCGAGCCCGCCACCAAGCACGAGGGTGCCGGTGATGGCCCCGGCCACCGCCGCGATGGCAGCGGCACGTCGTGGCAGCGCCTGCCAGTCAGCGCTGGGCGGCAGCGGCGGCAACGCCGGCGGAGAGGGAATGGCAGGGGTGTCGATGGCGTCGGACAAGGCAGGGCGCTCGGCAAGGGACATGCCGGGCGTGCTGCTGGTGGCGGTGCGCCCGTCGCGCAGACGGTAGCAGGTTGCCGCGCGCTATTGCGCGGCCTGGATCAGCGCGTCGACGTCGAGCAGGTGGCCGGCCCGTTCGGCCTTGGTGCGCAGATACTGTTCGTTCTCGGCGGTGATATCGCCGGTGACCGGCACGCAGTCCACCACGTCGATGCCGGCATTGCGCAGCCGCTGCGCCTTGGTGGGGTTGTTGCTGAGCAGCTGCACGCGGTGCACGCCCAGCCCCTGCAGCATCGCCACCGCGCTGCCGTAGCGGCGTTCGTCGGCGCCGAAGCCCAGCTGCGCATCGGCGTCGATGGTGTCCAGGCCGTCGTGCTGGTAGCCGTAGGCGCGCATCTTGGCGGCGATGCCGGTGCCGCGGCCTTCCTGGTCCAGGTACAGCAGCACGCCGCCGCCCAGTTCCTTGAGCTTGCGCAGGCCGCGCCGCAGCTGGTCGCCGCAGTCGCACTTGAGCGAGCCGAACAGGTCGCCGGTGAGGCAGGACGAATGCACGCGCACCGGCACTACCCCGGACAGGTCCGGACTGCCGACGATGATCGCCACCTGGTCGCGCTGGGCCACGCCGCCGCGGAACACCGCAAATTCGGTCATGCCCACCTCGCGCAGCGGCACCGGCGAACGCGTCACCAGTTCATAGGCGTGGGCGGCCTGCTCGGCGCCCTGGTGCAGGTCGCACAGCGATACCTGTGCGCAATCATCGAAGCGGTGGTCGGTGTCCTCCAGCAGCACGCCCACCATGGCCGGCAGCAGCAGGCCCAGACGGGCGATTTCCACCGCGCCATCATCCAGCGCCTGCCCGGCCGACCAGCCTGCGGGCATCACTTCCGGTTCGCGCCGGTAGCTCAGCGAGGGCAGGGCGTCGAAGTCGATGCCCGCCAGCGGCACGCGCGCGCCATGCTCGGCGGCTACGCCCAGCACCCGCGCACGGGTGGCGGTGAGGAACAGGTAGTGGCGGTCGGCGGCGGCCTGGGCGAACGCGCTGAAGCTGCTGCGGGTGCTGCTGTCCAGGGCGATGAAGGCCAGGCGCTGGCCGTGGCCGTCGTCGATCACCACCGGGCGGCCCGCGCGCAGTTCGGCCACCGCCCGTTCGCAGCGGATCGCGGCCGGGTCGCCGAACAGGGAAGAAGCAGCATCAGACATGGCAGGGGCCGTGGGGGGACATCGTGGGTTCCACAGTGGGGACGGAAGGCGCCGTTTCCAATCGTGCCGGGGGCGCGACGCTGCGTCGCAGTCAGTGGGGGTGTTCCTCGGTGGCATAGGGGTCCACCTCGTCGCTGCCCGGCGGGCGCAACGTGTAACGCTTGTAGGTCCACTGGTACTGGGTGGGGTCGCGCCGGGCGATCCGCTCCAGCCCGGCGTTGAGGGCGGTTGCCGCCGTGCGCGGGTCGGGGTCGGCCACGGCCGGATCGGCCGGCTCGACGTGCAGGGCGAACTGCATGCCCGGGCCCACGCGCTCGCACCAGCCGTACAGCACGGTGGCCCCGGTCCGTTCAGCCAGCCGGTTGACCAGGGTCATGGTCAGCGCCTCCACCCCGAAGAACGGGGCGAACACGCCGTCGCCGGCTTTGGGCTGCTGGTCGGGCAGGATGCCGGTGGCGCCGCCGTCCTTGAGCACCTTGAACAGCTGGCGCACCGCCGGGCCCTCGGCCCGCACCTGCTGCACGTTGTCGCCGCCACGCACCAGCTGCAGGAAGGCATCGCCCACGGCTTCGTCGGGCGCCTTGTAGACGATGGCGATCGGCCCGCGCGAAGCCAGCCACTGGTTCAGCAGCTCCCAGTTGCCATGGTGGGGGGCGGCCACGATCACGCCCTTGCCGGCGGCCAGCGCCGCGTCGTACAGGGCTTCGCCATGGCGCTCGACCAGGCAGGCCAGGTTCTGCTCACGCGGGCGGGTCCACAGGCGCAGGGTTTCCAGCGCCTGCAGCGCGGTGGAGCGCAGCACCTCGCGGTGCATCTGCACCCGCTGGGCGTCGGTCAGGTCGGGGAAGGCCAGTTCCAGGTTGCGCCGGGTCACCCGGCTCTCGCGCGCATTGAGGGCGATCCACAGCCACGCCAGCGCATGGGCGACGCCGCGCAGCCAGGACCAGGGCAGACGGGTGAACAGGGCGGCGGCACGGTAGGCCAGGCGGGCGGTGGTATGCGGTTTCATCACGGGGAAGTCTAGCCGCTGGGACAATCGGCGTGGACCGGCCAGCGCGTTAAGGTAGCCGGCCCCCACCCCGGAAGCCCCGCCCATGCTCGTTCTCATCCAGCGCGTCACCCAGGCCAGCGTGTGTGTCGATGACGTGGCGGTGGGCCGGATCGGCCCGGGATTGCTGGCGCTGGTGGGCATGGAGCCCGGCGACAGCGAGGCGCAGATCGCGCGGATGGCCGATCGGGTGCTCGGCTACCGTGTGTTTGCCGATGAGGGCGGAAAAATGAACCGTTCGCTGGCCGATACCGGGGGCGGGCTGCTGCTGGTAAGCCAGTTCACCCTGGCTGCCGACACCGCCAGCGGGATGCGGCCGGGCTTCAGCACCGCCGCGCCGCCGGCCGAGGCTGAACGTGGATTCAACCGGTTGGTCGAGATCTGCAGGCAAAAACACGCCCCGGGGGTGGAAACAGGCCAGTTTGGTGCCCATATGGTTGTCAGCCTGGTCAACGATGGTCCGGTGACCTTCCTGCTCAGACCCTGACCCCCGGGACCACCGCCCGGGCGGTGGGGCGCCAGGCTGGTATAATGCTAGGTCCTATTCCTCTCCCTGCCGGTGGCGCGAGCACTACATGGCCAACGAACGTCCTGCCCAGCAAAACGACATCAAGCTTCTGATCAGCAAGGGCCTGGAACAGGGCTACCTGACCTACGCCGAAGTCAATGATCACCTGCCCGACGACATCGTCGACCCGGAGCAGATTGAAGACATCATCGGCATGATCAACGGCATGGGCATCGATGTCCATGAAGTTGCACCCGATGCAGAAACCCTGTTGCTCAACGATGGCAACACCGGCAACCGCGAAGTCGATGACACCGCGGCCGAAGAAGCTGCCGCCGCGCTGAGCGCGCTCGACACCGAAGGTGGTCGCACCACCGACCCGGTGCGCATGTACATGCGCGAAATGGGTACCGTCGAGCTGCTGACCCGCGAAGGCGAAATCGCCATCGCCAAGCGCATCGAAGAAGGCCTGGGCCAGGTCCAGGCGGCACTCGGCACCTTCCCGGTGTCGGTGGAATCGCTGCTGGCCGACTACGACGCGCACAAGGAAGGCAAGAAGCGCCTGGCCGAAGTGATCGTCGGCTTCAACGACCTGGTTGAAGAAGTCCCGGCCCCGGCCGTGGCCGAAGACACCAGCGACGACGCCGAAGACGACGCCGACGACGAAGACGACGGCGACGACGTTGAAGAAGAAGCCGGCCCGACTGGTCCGGACCCGGAAGAAGTTGCCCGCCGCATGCAGGCCCTGAGCGATGCGTACAGCGCGTTCAAGAAGGCCGCCGCCAAGGGCGACCGCAAGCCGCTGGCCAAGCTGCGCGACGACATGGCCGCCGTGTTCGTGACCCTGAAGCTGCCGCTGCCGCTGACCGACGTGCTGGTCAAGCAGCTGCGCGACGTCATGGCCGAGATCAAGTCCCACGAGCGCCGCGTGCTGAACCTGGCCACCGTGACCGCGCGCATGCCGCGCAAGGACTTCATCCGCTCCTGGGAAGGCAACCAGACCAACCTGGAGTGGGTGGAAGACGCACTGAAGCGCAAGCAGAAGTGGTCCTCGGCCCTGCGTGACGTGAAGGACCAGATCATCGCCGAGCAGCAGGCCACGCTCGACATCGAAAAGACCACCTGGCTGGAACTGGACGAGCTGAAGGAAATCAGCCGCGCCATGGCCTACGGTGAGGCGCGTGCGCGCAAGGCCAAGAAGGAAATGGTCGAGGCCAACCTGCGCCTGGTGATCTCCATCGCCAAGAAGTACACCAACCGCGGCCTGCAGTTCCTCGACCTGATCCAGGAAGGCAACATCGGTCTGATGAAGGCCGTCGACAAGTTCGAGTACCGCCGTGGTTACAAGTTCTCCACGTATGCCACCTGGTGGATCCGCCAGGCCATCACCCGTTCGATCGCCGATCAGGCGCGCACCATCCGTATTCCGGTGCACATGATCGAAACGATCAACAAGTTGAACCGCATTTCCCGCCAGATGCTCCAGCAGTACGGCCGCGAGGCCACGCCGGAGGAGCTGGCCAAGGAAATGGACATGCCGGAAGACAAGATCCGCAAGGTGATGAAGATCGCCAAGGAGCCGATCTCGATGGAAACCCCGATCGGCGACGACGAGGATTCGCATCTGGGCGACTTCATCGAGGACACCAACGTGGAGTCCCCGATCGAGAACACCACCAACATCAACTTGTCTGAAACCGTGCGCGACGTGCTGGCTGGCCTCACCCCGAGGGAAGCCAAGGTGCTGCGCATGCGCTTCGGCATCGACATGAACACCGACCACACCCTCGAGGAAGTGGGCAAGCAGTTCGACGTCACCCGCGAGCGTATCCGCCAGATCGAAGCCAAGGCGCTGCGCAAGCTGCGTCACCCGAGCCGGTCCGAGCAGCTGCGCAGCTTCCTGGATATCGATTGATCGATCCCGGCAGTTCGCGTTGAAATCCGACAAACCCCGCGCAAGCGGGGTTTGTTTTTTGGGGCGGCAGGTATGCCCGCGTGTGCAGCGGGCAGGTATGCGGATGCGGTAGGATGCGCGTCGCTTTACACCTGTGGATCAATGGAATGACGATGAAAAAAGGTTGGCTTGTCCTTGCTCTGTGCCCCTTCGCCGCGCTGGCCGCGGAGCCTCGGCAACCTGCCTGTAACGCAGCGGATTTCTACCAGACCCAACCCGACCTCACGGTCGGCCGCGTCGTGGATGCCGGCAACGTTGCGCTGGTGGGGGAGCGTCCCGGCTGCCTGGACACGCCGCAGGACAGCTGCCGCAGCGGCGATGACGTCGAACCGGGCAGCAGCCTGGTGATCGGCAGCCGCTGGAACGACTACTACTGCGTGCAGGTGCTTCCCCCCGGCAAGGACGTGGTGGGCTGGGCGCCCGCCGAGCGTGTCATGAAGACCGGGCACATGGCCGAAACCGACTTCACCAGCTGGCTGGGGTACTGGGACGGGCGCGGTGGTCGCGTGCTGGAGATCCGGTCCGAGGGACGCACGCTGCAGTTGAGCATGCTGCCACCGGGTGGCAAGGGCGCCGGCCGGCTGATTGGCAGCGCCGAGCCGATGGGTGACGAACTGTTCCTGGGTGAGGCGCCCTGCGAGGCGCGGGCCTCGCTGCAGGGCTCGAGTTTGGTGGTGACCGACAACGGGCAGTGCGCCACCCCGGCCGACAGCCTGCGGGGCGTTTACGGCAGCCGGGCGGTTGAGGAGCGGCTGGAGCGGCTGATGAAGCGGCTGGAAGACCGGTAGGTGAGCTGATATTACGTTTCGCGTTTCGTAACTTAATTACGGAGTTCTGTACGTCTGCGCTGGGATTGAACATATATCAATCAATTACTTATTAATTGATGTGGCTTGCGATCGACCAGAAGTTGGCGTATAGATTCGTAACTTAATTCGTCCCAAAACCCAGGTCATGGCCCGTCCTCGCGCGCTCCAGCTCCAGACGCTGTTCGACAGCCTGCCTGCCGGCGAGGTGGTGTCAGCGGCCGATCTCATTGATCGCCTCGGGGTCACCCGCACGACCTTGAGTCGTCTCGTGGCCGAGGCGGGGGAGCGCGTCGTCCGGATTGGCCGCACCCGCGCCACGGCCTATGCGGTCCGGCAGTACACCGCAGCCGGCAGCGAATGGCCGCTGTTCCGGCTGCGGCCCGATGCCAGGCTCGAAGAGCTGGGCACGGTCGTGGCACTCACGGGCGACACCTTCCACGTCGCGGTCAACGCCGCGCGACCGAATCTGACCCGTTCGCCAGACGAGACCGTCGAAGGCCACTTCCCGGGGCTGCCGTGGTACCTGGACGACCTGCGTCCGCAGGGGTTTCTCGGTCGCACCTTCGCGCATCGTCGCGGCCGGGATCTGGGCGTTCCCGACGACCTCAATCGATGGCAGCTGGCCGATACCCTGCAGGCGCTGGTGCGTGCAGGAGGGACCGAAATCGGAGATCTTCTGCTCGGCGGCGATGCGGTGGAGATGGCATTGCGCGGGCTCGACGCGCCGGGTGACCGGGTTCCGGCAGGGGAACGTGCACGCCGCTATCCCGAGCGTGCCGCGGCTGCACTGGAAGGCGAAGACGTCGGCTCATCGCCCGGTGGCGAGCAACCGAAGTTCACCGCCACGGTGGAGCATGATGGTGGCCGCTACGCAGCGCTGGTCAAGTTCGCGCAGCCCACCGCAGGGCAGGCCGCAGAGCGCTGGGCGGACCTGCTGGTCTGCGAGCACTTGGCCCTGCAGTGCCTGCGCGACGCTGGCATGCAGGCGGCAGCCTCAGAGATCCTCCAGACCGACACGCATACCTTCCTGGAGGTGCAGCGCTTCGACCGCACCGTCGACGTGCTCGGGAGGCGTGGTTTCGTCTCGTTGCTGGCGTTGTCATCGGCCTTCGTCGGCGATGTGACCCTGGACTGGGGAACGGCAGGCGACGCGCTGCTGTCGCAGGGCTGGGTAGATCGCGACGCGCAGGCCACCATGGGCAGGCTGCACGCGTTCGGCCGGCTTATCGGCAACAGCGACATGCATCAGGGCAATCTCGGCTTTCACCTCGTCGATCGCGGGCCGCTGGCGCTGGCACCGGTCTACGACATGCTGCCGATGTCACTTGCGCCTTCGCGCACCGGGGTACTCCGCGCGCCCACGCCGCTGGCGTCCGTCGCCCCGGAGCGCAGCGGCCAGCTTGCGCACCTGCAATGGGCGGCACCGCTGGCGGTGGATTACTGGCAGCGCGTGGCGGGATCGGCGCTGCTGCGCTCGGCGGTGCTGCGCGAGCTGGCGGCGGAGAATGCACGCCGGGTGCAGGCGATGGGGCAGCGTTTTGGATGATGTTTGGGTGTGCAGTGGAAAGCGTGCGGGGGGCTCCACTACACTGTGCAGCCGCAAGGGCCTATAGCTCAACGGTTAGAGCAGAGGACTCATAATCCTTTGGTTCCAGGTTCGAATCCTGGTGGGCCCACCACATCAGCATCCCGTAGTGCCGCATGTGGGTTGGAATCCTGCCTTGGTCCCGGTCCGAATTCCCAACCTCCCTGACTCATGTCGCCAGTCCATGCAGTTCGCGGTAGAACTGCTCAAGCGCCTTCAGTTCGCCCTCATAGTCGAAGTCTACGGTCTCCCGCTCCTTCAACCGTTCGAGTACGTCGAAGCGGAGTCCATCCACGCCGCCGCGATTCCACGCGGCTTGCAGCACTCTGTCTGCGTACTTGCCCATCAGCAGTTCAAAGCGAGCGCGATTGAGCGATGCATCAACATTGCGGCTCGCGCCCAGCAGGAGGTGGCCGCTTTCGCTGTCACGGATGGCATAGATGCCCATGGGCGGGAAGGCGTCGCGCGCCTGTCGTGCGGCCGCGCGCCGCGCCGCGCGCGACATCGGTGTGTTATCAACGTCCATCGTTCCCTTCCTTGTGACGGTAGTAGAGGCCATGCAGCACCAGCATGGTCAGGAATGCGGCAGGGACGGCCCAGAACAGGCCTGCCAGTCCGAAGCGCTGTTGCAGCGCCGCGGCGGCCGGCAACTCGATGCCAAGGATCGCCGCCATGCTCAGGAGCGCCGGGAGCAGCGCCGCACCGCTCGCACGCATCGCGCCCACAAGCACGTTGCTCCATCCGAGTAGCACTACACTCCAGGCCACCGTGCGCACGATGGTGACCGACACGTCCAGCACGGGCCCGGGCTCCAGGAAGACGCGCAGCGCAAACGGTGCGAGCAGATGCGCAGCAACCACGAACAGAGTGGTGACCATCGCGTTCACGCGCAGTCCCGTAGCTACGATTGCAGAGAGACGTTCCCGCCGTCCCGCGCCGACGGCATGCGCGCTGAAGATCGCGGCGGCAATGCCCAGGCTCATCGCGGGGAACTGCACCCAGCTCAGCACCTGCGTCGCTGCGCCGTAGGCAGCGGTTGCGGTTGAGCCGTGGCGGTTCACAAGGCTCAGCAGCACGATCTCGGCCAGCGCCATCGCCAGCATCTGCAGTGCGGCGGGCACGCCGATCTGCAGCATGCGCTTGGCGACGGCTGCACTGGGCCTGCAGTGCTGCCAGCCCGTGCGAGCGGCAAGCGGATGGCCGTTCCGACGCCAGCGATGCCTCAACACGACCAGCGCGGCAAGCTGTGCGAAGAGTGCAGATATGGCCACGCCGGTCACGCCCAAGGCGGTGTACGCCACCAGTAGCGGCGTGCACACCGCCCCTGCCAGCGTCGCGGCGAGCAAAGCCCACATCGGCGAGGTCGCATCTCCGGTACCGCGGCTCAACGACATGCCTGCCCACGAGACGAATACACAGGGCATCACCAGCAACATGGCGCGTGCATAGTCGATCGCGGCGGGCAGGATGTCCTGCGGCGTGCCAAGTGCTCGCATCAACCCTGGCGCACACCATGCACCGACCATGGCGACGACAAGCCCGACGCCAAACGCAGCCGACCAGGCTGTCGCAGCCACGCGCCGCAGTTGCGTCGCATCCCGCGCGCCCATTGCCTGGCCCGCCAGGATGGTGGCACCGGCACCCATCCCGATGATCAACGACAGCAGCAGGAAGAACACGGGAAAGAACGACGCCGCCGTCGCGATGCCGCGCACGCCGAGCAGGCGTCCGAGCCAGAAAGCATCGAGCAGTCCGCCCGCGCTTTGCATCGCGTGGGTCAGGATCAAGGGTGCCAGCAGTGCGAGGTAGCGCGCACGCAGCGTCGGTACCGGCGCGGTGGAGGATGGTGCGTCAGACGCGTTCATGCGGCCTTCCTGGCAATCGGGGGCATGCGGGTTCCCACAGCGCTGCGACCCGAGGCCGCGCTCTGGTTGGAAAGAGAAGGAAAAGGGACTCGGCTTAGGCGGGTACAGGCTCAGCGAGCTGCATGACGTACGTCCGCACGTCGTGCGGCCAGGCGAGCATCTGCGTCATCAGCCGCTCGTGGTCGTCGGCGAACAGCGCCCGCGAGGCTTCCTCGAAGCCGGGCATGTCGCCGGCCAGCGTGGACATTGCGTTATAGGCGCGGTCGCGCGCCTGGCGTGCGCGATCGGCGGCACCGCCCTTGCGCCGCGCGTCGTGTACGAGTTTGCGCAAGGCCACCGATGCGCCGCCCGGCTGCGCCGCGAGCCAGTCCCAGTGCTCCGGCAGAAGCGTCACTTCCCGCGCCACGACACCGAGTTTGGGCCGACCACGTCCTTTGGGAGGTTGGGGGCGGGCCACCACGGTGTAGCGTGCTGCAACCGCATCCTCGCCGCCGCCCAGATCCAGATCCACCGCCTGGCCGGTGTCATCGTTCAAGACCAGCGCATGCGTTTCGGGCTGCGTCTGCTGCGCTCGCAGTACGACCACGGCCACCTCGTGCAAGGGGCCGCAGATGAGACGGCGCGTCTCTACAAAGGCGGTATAGGTCGGGGGCGTGGTTCGGTCCATGCCGGAATAATGCCCGGGTAAAATTAAATCGTCAATAACACCCGGATAAATTACAGCCTTTCCGGTTCGATCAAGTCCCGTGCAATATCGGAAGCGGCCTGCAACGGCCGCGGCAGCGTCAGTCGCATGGCCCGAGCCGCCCGATACGACGGTACTCCCGCCGTATCCCCCTGTGTTGCCTGCGGACCAGCCACCCGGTCCCAACCATCCAGGCCACAGCCCAGGCCGCAAGACGAAGCGCAGCCTGTTTCCACTCGGCCGTGCCCAGCAGATGGCAGACGATCACGCTGGCCAGCGCGTAACCGCACAGCGCCAGCGCCGACATCTGCGCCAGCTTCAAGTGCCGCAGCCTGTTGCGCAGCTGCAGCGTCCGGATCGACGCGTAGACCGCCACCGGCGCGTGCGCGGCGACACGCTGGTCGCTCTGCTGTCGCAGCAGAAGGGTCCAGCTGGTAACGAGGAACACCGAGAAGAACGGGATCAGCAGCCATTGGCCAGGTGACAGACGCCCGTCCGCCGCGGGCCAGGTGAGCAGGGCGATGCCCGCGACCGTCACTGCAACCTCGAGGGTGACGCGCACGGCAGCGAGGCGGCGGTGCCGTTGGATCTTCCGGGCCATCGTTTCGGCCAGGCGGGATGGGGGCTGCTGCCGTTGCCAGAGCGCGCGCAGGGCGTCGTCATTGATGTCCATCGTGGATCTCCTGGAGTGCCTTGCGCGCCCGGTGTGCGCGCACGCCAACGTTGTCGGTGCTGATGCCGAGCATCTCGGCGATCTCCTTGTAGTCGAAACCCTCCAGTTGCAGCAGGAGGACCTGTCGTTGCGGCAGCGGGAGCAGGCGCAGTGCATCGAGCAGCCATTGACCGGCGGCGTCCCCAGGATCCGCTGCGGCATCGGCAATGGATTCCATGGCCGCCTGGTCCAGGTGGCCCGGGGCCGGGGCGCGCACCGCGTGCCGCACGTGGCTGGCGCCAAGGTTGTGGGCGATGCGAAGCATGTAGGCCGGAAGCCGGGCGGGGTCACGCAGTCGCGGCAGGCCTTGCCACACCGCCAGAAGCACCTCCTGGACAAGGTCTTCGTGTGCAACCGGGTCGCGCTCGTAGGCGCGTACCGTCCGCCATACACGCGGCAGGTGCTGTTGGACATCGGACCACAGCGGGTGCATCAGGCGGTGCCTCCATAGGGACATGCACACAGTCGTAGAACGGGAGCAATTTCTTACACGTCGTTCTTCGCTGCGTGAGCGGTAAGAAACCCGCGCCCGGAGGGTACTACCCAAGGGACTGGCATGTTCATCGCGAACCGACGTCAGCCAAGACCACACAGAGAGGAACACCCATGCGAAAGACGATCGAACACCTGGCCACAGCGCTGGGCCGTTCCAAGGGAAAGAAGCAGGTCCTTGCCGTGGGCGGCGTGCTCTGCCTGGCAGCGTGGGCTACGTTTGCGCTGTCGATGGCGATCGGCGTCGGGACCACCGCGCGGGTTGCCCTGCTGAGCGTGGCCCTTGTGGCTACCGAGGTGCTGTTCTGGGCGGCGGCGGCCCTGTTGGGCCTTACCGTCTTCCAGCTGCGCCGGACGCTGCTGGGCAGGCTTCTGCCTGGGAGGCGCGACGATGCCGCGTAATCTCAGACAGGTAGTGATCGCGTTCCTGGCCTGCGTGCCCTTGCTGGGCTGCCACGTGGCGGCCAGGACGGGTGGGGGGCGCGCAGGCGTGCTCTATCACGGCTTCTCGCTCGTTGATCCCTTGGCGCAGCGCGTGGTGGAGGACGCCTACATCCTGGTGGACGACGGCAGGATAGCGTCGGTCGGCGCAGGTGCGTGGACGGGCAGGCCGCCGGAGCGTTCGGTGGACATGACGGGCCACTATGCGCTGCCAGGGCTCATTGATGGGCATGCGCACATCACCTCGGGGCCGCACAGCGTCGAGGTGGTCGATGGTGCGCCGACCATCCGCATTCCGAGTGTCGATGCGATCACCCGGTACAACGCAGCCGTTGCGCTCGCGTTCGGCATCACCACGGTGCGCAACCCCGGCGGCGACCCGGCCGCGAATGCCCATTACGATGCACAGATCCGGCGTGGCGCCTGGCGGGGGCCCGAGGCACTGCATGCGGGCGCTGTCATCCAGCCGCCGCCGTTTGGCGGTGCCGCATTCGCCTACCCGCGCTCGGAGGCGGAATGGGACGCCGAAGCCCGGCGACAGGCGGGCATGGGCATGCGCTACTTCAAGCTCTACAGCGGGCTGGATGCCGATGAACTCCACCAGGGTATCCAGGCCGCGCATCGGCACGGGCTCAAGGCGATCGCACATCTGGATACCATCAGCTGGACGCAGGCAGCCCGGCTTGGCATCGATGGTCTGGAACACACGCTGCCCACCAGCGCCGATCTGCTTGAGCCCGAGCAGCGCGCCCTTTACCTGGCAGAGCGGGGTGCCGACGCACGGTACCTGTTCCGTTGGTTTGAACTGGCGGCGTTCGACGGTCCACTCATCCAGGAGATGCTCGCCGAACTGGCCCAGCGACGCGTGGTGGTGAGCACCACGCTGGGTGTCAACGCGTTGGCCTACAACAGTGACCGCCTGGACACGGTGCTCCCCCTCGAAGACAGGGCCTACATGCATCCGGCCAACCTCGAGGCGTTGCTGTCCTTTCTGCCGCGCATGGACGAAGCGGATCACCAGCGCGCGCGGGCCGTGATGCCCAAGGTGCTGGAGCTGGCGCGAAGACTGCATGGTGCGGGCGTGCCGATCCTGGTGGGCACCGATGGCAATGGGGGCGGCCCGGCATACAGCCGCGAACTGGACCTGCACATGCGCGCCGGCCTCGGTACCTGGGCGGTGCTCCGGCTGGCCACATCCGATGCCGCCGACCTGCTCGGTATCGGCGACCGGACCGGGCGCATTGCGGAAGGTATGGAGGCGGACATCGCCTTCTTCGGCAGCAACCCGCTTGCCGATCCCGGGAACCTGCGTGACGTGACGCTTGTGCTCGCCGATGGAAACGCCGCAACGCCCGAGGAGATTCTTCGCACCGTCGACTGGGCGCCACCGGTACCGGGCGTCGCGCATCGGTAGTACCCCCAACGACCTCTCCGGTTCGCCGCCGACGTGCGCGTCGGTGGCGTGCGGAGCAGCGACGCACCTGCGGGCTTGTTGCGGACCACTACAGCAAGGCGGGAGAATGAACATTCTGACCGCATCCCCCCGTCGGAAGGTCGCACCTGTCATGGACATCATCAGCCACATCGTCGGCGCCGTACTCGATGCATTTGGCCGACCGGGCAGTCGCTGGGCGTGGGTAGGCCTGATCGGGTGCGCCGTGCTCATCGGCGTGGCCTGCACGGTGTTGCTGTCCAGATAGCAGCACCGACCACCGGAAAAGGCAATGAATCTGCGCAGGAAATCACTGGCCGAGCTTTACATCGAGCGCGACGCCCTCCAGGCGGAGATGGCGGATCACGCTGCACGCCTTGCGGGCCGGCAGGCATCGGCCGAGCAGTTCGCGCCGGCACTGATGCCCCAGGCGGAGCGTCTGGTCGCGATACGGGCGCAGATCCTGCGCAGAACACCGGCCCGTGAGTTGATGGCGCGCTACCGCCTGCTTGAGAAGCAGGCCGGGGAAACGTCTGCACGCACGGCGGCCGAGCAACGCACGCTGGACACGGAGCTGCTTGACCTGAAGCTGCATTTCGCCAACCCGCGGCGCCGGCCATTGACCCTGAAGACGTTCCTGGTCCTGGCGGCCGTGGTGGCCGCGATGCTCTACCTGCCGAAGCTGATCGTCGCGCTGTTGCCGTAAGCACCCCCCGCCCGGGACAGTGCGCCCGTGCAGGTGGCCAGACGGAAACGGGCGCCAGAGCAGGTCAGTGCACGTTGCAGATGCACTGCCCCACCCAGGGCGCCCGCTGTTCTACCGAAGCATCAGGTCGGCGCGAAACCGCGTGCGCTCTTCTTTTCATTCTTCTCTGCCTTCTTTTCCTTGGCAGTCTTGGCAGGCTTCTTCTTCTGCTCTTTCTGCTTGTCCATACCCTTGGCCATTGCAGTGTTCTCCGGTGGTGGTGGGGCGGAGCATGGCACATCTGGTGGCGGCCACGGGTGTTGTCGTGGCCCGTGGTGATGGGCTGGCCGGGCGCGGCCCCCACCCAGGCCGCGGCCGACCCTGCGCGGCGGCCCCGGATGGGTGCAGAATGGCCCCCTATCGTCGAGCGCCGCGTCCATGACCATCCCCCAGATGGATGATGTTTTTCACCAGATCGTCGAGCTGTCCCTGGACTCCATCAAGGAAGTCTCACTGGACGGCACGGTCAGGTTCGTCAACGCCCACGGGCTGGCCCGGGTGGCGGCGGAGAATGCCGAGCATGTGATCGGCGCGCAGTGGGCGTCGCTGTGGCCGGAGGAGGAACACCACAAGGTGGCCGACGCCCTGGCCGCTGCCGCGCGCGGCGAGCGCCGCCAGTTCGAGGCGGAGTGCCTCACGCCCGCCGGCGAGCACCGTTTCTGGCTGGTTTCCACCAGTCCGCTGCGCGACGAGGAGGGCGAGGTGCGCGGGTTGCTCGCGGTCAACCGTGACGTCACCGCCCGGCACCGGGCCGAGGCGGCGCTGCGCACCCTGACCGCGGCGCTGCGCGAACACGCCCCGTCGATGGTGGGAACGGTGTTCACCGACGAGCTCAACGCGCAGTTGGCCAACGCCCAGCAGCGCAGCACCGAGCTGCAGGGCGAGCTGGACATCGCCCGGGTCGCCCAGCGCGTGGCCGAGACCGTGGCCGCGCAGGCGCAGAAGGGCGACGCGGTCGGGCAGCTGCTGGCCGGCACGGTGCACGACCTCAACAACGTGCTGCACGTGGCCGGCACGGCGATCGAGATGGTGCGCACGCACGGGCAGCTGGTGGAGCGCGATGCCAGCCTGCTGCAGATGGTAGACCGGGCGGTGCAGCAGGGCGCGGCGATGTCGCAGCGCCTGCTGGGGTTTGCCCGCCACCACCCCTATCGCCCGCAGTTGGTGGACGTGGCGCGGATGATGGACGAGCTGCTGCCGCTGCTGCAGCAGGCCGCGGGCGCCGGCATCACGCTGGCCTACCACCCGGAAATCACCCAGGCGCTGGTCCAGGTCGACCTGCACAGCCTGGAACGGGCGGTGATGAACCTGGTCATCAACGCGCGCGATGCCTGTGGTGAACGCGGCAACGTCACCCTGTTGCTGGGGGAACGGCAGGTGGATGAAGTGCCCGTGGAGGAACCGCACAAGCCCGGTGCGTACATCGTGCTCAGCGTCCAGGATGACGGACCGGGCATCGCACCGGAGGTGCGCAAGCGATTGTTCGAAGCCTACTTCACCACCAAGCCTGCCGGCATGGGCACCGGGCTGGGGCTGGCCCAGATTCGCGGCACGGTGCGCCAGGCCGACGGATTCGTCGAGATCGATTCGGTCCCGGGGGAAGGCGCACGATTCACGCTGGGGATCCCGCGCGCATGAGGTCCGGGCCGCCGTGAGCGGCGGCAGCGTCCGCGTTTTCCTCAGTGGCGAGCGGTGACCTAGCGGCGAGCGGTGACCTAGTGGCGGTGCAGGTGCGTGTCGTCCCCGCTTGCACCCGGTGCCTGGGGGATGTCACCCACGGCCGGTATCAGCCCGTGTTCGACGCGCCGCACGAAGTCGGCAAAGCGCGCGCCGGAAATGGCCTGGCGGTTCTTGCACCGCTCGCAGGTGAGCACGGCCGCACCATGGGCCACGTTGACCAGGCCCGGCGCGCCGGACAGGCTGAGGATGGCGTGACACTGCAAACACTGGGCACGCACGAAGGTCAACCGGCTCAGCGCCTGCGGATCCTCCTGGCTGGCGTCACCGATTACATCCAGCAGGTAGAACAGGCCTGTATTGGGCATCCACTTGGTTCCTCGACGATGCACCTTGAGCGTACTGCCGGAGCCGATCAAGGTCCGGTGAATTCCCGGCCCAAGGCAGTGACGTGATGCCTCAGCCCACTTCGTCGGCAGGCGATCCCGCGCGGCAGGCGGCCACCAGGTGGGCGGCGGCCTCGGCCACCATCGGCCGGGCAAGGTGATAGCCCTGTGCCTCGTCGCAGCCCCATAGGCGCAGCAGTGACAGCTCCGCTTCGGTCTCCACGCCTTCGGCCACCGTGCGGTAGCCCAGCTGCCGGGCCAGCTTGATGATCGCCTCCACTTTCAGCCGCGCGGTGCGTGACTGGGCCATGCCGGTGACCAGGCTGCGATCGATCTTGATCAGCGACACCGGCAGTTCGCTGAGGTAACTGAAGTTGCTGTAGCCGCTGCCAAAGTCGTCGATGGCGATGCGGATGCCGGCGGCGGCCATCGCGCGCAGTTGCGGCAGGGCAGACGGATGGCCCTGCAGCCATTCGCCTTCGGTGATTTCCACTTCCAGCAACGACGCAGGCACGCCGTGTGTGGCCAGCTGCGCCGACAGCATGTCCCACAGGCCGGCATCATCGAAGTCACGTGCCGACAGGTTCAGCGACAGCCCGAAGCCGGGCAGCGTGTGTCGCCAGCGCGCCAGCTGGGCCAAGGCATGGTCCACCACCCAGCGGCTCATCGTCGGCATCAGCGCGGTGCGTTCCAGTACCGGAATGAACTCGCCCGGCCCGACCGGCCCCAGCATCGGGTGCACCCAGCGCAGCAGCGCTTCGGCAGCCACCGGCAGACCGTCACTCAGCGCGAAGCGCGGTTGGTAGACCAGGTTGAACTGATGCTGCGCCAGGCCGCGCGCTGCGTCGGAGGCCAGCCGGTAGCGGCGACGCAAACGTGTATCGCGGTCGGCCGAATACCAGCACCGGCCCGCGTCGGTCTGGATGGCGTGGTTCATGGCCACCAGGCATTTGCGGATCACATCGCCGGTTTCCACCTGGGTGGCCTGGAAATTGCAGACGCCGGCGTGGAACTGCGGCGACATCGGGATGCTGCCGGCCAGCAACGGCCGCCGCAGGCGCTCACGCAGGCGGTCGAGCAGTGCGTCCACCTGCGCATGGTCCTGGCCATTGAGCACGAACGCGAAACGGCTCACGCCCACGTGATAGGCCTCGGCCTGGTCCTGCAACACGTGCTGCACGCGCAGGGCGGCCTGCCGCAACAGGGTCTCCACCGGCTTCATGCCCAGCGCCTGGCCGGCATCGTTGGCGCTGTGCACGTCGAACACATCCAGCAGCACGGCGGTGAACTGGCCGCCGTCGCCGCGCCGCGCCAGCAGGTCCAGATCGGCCTGGAACTGCTGGCGGTTGGGCATTCCGGTGACCTGCTCGCGGCGGCCCATCGACACCTTCAGTTCCATCTGCGCCATCACCACCCGCGCCAGGGTCTGCAGCTGCTGGGTTTCCAGCGGCGACAGCACCCGCGGCACACGGTCCATCAGGCACAGCGTGCCCAGCGCAAGCCCGCTCTTGGTCACCAGCGGTGCGCCGGCATAGAAGCGCAGCTGCTCAGCGCCGGTCACCAGGGCGTTGGTGGCAAAGCGTGGGTCCTCGCGCAGGTCGGCCACCTGCATCACCTGGTCGGACTGGATTGCCCAGGCGCACACCGAGGCATGCCGGTCGGTGCGATCCAGGGCCAGCCCGACGCGCGAGATGAAGCGCAGGCTGTCGGCATCGATGATGGAGATCAGCGCGATCGGAACGCCGAAGGTGAAGGCGGCAAGTTCGGTGATCGGGTCCAGCGATTTTCCCAGCGCCGGATCCATCACGTTCAAGGCGTCGATCAACGCAACCCGCTCACTCTCGTCGCTTCTGTCCCACATGCACTGCGCCTGTCGTCCCCTGTCTTCAGGCTACTATCCCGCGCGGCGTGCGCAACGCCCGTGAAGTGTCGTACAGCGCATGGCGCAAGGATGAAGCGTTCACGATGACTCAGCCGCGCATGGCCCGCGCCAGCACCTTGAACACGCGTGTGTCCTGCGCCTGCGCCGCGTTGAAGCGCAGGAAGCTGGGTGCACCCAGCGACGGGCTGAAGGCGTTGCCCGGCGCCAGCACCACGCCGTCGGCCAGGCTGCGCTGCGCGATGGCGGCGGCGTCCATGCCATCGGGCAAACGGCACCACAGCAGCATGCCGGCCTGCGGCACGATCCACGGCTGGATACCCAGCGCGGCCAGTCGGTCCAGGGTGACCTCGCGCGCGGCGGCCAGGCGCGTGCGCACGGTCTCTACGTGGCGGCGGTAGCCGCTGTCGGTGAGAGCGGTGAGCAGGATGTCGGCGGCCAGGCGACCGCCGCCGAAACTGGTGGCGATCTTCAGGTCGGCCAACGCGTCGATCCACTCCGGTCGTGCGGCGATGAAACCGCAGCGCACCGCGGCAGACAGCGTTTTGGAAAAGCTGCCGATCTGGATCACCCGCGACAACCCGTCGAAGGCGGCCAGGCGGGGCGCGGGGCTGTGTTCGAAATCGGCGAACAGGTCGTCTTCGACGATCACCAGGTCGCTGCCTTCGGCCAGGGTCAACAGGCGGTGTGCGGTCACCGGTGAGAGCACCGCGCCGGTTGGGTTGTGCAGGCCCGAATTGGTGATGTAAAGCCGCGGCGAATGCGCCTGCAGCGCCGCGCCGAACGCCGCCACATCCGGCCCGTTGGGCGTGTACGGAATGCCCACCACCTGCACCCGGTGTGCCTTGAGCAGGGCCAGGAAATTGAAATAGCAGGGGTCATCGACCAGTACGGTGTCGCCGGGCTGCAGCAGGAAACGGCAGATCAGGTCGACGGCATGCGAGCCCGACTCGGCCAGCAGGATCTGCTCCGGTGCTGCGTCCACCCCCTGGCCGGCCAGCCGACGTGCCAGCAGCTGGCGCAGCGGCGGCAGGCCCAGCGGGCTGGCGTAGTCGGCCAGTGACGTGGCCGATGCGCGGGCCGCAGTGCGCAGACCGCGGCGGATGCCCTCGACGTACATCCAGTCTTCGGGCAACCAACCGCAGCCGGGCTTGAGCACGCGCGCATCGTGTTCCAGCGATTGCCGGGCCAGCCAGAGCGGGTCGACCTGGCGGTCGCGGGGCGGGTCGATGCCGCTCAGCGCCAGCGGTGCCACCGGTCCGTTGACGTGGAATCCCGCGCCGGGGCGTGAACTGATGACCCCTTCGGCCACCAGCCGCGCGTAGGCCTCCACCACCGTGGACACCGACACCTGCAGGGCCTTGGCCTGCGCGCGCACCGACGGCAGGCGCGTGCCGGGCACGTAGCTGCGGGCGTTGATGCGGGCGCGCACGCTGGACATCACGGCGGCGATGCGGGTAGGGGGTAGATCCATGTCACGGGTTCCGTACTGGGTTTTGGGGCATAACAGTTCGGTGAAAGTGTACTGGACTGTGTCTGGGGCCGGCGGGTGCCGCGTGGTCCACTGGGGGTCACTTTCAGGAACACCAGAATGGACACCACCACCCGGGGCTGGATCAACGGATTCATCGGCGTACTGATCTTCGCCGGCTCACTGCCCGCCACGCGCGTGGCGGTCGCCGACATCGATCCCACCTTGTTGACTGCCGCGCGCGCCAGCATTGCCGCCCTGATCGCCGCGGCGATGCTGCGGGTGTTGCGCCAACCGCGCCCGGCACGCACCGCGGTGGCGTCATTGCTGGTGGTGGCGCTGGGCGTGGTGGTGGGGTTCCCGCTGCTCACCGCGTTGGCCCTGCAGCATGTGTCCTCGGCGCACTCGATCGTGTTCCTGGGCCTGCTGCCGCTGAGCACGGCGGTGTTCGGCGTGCTGCGCGGCGGCGAACGGCTGCGCCCGGCGTTCTGGGGGTTTTCGCTGCTGGGCAGTGCCTCGGTCGTCGGCTACGCGCTGCTCGGCGGCGGTGCCGCGTCGTTGCAGGGCGACCTGCTGATGCTGGCGGCGGTGGTGGTGTGCGGGCTGGGCTATGCCGAAGGGGCGCGGCTGTCGCGCACGCTGGGTGGGTGGCAGGTGATCAGCTGGGCGCTGCTGCTGGCGTTGCCGCTGATGCTGGCGCTGATGTGGATGCGCTGGCCGCCCACGTTGGCCACCATCGGCGCACCGGCCTGGTGGAGCCTGGGCTACGTGTCGGTGTTCAGCATGTTGGTCGGCTTCATGTTCTGGTATCGCGGGCTGGCCCAGGGAGGCATCGCCGCGGTGGGCCAGCTGCAGTTGCTGCAGCCGTTCTTCGGGCTGGGGCTGGCCGCGCTGCTGCTGCACGAGCAGGTGAGCTGGACGATGCTGGTGGTCACCGTGTGTGCGGTGAGCTGCGTGGCCGGGGCCCGGCGGTTTGCCCGCTGAGCCGCGGCCCGGGCGCAGGGCTCTAAAGACCCATGCCCCCCACCGGCGCGGTCTCGAAACGTTCGCCGAACCCGGTGATGTGCGGCCGCGCCCGGGCGATCGCGTCCTGCACGGCGGGCAGTGCCAGTGAGCCGCGATGGTGCTCCTGGCTGTCCCACACCTCGGTGATCCACAGCGCGTCGGCGTCGGTGGGGTCGCGGGCCACCACGTAGCTGCGGCAGCCGGGCATGGCATCGGTACCCTCCAGGAGGATCGCGATGACGGCATCGCGCTGCCCGGGGGCAATCAACATCCTGCCGATCAAACCGTACATGCCTGCCACCTGTCGCCGGGATCCAGCGGGCATCGTGCGCGCGGCGTGCGCAGCCGGTCAACCGGCGTTGAGCCGACCCCACCGCTGCGCTATCCTGCGCGCCGCCGTTGCCCGCCCCGCTGGATAGTGATGACCCCACCCTGATGCCGCGTTGACCACGCGCCCGTGCCACTGCCGGGTTCCAGGGAGTGTCCTGTCTTCATCACACAGCGCGCCGTGCGCATCGCCGGCGCGCGGAGTCTGCCCATGTCTGTTTCCTACCCGCTGCGCCAGCAATGGCTCGGCAATATCCGCGGTGACCTGCTGTCCGGGACCGTGGTCGCGCTGGCCCTGATTCCCGAGGCGATCGCGTTTTCGATCATCGCCGGGGTCGACCCCAAGGTGGGGCTGTATGCCTCGTTCTGCATCGCGGTAGTCACCGCCATCGCCGGCGGCCGCCCGGGCATGATCTCGGCGGCCACCGGTGCGATGGCGCTGGTGATGGTGGACCTGGTCAAGGACCACGGCCTGCAGTATCTGCTGGCCGCCACCCTTCTGGCCGGGCTGCTGCAGGTGCTGGCCGGGGCCTTGAAGCTGGGCGTGCTGATGCGCTTTGTATCGCGCTCGGTCATCACCGGCTTCGTCAACGCGCTGGCGATCCTGATCTTCCTGGCGCAGATGCCGGAACTGATCGGGCGCTCCTGGCACGTGTGGGCCGTGTGCGCGGCCGGGTTGGCGATCATCTACCTGCTGCCCCGCGTGACCCGCGCGGTGCCCTCGCCGCTGGTGGCGATCGTGGTGCTCACCGCGCTGTCGATCGGGCTGCACTGGGACGTGCGCACCGTGGGCGACATGGGCGCGCTGCCTGACAGCCTGCCGGTGTTCCTGTTCCCGGACGTGCCGCTTACCTGGGACACGCTGCGCCTGCTGCTGCCGGTGTCGGCCACGCTGGCGGTGGTGGGCCTGCTGGAGTCGATGATGACCGCGCAGATCGTGGAGGACATGACCGACACCCCCAGCCAGCGCAACCGTGAGTGCGCCGGGCAGGGCCTGGCCAACATCACCGCCGGGCTGTTTGGCGGCATGGGCGGCTGCGCGATGATCGGCCAGTCGGTGATCAACGTGTCGTCCGGCGGACGCGGGCGGTTGTCGTGCCTGGTGGCCGGCGTGCTGCTGTTGCTGCTGGTGGTGTACGGCGCCGAGTGGGTGCGGCAGATTCCGATGGCGGCGCTGGTGGCGGTGATGGTGATGGTCAGCATCGGCACCTTCCATTGGCGCTCGTTCCAGGAGCTGCGCCAGCATCCGAAAAGCTCTTCGATGGTGATGATCGCCACCGTGGTGGTGACCGTGGCCACCCATGACCTGGCCAAGGGCGTTCTGACCGGGGTGCTGTTGTCGGCGCTGTTCTTCGCCCGCAAGGTGGGGCGCATGCTGCAGGTGGGCGATACGTCGCTGCCCGACGGCAGCCGCGTGTACACGGTCAGCGGCCAGGTGTTCTTCGCCTCGGCCGGCCAGTTCGCCGCCAGCATCGACCTGCAGCAGGTGCCTTCGCGGGTGGTGATCGACCTGACCGACGCGCACTTCTGGGACCTCAGTGCGGTGGCGGCGCTGGAGCGGGTGGTCGACAAGCTGCGCGCGCATGGGGCCGAGGTGGAGGTGCGCGGGCTCAACGCGGCCAGCCAGACCCTGGTCGAGCGCGTGGGGCGTTCGACCGGGCAACAGGCCGCGCGCCCCGGCGAACACTGAACGGGGTCAGGAAACGGTCCTCAACATCGGCGCGCCAGCGCCGTTATCCAGCTCAATGCCCCGATGTCTGCGATCGGGGCAAGGGCTGGCCGTGAGTTGCACCGCGCCACCCGGACCGCAATGGACTGCGCGAAGCCGTAGTGGCGCCCCCGGGTGACCGCTGATCCGACCTTTTTCCCGGAACCGCCCCCATGCCTGCGTCCCGCCCGACTTCCTCCCCGCGCCCCGGAAGCATCGCCAACCGGCTGATGCTGGGAACCGCACTGATCGCCATGCTCTGCTTCGGCATCACCGCTGCCATCAGCTACCGCGAAGCCAGCCAGGCGCTGATCGATTCATCGCGGCAGACCATGCAGAGCGAGGCCAATGCCGAATCGCGCCGGGTCGGTGCCGACCTGGCCAATGCGTTCTCCACCAGCCAGGCGCTGGCCGACAGCCTGGTGGTGCAGCACGCCACCGGCACGCTGACGCGCGCCACCGCCGCGCAGGTGCTGCAGCAGCAGCTGCGCTCGCACCCGGAATGGGTGGGCCTGGGCACGCTGTGGGAACCGCAGGCGTTTGACGGCAAGGACAGCGAGTACGTGGACGCCGAGGGGCACGATGCCACCGGCCGCTTCATGAGCTACTGGTCCTGGCAGGACGGCACTCCGGTGCAGGACGCGCTGAAGGGCTACGACGTCCCCGGTGATGGCGACTGGTACCTGCGCCCGCGCGCGCTCAAGCGCCAGGCCGTGGCCGAACCGTACAACTACGAGATCGCCGGCAAGCCCGTGCTGATGACCACCCTGTCCACCCCGGTGCTGGACAAGGACACCTTCCTGGGCGCGGTTACCGTCGACTTCGGCCTGGCCGCGTTGCAGGAGCGCCTGGCCGCGCTGCGCCCGATGGGCGAAGGCCACGTCGAACTGATTTCCCCGGGCGGCATCGTGCTGGCTGCGCAGGATGCCAAGGAGATCGGCAAGCGTCGCGACGATGCCGCCACCCGCCGGATCCTGGCCGCGGTGGGCGCCGACAAGCCCTACGAAGACTTCAGCGTGGATGCCGCCGGCAACGTGAAGGCGTATGTGCCGCTGCGCATCGGCACCAGCCAGGAGCGCTTCGCCCTGGGCGTGGTGGTGCCGCACGACCTGATCACCGCGCAGGCGCGTTCGCTGCTGTGGATCATCCTGGCCGTGGGCCTGGGCGCGGCACTGGTGCTCAGCGCCAGCGTCTACGTGCTGCTGCGCCGCCAGGCAATCCGCCCGTTGGCCGAAGCGGTGCGGTTGTCGGCCGATGTCGCCGAAG
This sequence comes from Stenotrophomonas sp. 2619, assembly GCF_040548725.1. NCBI lineage: Bacteria > Pseudomonadati > Pseudomonadota > Gammaproteobacteria > Lysobacterales > Lysobacteraceae > Stenotrophomonas > Stenotrophomonas sp. 2619. Next base: position 3,898 of record NZ_JBEPSF010000007.1, on the reverse strand, counting down.
GCCGCCTGGATACCGCGCTGCCGCCGCCGCGCAACGACGAAGTGGGACGCCTGCTCGAATCGATGCAGCGCATGCGCAGCCAGGTGCGTGCGGTGATGGCCGCACAGGGTGAAATGGCGCAGCGGCATGAAGCCGGTGAGCTCAGCTACCGCATGGACGCGCAGTCCTTCCCGGGCGAATACGGGCAGATGGTGGGCGACACCAACCAGCTGGTCGGCGCCAACATCGCCGTCACCCGCCGCCTGGTCGAAGTGATGCAGCGTTACGCGGTGGGCGACCTGTCGCAGGACATGGACCGCCTGCCGGGCGAGCAGGCGCGCTTCACCGAGGCGATGGATACCACCAAGGCCAACCTGCGCGCGATCAACACCCAGATCCGCGACCTGGCCGGTGCTGCCGCGCTGGGCGATTTCAGCCAGCGTGGCGACGTGGTGCGCTTCGACCACGACTTCCGCGGCATGGTCGAAAACCTCAACACCATGATGCAGGTCAGCGACGACAACCTGCAGCAGATCTCCGCGCTGCTGCGGGCGATCGCCGCCGGTGACCTCACCGCGCGCATGCACGGCCAGTTCCATGGCGTGTTCGCGCAGATGCGCGACGACGCCGACACCACCGTGACCCAGTTGACCGACATCGTCGGCCGCATCCAGCAGGCCACGGCCAGCATCAACCTGGCCGCCGGCGAGATCGCCTCGGGCAACAGCGACCTGTCGCGCCGCACCGAGCAGCAGGCGGCCAGCCTGGAAGAAACCGCGGCCTCGATGGAGGAACTGACCTCTACCGTGCGCCAGAACGCCGACCACGCCGTGCAGGCCAATACGCTGGCGGCCAACGCGGCCGAGGTGGCCTCCCAGGGCGGGCAGGTGGTGGGCCAGGTGGTGACCACCATGGCCGGCATCGAAGCCTCGTCCAAGCGCATCGCCGAGATCATTTCGGTGATCGACGGCATCGCTTTCCAGACCAATATCCTGGCCTTGAACGCCGCCGTTGAAGCAGCCCGTGCCGGTGAGCAGGGCCGTGGTTTTGCGGTGGTGGCCTCCGAAGTGCGCGCGCTGGCACAGCGCTCGGCCGGTGCGGCCAAGGAGATCAAGACCTTGATCGACGACTCGGTCGGCCAGGTCACCCAGGGCTCGGCACTGGTGCGCACCGCCGGCGACACCATGCAGGAAATCGTCAGTGGCGTACGCCGCGTCAACGACATCATGGCCGAGATCTCGGCGGCGTCGAAGGAGCAGTCGGCGGGCATCGAGCAGGTGAACCAGACCATCACCCAGATGGACGAAACCACCCAGCAGAACGCAGCGCTGGTGGAAGAAGCCACCGCGGCCGCCCGTGCCATGGAAGAGCAGGCCCAGCACCTGGGCACCGCCGTGGCGATCTTCCGCATCGACGCCGGCGCCTCCCCGGCCCCTGCGTCGCGCCCGCACGCTGCGCCGCCGGCCAGGCGTGCCGCGGCCGCTGGACGCGGCGCAGCGCGTGAGCCGGTGCTGGCCGGCGACGACTGGCAGACGTTCTGATCCCGGCGCGCGGCGGGGGCCGCCGCGCGCTCGGCTAGACTGTGCAGGTGAACACGGCAGGTGCCCACGCACCTGCCCCGCACAGGACGGCGCATGAAACGCACTGCACGCACTCCGCCGTGTACCGGCGGCACCGATCCCGCGCCCCTGTTGTCGGTGCGCGCATGACCGGGCCCTCCAACCGGCTGGGCCTGGCCGCACTGACCGCGCTGGTGGTGGGGTCGATGGTGGGCGCGGGCATCTTCTCGCTGCCGCAGAACATCGCGCGCAGTGCCGGTCCTGGCGCGGCGCTGCTGGGCTGGGCCATCAGCGGGCTGGGCATGCTGATGCTGGCGTTCGTCTTCCAGAACCTGGCCAACCGCAAGCCGCAGCTGGACGCGGGCATCTACGCCTACGCCAAGGCAGGCTTCGGCGACTACATCGGCTTTTCGTCGGCGTGGGGCTACTGGATCTGCTCGCTGCTGGGCAACGTCAGCTTCTTCGTACTCATTTTCAGCGGGCTGGGCTACTTCGTGCCGGCCTTCGGCGAGGGCAACACCTGGCAGGCCATCGCCTGCGCCTCGGTCCTGCTGTGGGGCATGCACGCCATGGTCCTGCGCGGGATCGGCCAGGCGGCGCTGATCAACGCGGTGGTCACCGTGGCCAAGGTGGTGCCGATCGTGGTGTTCGTGGTGATTGCCGCCGTCGGCTTCCGGCTGGAGGTGTTCACCGCCGATTTCTGGGGCACGCTGTCGCTGGGCGGCCTTGGCGGGCAGCTGCGCGGGATGATGCTGATCACCGTGTGGGTGTTCATCGGCATCGAAGGTGCCAGCATCTATTCGCGCCGGGCGGCACGCCGCGCCGATGTCGGTCGCGCCACGGTGATCGGCTTCCTGGGCGTGCTGGCGCTGCTGATGCTGGTCAACCTGCTGTCGATGGGCGTGCTGGGCCAGCAGCAGCTGGCACACCTGCACAATCCGTCGATGGCGTTCGTGCTGGAAGCCATCGTCGGCCCGTGGGGCGCGCGCCTGATCATCATCGGCATGGTCGTGTCGGTGCTGGGTGCGCTGCTGGCCTGGGTGCTGCTGTGCGCCGAAGTGCTGCATGCCGCGGCCGGCGACGGCACCATGCCGGCCTTCCTGGCCCGGCAGAACGCCAACGATGTGCCGGCCAACGCGCTGTGGCTGACCAACGGGCTGATCCAGCTGTTCCTGGTGATCACCCTGTTCAGTGCCAGCACCTACACCAGCCTGGTGCTGCTGGGCGCATCCATGGCGCTGGTGCCGTACCTGTTCTCGGCCGCCTATGGGGTGCAGGTGGCCTGGCGTGGTGAAGGGTACGCAGATCCATCGGCACCGCGTCGGCGCGATCTGGTGGTGGCGGTGCTGGCCACCGTGTACGCGCTGTGGCTGGTGTATGCCGGCGGGGTGACGCAGGTGCTGCTGTCGGCGCTGCTGTATGCACCGGGCATGCTGATGTTCGCACTGGCCAAGCTGCAGCGCGGGCAGCCGGTGTTCACCCCGGTAGAGCGGGTGATTGCGGTCTGCGTGCTGGCGGTGGCGCTGGCGGCGGTGTGGGGGCTGTGGCACGGCCACCTGACGTTGGGCTGACGCGCGCGCAGCGCAGCGGTGCCATGCAGGGCAGGGCGATGGTCCGGACGGCGGTCATGCCGTGCCGTTTGGCGGCGTGCCGCGCGCGACCAGTTCGGTCAACAGGTCGATCTGACGTTGCTGCTGCTGCAGGATCTGCAGCAGCGTGTCATGGCTGACCACGTCCACTTTTTCATGCAGCGACATGATTTCCAGTTCGGCCTTGAGGTTCACTTCGTAGTCGTAGCTGGCCATCTGGCGGTCCTTCATGGCCTGCCGGTTCTGGCTCATCATGATCACCGGTGCCTGGATCGCCGCGAGCATGGACAGCATCAGGTTGAGGAAGATGTAGGGGTAGGGATCGAATGCGGTTTTGCCGAGTACTTCGCTGTTGAGCACCACCCAGATCAGGAGGGCGGCGCCGAACAGCAGGATGAATTTCCACGACCCGCCGAAGCTGGCCACCTGGTCGGCCAGTCGCTCGCCGAAGGTGGACTGGTCGGCCAGCCGTCGGTTGGGGTCGTCCACCACCGCCTGCCGTCCGATCACGCGGCGCGCGACGGCATCCAGGTCATGGGTCTGCCGGCCCAGCCAGCGGGCGGCGCGTTCGAGGCGGTCGGGGTTGGTAGGCGTGGACATGCGCAGCTCCAGGTAACGGTCGCCGGGAGCGTGAGCGGTGGTACGGAAAGACCCGGTGAGGGCCACGACGCTTTTTAGGCACAGCCGTCGGCGGGTCGGGCGCTGGGCCCCCATGCCCTTTCCGGCGAATGTCCTCCGGCGTCGGCCTGCGGCCGCCCCCTCCCCCTTTAC
>NZ_JBEPSF010000006.1:0-222772 GCF_040548725.1 Stenotrophomonas sp. 2619 | reverse complement strand
GTTGGGCGCTGGGGCCCCATGCCCTTGGAGGCGAAATAAAGGAGGAGGTGGCGGCCGCAGGCCGACGCCGGGGGACATTCGCCGGAAAGGGCATGGGGCCCCAGCGCCCAACCCGCCGACGGTTGCGCCTGGACAGGGCGAAGAACCAAAAAAAATGCCGGCACAGGGCCGGCATTTTTTCAGGTGCGGTCAGGCCGGTATCAGCCGTTCCACTTGCCCAGTGCCGCCTGGCCATTTTCCTTGGCGCGGTCGTACACGGTCTGCTGTGCCTTGGCGATGTTGGCCTTGGTGTCCTTGGCCCACAGCTTCAGCGCGGCCTGCTGCATGGCGCGGCCGTAGGAGAAGCTCAGCGGCCACGGCAGGTTGCCCATCTGGTTCATGGCATCCAGGTGCGCGGTGGACTGCTCGTCGGTCTGGCCGCCGGACAGGAACACCACGCCCGGCAGGATCGCCGGCACGGTGCTCTTGAGGCACATCACGGTCGACTCGGCCACTTCCTCGACGTCGGCCTGCTCTTCGCAGCCCTTGCCCGAGATGACCATCGAGGCCTTCAGGATGGTGCCTTCCAGCAGCACGTTCTGCTGGTACAGCGCGTCGAACAGCGAACGCAGGGTGGCTTCGGTGACTTCGTAGCAGGTTTCGATGTCGTGGTCGCCGTCCATGATCACTTCCGGCTCGACCATCGGCACCAGGCCGCATTCCTGGCACAGCGCCGCGTAACGGGCCAGCGCGTGGGCGTTGGACTCGATGCAGGTGCCCGACGGGATGCTTTCGCCGATGTTGATCACCGCACGCCACTTGGCGAAGCGCGCACCCAGCTTGTAATACTCCTGCAGGCGCTCGCGCAGGCCGTCCAGGCCTTCGGTCACCAGCTCACCGGGGCAGCCGGCCAGCGCGTGGGCGCCCTTGTCGACCTTGATGCCCGGAATGATGCCGTTGTCGGCCATGTACTTGGCAAACGGTACGCCGTCCTTGGTGGACTGGCGGATGGTTTCGTCGTACAGGATCGCGCCGGAGATATGCTCGTTCAGCTTCGGCGTGGTCAGCAGCATTTCGCGGTAGGCGCGACGGTTCTCTTCGGTGTTTTCCAGGCCGACGCTGGCGAAGCGCTTGCCGATGGTGCCGGTGGATTCGTCGATCGCGATGATGCCCTTGCCCGGGGCGACCATGGCCTGGGCGGTTTCGGCCAGCTGTTCGATGCTCATGTATTTCCTGTGGCGGGTGCGGGAAAACCGCAATTATAGCGCCCGCCTCCTGTGAACTGACCGTCCACAGAATCTGGAAACGCTTTCAGGTGCCGAACGCAGGACGGCGCGACGTTTCCGCCGCGCCGCCGTGTGCTGCACTGCCGGTTTTTTTGCCCGGCGTTGCGCTTACAGGTCGCCCAGACCGCTGGCGCGCCCGTCTTCACCCACTTCCAGCAGGCGCAGGGTGTTGGTGGCGCCATGGGTTTCCATGTGCTCGCCGCTGGTGAACACCACGCGGTCACCGGCCTGCAGCTGGTTGGCTTCCACCAGCAGGCGGATGCTGCCGCGGGCGGCTTCGCGCGGGGTGAAGCCGCGGCTGTCGAAGTTGATCGGGAACACGTCTCGCATCAGCGCCATCTGGCGACGGGCGCCGTCGTGGCGGGTCACCGCGAACACGGGAGCCGAGGCACGGAAACGTGACAGGTAGCGCGCGGTGCCACCGGATTCGGTCATCGCCACGATCGCGCGCACGCCCACGTGCTGGGACAGGAACATGGTGGCCATGGCGATGGCCTGGTCGGCACGTTCGAGGTTGCGCGGCGAGGCGCCGAAGTCGGTTTCGGTCTGGAACTGGCGTTCGGCGCCCAGGCAGATGCGCGCCATCGCTTCGACCGCCTTGACCGGGTACATGCCGGCGGCGGTTTCGGCCGACAGCATCACCGCATCGGTGCCGTCGATGACCGAGTTGGCCACGTCCAGCACTTCGGCACGGGTCGGGATGGGGCTTTCGACCATCGACTGCAGCATCTGCGTGGCGGTGATCACCACCTTGTTCTGGGCCAGCGAGGCCTTGATGATCTTCTTCTGCAGGCCCGGCAGTTCGGCGTCGCCGATTTCCACGCCCAGGTCGCCTCGGGCCACCATCACCACATCACTGGCGTCGACGATTTCTTCCAGGTTCTCGATGGCTTCGGTGCGCTCGATCTTGGACACCAGCGCGGCGTAGCAACCATGCGATTCGGCAATGGCGCGCGCATCGTTCATGTCCTGCGCGTTGCGGCAGAACGAGACGGCGATGAAGTCCACGCCGATCTTGGCCACGATGCCGATCAGTTCCTTGTCGCGCTCGGTCAGCGCGCCCAGCGACAGGCCACCGCCCTGCTTGTTCAGGCCCTTGCGGTCGGACAGCACGCCGTCGTTGAGCACGGTGTTGATGATGCGCTCGCCCTGCACTTCCAGGACCTGCAGCTGCATCAGGCCGTCGTCGAGCAGCAGCACGTCACCGGCCACCACGTCCTGCGGCAGGCCGAGGTAGCTCACGCCCACCTGGGTGGTGTCGCCCGGGGGCGGGTTGGCCGAGGCGACCAGGTCGAAGCGGTCGCCCGCCTTGAGGTGGATCTTGCCTTCGGCGAAACGCTCGATGCGGATCTTCGGGCCCGGCAGGTCGGCCAGGATGCCCACTTCCACGCCCACGCGCTGCGCGGCGGCGCGCACGTCGGCGGCACGCTTGGCCTGGCCGGACGGGTCACCGTGGCTGAAGTTGAGGCGGACCACGTTCACGCCGGCGCGGAAGAGATCCTCCAGCACGCCCGGCGGGTCGGTGGCCGGTCCGAGGGTGGCAAGGATCTTGGTGCGGCGCTGACGCTCAATCATGGTAAATGGGCTCCCGGGAAAGGATCGAAATTAGCACACCCTTCACGTCCCATGAATACGTTTACAGCCTTGGGGCAGCTGGCTCTTGCTGTTGTCCTGCAGACACCCGCGGACCGCCGGGCGGACATCGGTTGACGTCCAGATGCCGACAAGCCCCGACCCGGTTGGCTTTGCGCGCGACATGCGGCGGCGTACGGGACGCCGCCGCGTGCCTCAGGCGAGCAGTGTGAGCAGGTCGTCCGGCGTGTTTGCCAAGTGCTGCGCACCGGCCAATTGCAGCTCGTCGGCGCCGCCAAATCCCCACAACACGCCGATATTGCGCATGGCGTGATGACGCGCGCCGGCAATATCCATGCGCCGGTCGCCGATCATCCAGCACTGGTCCGGGGTCAGCGACAGGCGCTGCAGGGCTTCGGCGACCAGCTGCGGCTTCTCGCTGCGACTGCCGTCGAGGGTGGCCCCGATGACGTCCTCGAAGCAGCTGCCAAACGGCAGGTGGTCGATGATGCGGCGCGCGTGCGGCTCGTTCTTGGCGGTGACGATGGCCAGCCGGTGGCCGCGGTCGTGCAGTTCCTGCACGACCTGGCCGATACGCGGGTACACCGCGTGTTCGCGCCAGCCCACCACGTCGAAACGTTCGCGGTAGTAGGTGACCGCCTGTTCGACATCGGCCGGGTCGGCAAACAGCGGCGCGAAGCTGGTGCGCAGCGACGGGCCGATCCAGCGCCGCAGTTCGTCCTGCGGCGGAACCGGCTGGCCCATCTGGGTGAGCGCATGCGCCACGCATTGGGTAATGCCGACCGCCGAGTCGATCAGGGTGCCATCGAGGTCGAAGAACAGCGTTGCGCGCGGTTCGAAGGCGTGACGACCGATGGTCATCAGGCGCCCCGTGCTTCCAGTGCGGCGACCGCCGGCAGGGTCTTGCCTTCCAGGAACTCCAGGAACGCGCCGCCGCCGGTGGAGATATAGCTGACCTGGTCGGCGATGTCGTACTTGTCGACGGCCGCCAGGGTGTCGCCACCACCGGCGATGGAGAACGCCGGGGAGGCGGCGATGGCCTGGGCCAGGGCCTGGGTGCCGTGGCTGAAGGCCTCGAATTCGAACACGCCGACGGGGCCGTTCCAGACCACGGTGCCGGCCTTGGCGATCAGCCCGGCGTAGTGCTGGGCGGTGTCCGGGCCGATGTCGAGGATGAGGTCGTCTTCGGCGACGTCGGCCACGGCCTTCACGGTGGCTTCGGCGTCGGGGAGGAACTGCTTGGCAACGACGACGTCGGTGGGCAGGGGGATGTCGGCGCCGCGGGCCTTGGCATCGGCGACGATCTTTTTGGCGGTGTCGAGCAGGTCCGGTTCGTACAGCGACTTGCCGACCGGGTAGCCGGCGGCGGCGATGAAGGTGTTGGCGATGCCGCCGCCGACGATGAGCTGGTCGACCTTGCCGACGAGGCTGGACAGCAGTTCAAGCTTGGTGCTGACTTTGCTGCCGGCGACGATGGCGAGCAGGGGCTGGGCGGGGGCAAGCAGGGCCTTGGCGAGGGCGTCGAGTTCGGCCATGAGCAGCGGGCCGCCGGCGGCGATGGGGGCGAAGCGGATGACGCCATGGGTGGAGGCCTGGGCGCGGTGCGCGGTGCCGAAGGCGTCCATGACGAAGATGTCGCAGAGGGCGGCATACTTCTTGGCCAGGGTTTCGTCGTCCTTGCCTTCGCCGACGTTCATGCGGCAATTTTCAAGCAGGACGATGGCGCCGGGGGCAACGTCGACGCCGTCGACCCAGTCGCGCACGAGCGGGACCGGGACGCCGAGCAGCTGGGAGAGGCGCAGGGCGACGGGGGCGAGCGATTCGGCTTCGCTCCAGACGCCTTCGGTGGGGCGGCCAAGGTGCGAGGTGACCATGACGGCGGCGCCCTTTTCGAGTGCGAGCTTCAGCGTCGGCAGCGAGGCGCTGATGCGCTGTTCGGAGGTGATGCGGCCATTTTCGATCGGTACGTTGAGGTCCTGGCGGATCAGCACGCGCTTGCCGGAGAGATCGAGGTCGGTCATGCGAACGATGGACATGGGCAACTCTTTGGCTGAAGAAGGAAAGGGCGCCACGCACGGCGCAGACGACCATTGTCCCGGCTGCGCGGGTGCATCGCAAATTTCCGGGCGGGAGCTGAAGGCGGGAGCCAAAGCCAGGGCCAAAGCCAAAGCCAAAGCCAAGTCCACGTCCACGTCCAGAGCAGCGCGGCCGATGCTCCTTCGCTGTGCGGGGGCCTGTGGGTTCACGGGACACGCTGCAAGTACGTCCATGTAAGCTCCGTCGCCGCATCCATGCGGCTCAGGGTCCCGTGAACCCACAGCCCCCCACACTCGACACTGGGTCGGCGCGCATGGAAGAGCAAAACCGTGTTGCCGGGCGCTGCCCGGCAGCCTCATCGTCATGAGTGCGGAAGGAGGGTGAGAAGCACGTCCACAAAGCAGCACTCGGACACGTAGCGCCGGGCTCTGCCCGGCATCTCTCATACCTCACCGACGCGGAAGGATGATGAAAAGCACATCATTCATGCGCCGCTCGGACACGTAGCGCCGGGCTCTGCCCGGCAGCTCTCATACCTCACCGACGCGGAAGGATGATGAAAAGCACATCATTCATGCGCCGCTCGGACACGTAGCGCCGGGCTCTGCCCGGCACCTCTTCCCCCACCGCCAACGCGATGAACCTTCCGGAGGTGGCCGGGTGGCCTTGCCCAGGACCGTGTGTTGCCATGGATGGCATCACCGAGCCCCCATGGACGGGTTTACGGCGTGTCCTGGGCAAGGCCACCCGGCCACCTCACCGCAGGAACAACCAAAGCGCTGCTCTTGCCGTCAACGAACAAACAACACAACAACAATCAACCACCAACATCCCCAGGCTTCTGCCGCAGCACGCTCACCGCAAAGCCGCCCACGATCAGCACGCCCAGCACCAGCAGCCCCCACAGCAGCCATTGCTTCCAGTCGCGCTGCGGGGCCACGGCGGCGTCGCCGCCCAGGACCTGTGCCTGCCCTTTCAGCGTGGCGGCGGCCGGCTGCCATTGTGCGCCCTGCTGCTCCCGCAGTTGTGCGATCACCGTGCCTACCGGTGCATCGCTGCGGCGGGCGCGCACGCTGCCGGCGGCCACGCTGTACGGCGGCTCGCCCTGGCTCAGGAACACCAGCGCCTCGGGCTGGTAGCCCAGTTTCAGCGTGGGCGCCTGGTTCGGTTCGGCCTGTGCTGCCACCAGCTTCCAGGAGCGGTCGCGCGTGGGTACCGGCAACGATTGTGTCTGCGACCGACGGCGTTCGGCGGCGTCCTGCACCTGGTAGGCCACCCACGGGCCTGCGCGGACCTGCCACGGCTGCGACGTGTCGTCGCGGCTGAGCAGGGTCCACTGCACCACGCTGTTGTCGGCGGTGCTGATGTCGACCTGGGAAATCGGGAAGCGTCCCTGCAGCTGATACTCGAACTCGCCCGGCTTGCCGGCCGCGCCCGACAGCGATTCCCAGCGCCAGTCGATCGCCTCCAGTGCCGGCGCCAGTTCGGCCTGCACGTTGGACAGTACCGGCAGTGCATCGGCGCCGATCGGCAGGATGCGGAAATAGCGCGCCTGGCGGCCGATCTCGATGCGCCGCTGCTGCAGGCGCCGCCCATCGTGCTGCAGATCCACCAGCGGCACGTCGTCGGCAATGCGCTGCCACTGGCGAAGATCGTCGCTGGCCTCCACCCGTACCCGCGCCTGCAGCGACGACTGCACCTGCCAGTCCAGGCGCAGCGCCTGCACGCCCACTTTCAGTGCACTGGCGTCCACCAGCCATCCGGCGGCCTGCGCACTGCCGCCACCACTGCGGCCCAGCCGCGCTTCCACCCGGCGCACGCTGCCGTCGGTGTTGCGTTCGGTCAGCAGCTGCAAGTCATCGGCCCCGGCGCCGGCCATCGCCGGCAACGGGAACCAGGCCAGGTCCTGCCACTGCGCCGGGCGCGCCAGCGGCTGGTCGGCACTCAGCAGCGTGGTCGGCAATGCCTGGCCCTGTGCATTGAACACCTGCACGTCGGCCAGCCGTGGCGACACCGCGCTGCGGTACACCGCTTCATCCAGCGTCACCCGGTACGCCCCGGCCTGTGGCTGGGACAGCTGCAACGGCCATTGCTGGCGGTAGTCCTGGCGTGCATCGGCGGACTGCGCCAGCGACGGCACCGCGGCCAGAGACAACACGGCGATCAAGGTACGCAACGTCATCACGACTGAGGCTCCACGGTAGCGTCCGGCGCGCGCGGCGGTGCCGGCGCGAGGTAGCCCACGACTGTGCACAGCAGGCCGTAGGCGATGAAGGAGGAAATGCCGAGCAGGTTGCCCAGGTGCTGGCGGTCGATCAGCACCAGCTTGGCCAGCACCACGCCCATCAGCACCGCGCCCACCAACCACAGGGTGCGCTGGCAGCGGCGCGAGCCCCATACCCAGCTGATCACACCGAGCACGCTCCAGACCACGGTGAGGCTGGTCTGGGCCAGGGTCGACGACCACAGTGCGTCGTTCCAGGCCACCGCGCCCCAGTGGTGCACGCTGTGCAGGGTGGTGCTGGTGAGCAGGGCGAAGCCGGCGATGGCCAGCACCGGTACGCGTCGACCGCGCAGCCCGGCCGGTGCCGGTGCCGACCACAGCCAACGCGCCGCCAGGGCCAGCACGGCCAGCTGCGCCAGTTCCATCGGATTGAGCAGGGGCAGCCACGGCAGCGGTGCGGGCGAGGCCGGCTGGACGAGCAGGCACAGCCAGCTAACGCCCAGCACGCCAAACAGCGTGGCGGTGAGCGCGCTACGCAGCACGTCGAAGCGTGCCCCCAGCGGCATCGCCAACCACGGCCAGCGCAGCAGTGCGGTGGCGGTGACCAGCAGCCACGGCAGCAGCGCCAGCGCCAGCGACCAGCCCTGCGCCAGCGCGAAGCGATCGGCCAGCCACATGCACGCCAGCGACACCACGCTGGGCCACAACACCCACCAGCTGAACTGTGCCGCCAGCGCCACCCGGTCCTGCCCACCGCGCAGGCACCACAGGCTGCGCACACCCAGCAGCGCGAACACGGCCCAGGCCAGCGCGCCATAGCCGGCGAACGGCTGCTGGTGCACGTCGGCCTGCCACAGCGCCAGCGGGAACGCGGCCAGCAGCATCGCCAGCGTGGTCAGCACCAGTGCGCGGGCCGGTGCGCGGCGATGTACTTCGGCTGCCACCCAGGCGCTGAAGGCCACCGCGATCAGCAGGGCATCCGGGCGGCTGTCGCGGTCGACGAACCGGCCCACCTCGTGGATCACGCCGCCCAGCCACCACAGCATGCCCCACAGGTAATACACGATGGCCGGCGAATCCTGGCGTGCACGCCGGTAGCACCACGCCGAGGCGAAGCCGGCCACGGCCAGCAGCAGCCCGCTCATGAAGGTGGGGTTGGTAATCGCGGTGGCATCGGTGTGCCAGTAGTCGGCGCCGACCACGAACCCGAACGCCGCGCCCAGCTGCAGCAGCGCGCCGGCGATCTGGGGCAGCCACCGCTTCTGGCGCAGGCCCAGCCAGACCAGCCCGGCCCCTTCCAGCGCGAACACGCTGGCGGTGGCGCGCGCAGACAGCGCCAACGGTACCGCCAGGGTGGCAAAGCCCACGGCCAGCACTGCATGCGACTGGCCCAGTGCGGCGTAGCGCGCGCGCCGGATCAGCGCCCAGCCGAGCACCGCATACAGCGCGGCCAGGCCCAGGGCACACAGGGCCAGCGCAAGCCGGTCGTCATGCAGCATGCCGGCCTGCAGCGAGAAGGCGATCAGCGGCGTACCGAACACCAGGCTGCCGTCGACCAGGTCGCGCGTCTCCGCCGGCTGGCGCCGTGCATACAGGATCGGAATCAGCAGGTAGAAGGCGAAGAACAGCAGCAGGAACGGCTCGGTGCTGCTGAACTTGTCGGCGCTGTACTGCAGCACGCCCCACGCGGTGCCGATGCCGAAGGTGAAGGCAAACCCGAGCAGGTTGAGTACCCGCCACGGGCGCCACCAGGCAATGGCCAGGATCGCCGCATTGAGCACGGCGTAGTACGAGAACAGCGCCACGTGGTTGCCGCTGCCGGTGGACAGCCAGAGCGGCGCCATGAACCCGGCCAGGATGCCCAGCACCGCCAGCGTGCGCGAGTTCTGCACCACGGCCAGCACGCCCATGCCGGCAATCAGCAGCACGCTCATCGCAAACGCCGGCAAGGCATCGATGAGGTCGTAGCGCTTGAACGCGGCGAAGATGGTCAGCAGCAGCACGCCAATCGCCCCGCCCTGCAGCGCCAGCGCGAACAGGCGCCGGCGGTCGCGCTGGACCCAGCCGAACACCAGCCCGCCCAGCGCGGCAGCGGCAATGGCCGCCAGCCGCAGCTCGATCGGTGCGTTCAACCAGCCCTGGTCGCTGGCGTACTTGAGCAGCGCGGCGACACCCGCCAGCAGCACCAGCATGCCGATCTTGACCGGCACGTTGCCGTCGGTGAACCAGTGTTTGATGGCCCCCACAATGCGCTCGCCCAGGCCCGGCCCGGAAGGCGGTGGCGGCGCACTGGGGGCCGGCGGCAGCGGTGGCGGCCGGCTGGGGGACGCGGCAGGCGCCGGAGCGGCTACCTCGGCAGGCGCGGTCGACGCCGTGGCGTCTGGCAGGGACGACCCGGTCGCGGTGGCGGGCGGTTCGGCGGCGGCGGCCACCGGTCCACGTGCCTGGTAGGGCTGGTCGGCCCAATGCACCGAACGCGCTTCGGGCGCTTCGGCGCGGACGGGGTCCGCGACGTCGGCCGGGCGACCGTCGAACTGCTGCCGTTCCAACGCCGCAACCCGCCGACGCAGGCCGGCGATCATCACCAGCGCCACGATCAGCAGTACCGGGATCAGCAGCAGCACCACCGCCACCAAGGCAATCAACGCTTCCATTCCACGCCATCCTCATAGGGAAGCCCCGGCGGCATCCTGCCAACGCCATGCCGGTGGCACGCGGCCATGCTAATGGATCGGCGGCGGCTGCGGGGCAGGCACCCCGCGGGTGCCCTGCCCCCACAAACGACGAACCCCGGCACGGGGCCGGGGTTCGCAGGTATTACCGAGGCAGCGCCAGGCTTACTTGGCGGCGACGACTTTGGCCATTTCCAGGCACTTGTTGGAGTAGCCCCATTCGTTGTCGTACCACGACACCAGCTTGACGAAGGTGCTGTCCAGCGCGATACCGGCATCGGCATCGAACACCGAGGTGTGGGTCTCACCGCGGAAATCGGTGGCCACCACCTTGTCTTCGGTGTAGCCCAGGATGCCCTTCAGCGCGCCTTCGCTCTGTGCCTTCACTTCGGCGCAGATCTCGGCGTAGGTGGCTTCCTTTTCCAGCTCCACGGTCAGGTCGACCACCGACACGTCCGAGGTCGGCACGCGGAAGCTCATGCCGGTGAGCTTTTTGTTCAGTTCCGGAATCACCACGCCCACGGCCTTGGCTGCACCGGTGGAGGACGGAATGATGTTCTCCAGGATGCCGCGGCCGCCGCGCCAGTCCTTGTTGGACGGGCCATCGACGGTCTTCTGGGTGGCGGTGGCCGCATGCACGGTGGTCATCAGGCCGCGCTTGATGCCCCACTTGTCGTTGATGACCTTGGCCAGCGGGGCCAGGCAGTTGGTGGTGCACGAGGCGTTGGAGATGATGGCCTGGCCGGCATAGGTGCTGTCGTTCACGCCGAACACGAACATCGGGGTGTCGTCCTTGGACGGCGCCGACAGGATCACCTTCTTGGCGCCGGCATCGATGTGCTTCTGCGCGGTGTCCTTGGTCAGGAACAGGCCGGTGGACTCGATCACCACGTCCACGCCGACTTCGTCCCACTTCAGGTTGGCCGGGTCGCGCTCCTGGGTCAGGCGGATCTTCTTGCCGTTGACCAGCAGGTCGCTGCCGGACACTTCCACGTCGGCCTTGAAGCGGCCGTGCACGGAGTCGTACTTCAGCATGTACGCCAGGTAGTCCGGCTCCAGCAGATCGTTGATGGCGACGATTTCGATGTCATTGCCGAAATTCAGCACGGCCGAACGCAGCACGTTGCGCCCGATACGACCGAAACCGTTGATGCCAACCTTGATTGCCATGTTCACAAGCTCCTGCAGCCGCGACGGTGCGGCGCCGATGGAAAGGGGCGCTCATTCTAGCAGGGCCAGACCGGACCCGGCCCCCGGGAGGCGAATGGGAACCGGTTACATGTGGAATTTCCTGGATTGATCCGAATCAAGGCGCTGCGGGCCCGGGACGGGAAAACTGGCCCCATTCCACCCGCAACGAGACACCCTCATGCGCAACACCTCCCCCCTCCTGCTGTCCGCCCTGGCCGCCGCACTTGCGCTGGCTGCCGCCCCGGCCATGGCCCAGTCCAAGGGCGACTGGACGATCGGTGCCGGCGTGCACCAGGTTGCCCCGAAGTCCAACAACGGTTCGCTGGCCGGCGGCACGCTGAAGGTGGACGTCGACAACGACGTCAAGCCGACCATCACCGGTGAGTACTTCATTGCCGACAACCTCGGCATCGAGCTGCTGGCCGCGCTGCCGTTCAAGCACGACATCAACATTGCCGGGCTGGGCAACGTGGGCAGCACCAAGCACCTGCCGCCGGTGGTGTCGCTGCAGTACCACTTCAACAGCAAGGGCAAGGTGTCCCCGTTCGTGGGCGCCGGCATCAACTACACCACCTTCTTCAGCGAGAAGACCAGCGGCGCGCTGGCCGGCAGCCGGCTGACGCTGGAAGATTCCTGGGGCCTGGCCGCGCACGCCGGCCTGGATTTCGCGATCAACGACAAGGGCTCGCTGCGCGTCGATGTGCGCTGGATGGACATCGACAGCAAGGTAAAGCTCGACGGCGAAAAGATCGGCACCGTCAACATCGACCCGCTGGCCTACGGCGTGTCCTACGTATTCAAGTTCTGATCGGCGGATCAGGACTGAGACAGAGCAACACCCCACGCAGCAAGCGTTTATCCCCGGCTTCGGCCGGGGATTTTTTGGTTTGAACGGCAGCCACCCATGGGGTGCCTCTACCTCGGCACCAGCAGCCACCCATGGGGTGGCTCTACCGCGGTGAAAGAAGGTGCCGGGCCGCGGCCTGCGCGTGCAGCGCCGCCGTGTCGAACAGCGGTACGGTGGCATCCTCATCGCCCACCAGCAGCATGATCTCGGTGCAGCCCAGGATGATCGCCTCCGCACCGCGGTCCACCAGCCGCTGCATCACCGCGCGGTACACCTCACGCGATGCATCCAGCACCCGCCCCTGCACCAGTTCTTCGTAGATGATCCGGTGCACCTGCGCACGGTCGTCGGCGTCGGGCACCAGCACCTCCAGCCCGTACCGCTGCGCCAGCCGCACGCGGTAGAAATCCTGCTCCATGGTGAACGCCGTGCCGAGCAATCCCACCCGCACCCTCCCCTGCGCGCGGATCGCTTCGCCCACTGGATCGGCAATGTGCAGCAACGGTACATCCACCGCCGCCTGCACCTCATCGGCCATCAGGTGCATCGTGTTGGTGCAGATCACCAGTGCGGTGGCGCCGGCGCCCTCCAAGGTCTGCGCCACCTCGACCATGGCGCGGGTGGCCGCGGCCCAGTCGCCAGCGCGCTGCATCGCCTCGATGTCGGCGAAGTCGAACGACCACATCAACAGCCGTGCCGAATGCATCCCGCCCAATGCATCGCGCACCTGCTCGTTGATCATCCGGTAGTAGTGCGCCGAACTTTCCCAGCTCATCCCGCCGATCAGGCCCAAGACCTTCTGCACTGCCGCTGCTCCCGTAGTCGTCCAGGCGCCAGCCTATCGCCGACCCGTGCCGCCAGCCAGATCCGGCCAAGCCGCCCCGCAGGCAGCCCGCTAGAATGGGGCCGATGAAGATCGCCTCCCTGATTCCGGCCACGGCCCTCGCCCTGGCCCTCACCCTTGTTTCCACCGATGCCCTGGCCTGGGGCGCACAAGGCCACCGCCTGGTCGCCCGTGTTGCCGAAACGCGCCTCACCCCGGCTGCCCAGGCCGAAGTGGACCGCCTGCTCGCCAGCGAGCCCGACCCCACCCTGCACGCCATCGCTCCCTGGGCCGACCAGCTGCGCGCCAAGGACCCGGGCCTGGGCAAGCGCTCGGCGCGCTGGCATTACGTCAACATCGGCGAAGACAACTGCCACTACGACGCACAGAAGCACTGCAAGGGCGGCAACTGCATTGTCGAGGCCTTGAAGGCGCAGACCGCCATCCTGGGCGACCGCAGCAAAAGCGATGCCGAGCGCGCCCAGGCGCTGAAGTTCGTGGTGCATTTCACCGGGGACATCCACCAGCCCATGCATGCCGGTTACGGTCACGACAAGGGCGGCAACGACTTCCAGGTGCAGTTCAACACCCGCGGCACCAACCTGCACTCGCTGTGGGACAGCGGCATGCTCAACGAGCTCAAGCTCGATGACGACCAGTACCTCGCGCGCCTGCTGGCGCTGCCCGCGCCCAAGCTGGGCAAGCGCTCCCGCATCAACAGCGACGCGGTGCAATGGGCCGAGGCCAGCTGCCGCATCGCCATTGCACCTGGCGTTTACCCGGGCAAGCGTACGCTGGCCCCGGAGTATGCCGCGACCTACCGCCCGGTGGCGGAGCAGGAGCTGCGCCTGGCCGGCGAACGCCTGGCCGTGCTGCTCAACGCCACGCTGGGCAAACGCTGAGGAAATCCCCATGTCACTGCACGTCGCCAGTTTCTTCCACCCCGACAGCCATACCTTCAGCTACGTGGTGCATGATCCGGCGACGCTGCAGGCCGCGGTGATCGACCCGGTGCTGGACTACGACCCGGACACCGACGCGCTCGGTGCCGGGCCGCTGCAGCCGCTACTGGCACATGTGCAGAACAACGCGCTGCAGGTGCGCTGGCTGCTGGAAACCCACGCCCACGCCGACCACGTCAGTGCCGGCCGCTGGCTCAAACAGCAGTGGCCACAGGCAACGCTGGCGATGGGCGATGGGATCGTGCAGGTGCAGAAGACGTTTGCGCCACGGTACGCGCTGCAGGTGCCCACCGACGGGTCGCAGTTCGACCACCTGTTCGCCGATGGCGAGCTGTTTACGCTGGGCGCGATCCAGGCCGAGGTGATCGCGGTGCCCGGCCACACCAGTGACAGCGTGGCCTACCGCATCGGCGATGCGCTGTTCACCGGCGACTCGCTGTTCATGCCCGACGGCGGCACTGCCCGCTGCGATTTTCCCGGCGGCGATGCGGCGCAGCTGTATCGCTCGATCCAGCGCCTGCTGGCGTTGCCGGACGCGACGCGCGTGTTCATCTGCCACGATTACGGCCCGGGTGGGCGCGAGGTGGCCAACCAGACCACCATCGGCGAACAGCGCGCGCGCAACATCCACCTGCGCGATGGGGTCAGCGAGGCCGCCTTCGTCGCCACCCGGCAGGAACGCGATGCGACGCTGCCCGAACCGAAGCTGATGCACCCCTCGGTGAAGGCCAACATCCAGGGCGGCCCGGCGCGGTAACCGTGGAGAGCGGGGCTCTGCCCCGCTGCTCACATCCGGCCACGTTCGGCGCCTGGCCACCCATGGGGTGGCTCTACCCCTTTGCCGGCTAGCCACCCATGGGGTGGCTCTACCCCCCCTTGGGGTATCGCGTGGCGTTACCGGCCCTGGCGTTGCACGGTCTGTTTGCCTTTCACGATCTCGAAGGTGAAGGCATACAGCAGGCTCACCGGCACCGGTTCGACGCGCTCTGCCCCGTCGCAGTCACTGCCATCCTTCTGCATGGACCCCGCGGGGTAGTCGCACACCGCCGCAGGCGAGTAACGCCACATCGCCACCGCTGCCTGTGCTGCTTCCACCAACGGCGCGTTTTCGGGCAAGCCGCCGGCCCGGCATTCGGCCCGGTCAAGCAGCGCCAGGCTGCGCTCCACCCTGCCGTCGGCGTCGACCACCACCTGCAGGCAGATCGTCGTAGGGGCCAGCTCACGGCGCGGGTCGCGGTCGCCCAGGGCCGGATCGGGCGCGTTGTACAACTGCGGCATCCGGTACCCCTGGCTGGGTTGCAGCTGATAGGGCTGCACCGCACCCGCGCCGCCATCCCCCTCACTCCGCAGGCGCTGCAGGTTCACGTTCTCGGCGCGCGTGTCCACCGTGGTCAGCTGCTGGTGACCGGCACACCCGGCCACCAGCATCGCCAGCGTCACGGCCAGCAGACCCTGCTTCACTGCGCCGGGCCCGACGCATTCAATTCAAACGTCATCGGGATCTTCAGCGCCGAGGCAACGGCGGTTCCATTCCGACGCGCCGGCTGGAAGGTCCACCCTTTCGCCGCTGCCACCGAGGCCGCGTCGAACACGCCGGCCGGGGTCGAACTGAGGACGCGGACATTGCCCACCTTGCCGCTGGCATCCACCTCCACACGCAGCACGACCTTGCCGGAGAGCCCTTGGTCAAAGGCCGCTTTGGGATAGGTCGGCGGCGTCGTGGTGAGGGCTTCGGCATCCACGTCACCTGCGGCGGCGTTGGCCAGCGCGGCGGGTCCGGCATGGGGCGACGGCCCTGCGCCTGCGCCGCCCTGGCTGGCCCACGCCACTGTTCCCATCCCCACGCACAGCCCCATCACCAGCACCTGCCCGGTCATCCACGGCAATGCTTTCCGCTTGTGTTCCTTCAACATGGCAATACGCTCCTTCAACATCGGTTGGCTGCGCCAGTGGCAGGCCATCGGTGCAACCGGGTGGACCAACTGCGCCTTGAGCAGGGCGTTGGCGTAGAGCCGGCGCAGGGCCGGATGCGGGTCGACCGTGCGTGCGTCGCAGGCCAGCTCCTGATCACGCAGGAACCGACGCGCCGCCCACGGCAGCAAGGGATGGAACCAGAACACGCAGCGCAGCACGGCCAGCGCGGCATTGGCCCACGGATCGCCATGGCGGCGATGGCTGCGTTCGTGCTGCAGAATCAGATCCTGTTCGGCCGGGCTGAAATCCACCTCGAAAGCCGGGCCCACCACGATGCGCGGCTGCCACAGCCCCACCAGTGCGGGCAGCCCCGGGTCGGCACTGGCCTGCCACGTGCCATCCTCACGGGGCTGCAGCGGGCCCATCGCGCGTTCGAACCGGCGCTGTGCACGCCAGCTGGCGAGCGCCATGACCAGTGCGCCGGCCAGCCACACCGCCAGCAGCAGCACCGGCCACACCGCCGCTTCGGTCGGCACCACCGGGCCGCGCAAGGCGCTTGCGATGACGCGCATGGACGGCGCATCGGCCATCGGCGCGGACGGCAATGGCAGGCACAACGCCGCCAGCACCAGCGGCAGCAGCCACCAACTGCGATAGGCCAGCGCCGCCCCGCCCAGGCGCAGCAACAGCGGCCGCGCACCCGCCAGCACCACCACCGCCACCGCCAGCCATACGCTGGCCTGCAGCATGAGAGTCATCAGATCAGTCATGGTCGAGTGCCTGGATCAGCTGCTTCAGTTCGGCAATGTCCTGCGCGCTCAGTTGCCCGCGCTGGCTGAAATGCGCCACCAGGGGTGCCACGCGCCCGTCGAACAGCTTGTCCAGCATGCCGCTGCTCTGCTCGGCCACCCAGGCCTGGCGCTGCAGCACCGGCGAGTACAGATAGCGGCGGCCGTCACGGCTGGCGCTGATCGCGCCCTTGGTCAGCAGCCGGTTGAGCAGGGTCTTGATGGTGGGCTCGGCCCAGTCGCGCTCGGCCAGGGCGGCCACCACCTCATCGGCGCCCAGCGGGTGGCTGCGCCACAGTACGTCCATCACCACCGCTTCGGCTTCGCTGATCTGGGTCATCATTTACATCCGTAATCGACGAACCGATTACGCCCGTAATCGAATCGGGTGTCAACCCCTTCGACGATGGGTTCATGCGGCCGCTGCGAGGATCGGGTCATTGCCTGCGGAGCCTGCGATGAAACGCTACCGAAAGCTGGACTACCCGGTGGACGAGGTACGCCGCTTCCTGGAACCCGGTCCGGTGGTGCTGGTCAGTTCGGCGTGGAAGGGCCAGCGCAACGTGATGACGCTGGGCTGGCACATGGTTCTGGCGTTCACCCCATCGCTGCTGGGCACGATGATTTCCAGCGGCAACCACAGTTTTGAACTGATCCGGCGCAGCCGCCAGTGCGTGATCAACCTGCCCACCGTGGACCTGCTCGACACCGTGGTGGGCATCGGCAACTGCAGCGGTGCCGAGGTGGACAAGTTCGAACGCTTCGGGCTGGACACCACCCCCGCCCACGACGTGGACGCGCCGCTGCTGGCCCAGTGCCCGGCCAGCGTCGAATGCCTGCTGCACGATGCCAGCCAGGTGAAGCGGCACGGTCTTTTCATCTGGGAAGTGGTCAAGGCGCATGTCGCGCGGGTGCCGAAACGGCCGCGTACCGTGCACTACCGGGGCGATGGCCAGTTCATGGTGTCCGGCGCAGACGTCTCGCGTCGCCGTCTGTTCAAACCGGAAATGCTGTAATGGCCCGCATGACTCTGCAGGATGGCGCTGGATGACCGATCACCTTACCGACCTCGACGCGGCCACCGACTGGTTGCTGCAGCGGGTGGACGGCCCGCTGCGCATCGGCGCGCCGCTGGCCCTGGGCAAACCGCATCGACTGCTCAACGCGCTGTATGCCCGGGTCGAGAACGACCCGACGCGGCCGTTGCAGATCTACACCGCGCTGTCGTTGAACCCGCCAAAGCCGGCCGCCGGCGGGTTGGAAGCCCGCTTCATGGCGCCGTTCGCGCAGCGCCATTTCGGTGACGACTTCCCGCGCCTGGCCTATGCCGATGCGATGATCCGCGACCGCCTGCCGGCGCACGTGCAGGTGGAAGAGTTCTACATGCAGTCCGGTGCCCTGCTCGGCTCCTCGCAGGCGCAGCGCAGCTATACCAGCCTCAACTACACCCACGCTGCCGACGCGGTGGCGCAGCGCGCGCCGCACGCCATCGTGCAGAAGGTGGCGATGCGCCCGGACGACCGCCGGCTGTCGCTGTCGTGCAACAACGACATTACCCAGGACACCCTCGATGCGATGGCCGCACGCGGCCTGCCGCGTCCGCTGATGATCGCCGAGATCGACCCGCAGCTGCCCTACCTCGGCGGCTCGGCCACGGTGGATGTGAGCTTCTTCGACCTGGTGATCACCCCGCCGCCGCCCTACCCCGATCTGTTCGGGCTGCCGCGGCAACCGGTCAGCGACGCCGATTACGCCATCGGCCTGTATGCCAGCGCGCTGGTCCGCGATGGTGGCACGCTGCAGATCGGCATCGGCACGCTGGCCGACGCCATCAGCCACGCGCTGGTGCTGCGGCACACCGACAACGCCCGCTACCGGCAGATCCTGCACGCGCTGGATCCGAGCCTGGCCAGCCACCCCACCGTGCTCGAATGCGGCGGGCTGGCCCCGTTCGACATCGGTCTGTATGGCTGCAGCGAGATGCTCAACGAGGGCTTCCGACGGCTGGTGCAGACCGGCGTGATCCGGCGCAAGGTGCATGACGATCTGGGGCTGATGCAGCGCATCGAGAACGGCAGCACCCTGACCATCGACCACGCCACGCTGGAGGCCGAAGGTGAGTACCTGCACGGTGCGTTCTACCTGGGCTCGCCGGAGTTCTACCAGTGGCTGCGCGACCTGCCCGATGACGAGCGCGGCGCGATCGGCATGCGCCGGATCAGTGAGATCAACCAGCTGTACGGGGGCAATGAGGCCTTGGAGCGCGTGCAGCGCCGCCATGCCCGCTTCTTCAACTCCTGCATGATCGCCACCGCGCTGGGTGCGGCCGCGTCCGATGCGCTGGAAGACGGGCGCGTGGTGTCGGGCGTGGGCGGCCAGTACAACTTCGTGGCGATGGCCCATGCGTTGCCCGAGGCCCGCAGCGCGCTGATGTTCCGCGCGGTGCGTGAGGACAAGGGGCAGGTGCAGTCCAATGTGCGCTGGAACTACGGGCACACCACCATCCCGCGGCACCTGCGCGACATCTACATCAACGAGTACGGCATTGCCGACCTGCGCAACCTGACCGACGAGGACTGCGTGACCGGCATGACCGCGATCACCGATGCAGCCTTCCAGGACACGCTGCTGCAGACCGCCAAGTCCACCAAAAAGCTGGACGCGGCATTCGTGGCCCCA
This sequence comes from Stenotrophomonas sp. 2619, assembly GCF_040548725.1. Lineage (NCBI taxonomy): Bacteria > Pseudomonadati > Pseudomonadota > Gammaproteobacteria > Lysobacterales > Lysobacteraceae > Stenotrophomonas > Stenotrophomonas sp. 2619. Next base: position 203,777 of record NZ_JBEPSF010000006.1, on the reverse strand, counting down.
TCGCACTGGCAACAGCGCAATACCCCCGGCGCGGTGAGTGCCGCACTGGCACCGTTCCGCCAGTCGGGGCTGCTGCCGGACTATCCACTGGGCAGCGACTTCACCGAGGTCGAACAGCACCTGGTGAAGGCGTTGGGCTGGCTGAAGCAGAACACGCAGACGCGCGGCAGCAAGCTGCGCACGGTGTGGGCCGCGCTGCGCCAGCCGGCCGGCGATGGCGACGCGGTGTACCTGCAGCGGATGGCGCTGGATGCGCCCGCGACGTTTGGCGAACGGCTGGAAGCCAGGCTGGTGCGGTTGGCATTGGCGCGGACCGCCGCGGCCTGAGCGTCGTGCGCGGTTGTAACCCGCGCCTTTGAGGGTTGCCGGCCAGAGGCCGGCACTACCGGTCAAATGCAGAAGGCCGGGCAATGCCCGGCCTTCTGGATTACATCGACATCATCGAACGCGGTACGTCAGAGTGCCTTGGCGGCCGCCACCACGTGTTCGGTGGTGATGCCGAAGTGCTTGTACAGCGCTTCGGCCGGGGCCGAGGCACCGAAGGTGTCGATACCGATCACCGCACCGTCCAGGCCCACGTACTGGCGCCAGAAACCGGTGACGCCCGCTTCCACCGCCACGCGCTTGCGCACGGCGTTGGGCAGCACGGACTCGCGGTAGGCCGCGTCCTGGCGCTCGAACACGTCGGTGGACGGCATCGACACCACGCGGGTCTTGATCCCGGCGGCATCCAGCTCGGCCTTGGCGGCCACGGCCAGACCCACTTCCGAACCGGTACCGATCAGGATGACGTCCGGCACGCCGCCTTCGGCGTCGGCCAGCACGTAGCCACCGCGCGCGATCTGGGCGACCTGCTCGGTGCTGCGCGGCTGGTGCGGCAGGTTCTGGCGGCTGAACACCAGGCAGCTCGGGCCGTCGGTGCGGGTGATCGCCGACTTCCAGCTGACCGCCGACTCGACCGCATCGCACGGGCGCCACACATCGTTGTTGGGGATGTAGCGCAGCGAGGCCAGGTGTTCCACCGGCTGGTGGGTCGGGCCGTCTTCGCCCAGGCCAATCGAGTCGTGGGTGTACACGTGGATGGCGTGCGCCGGAATCAGCGCGCTCATGCGCACGCCGTTGCGGGCGTAATCGCTGAACACCAGGAAGGTGGCGTCGAACGGAATGAAGCCACCGTGCAGCGCCAGGCCATTGGCGATGGCGGTCATGCCGAACTCGCGCACGCCGTAATACACGTAGTTGGCGTTCGGGTCGTCGGTGGCGACCGACTTGCTGGCCTTCCACAGGGTCAGGTTGGAATGGGCCAGATCGGCCGACCCGCCCACCAGTTCCGGCAGCAGCGGCGCGAACGCTTCGATGGCCAGCTGCGAGGCCTTGCGCGAGGCGATGGTCTGGCCGTCGGCCTGTACCTGGGCGATGTAGGCATCGGCCTTGGCGACGAAGTCGGCCGGCAGTTCGCCGTGCGAGCGACGGGTCAGTTCCTCGGCTTCGGCCGGGAAATGCGCGGCGTACTTGTCGAACTGCTGTTCCCACTCGGCCTGGCGCAGGGTGCCGGTACCGCCGGCACGCCAGCCGGCGTAGATCTCTTCGGGGATCTCGAACGGACCGTAATTCCAGCCCAGCTGCTTGCGGGTGGCTTCCAGCTCGTCCTTGCCCAGCGGCGCGCCGTGGCTGGACTCCTTGCCGGCCTTGCCCGGCGAACCGAAGCCGATGGTGGTGCGGCAGCAGATCAGGGTGGGCTTGTCGAACTGCGCCAGGGCGCCGTCGATGGCCGCCTTGATGCTGTCCGGGTCGTGGCCATCGACGCCGCGCACCACGTTCCAGCCATAGGCTTCGAAACGCTCGGGGGTGTTGTCGGTGAACCAGCCGTCGGTGTTGCCGTCGATGGAGATGTGGTTGTCATCCCAGAAGCAGACCAGCTTGCCCAGGCCCCAGGTGCCGGCCAGCGAGGCGGCTTCGTGGGAAATGCCTTCCATCAGGCAGCCATCGCCCAGGAACACCCAGGTGCGGTGGTCGACGATCTCGTACTCGGGGCGGTTGTAGCGCTGGGCCAGCAGCTTCTCTGCCAGCGCAAAGCCCACGGCGTTGGCCAGACCCTGGCCGAGCGGCCCGGTGGTGGTTTCCACGCCGGGGGTTTCATGGTGCTCGGGATGGCCGGCGGTCTTGCTGCCCAACTGGCGGAACTGCTTGAGCTGTTCGATCGGCAGGTCGTAGCCGCTCAGGTGCAGCAGCGCGTACTGCAGCATCGAGCCGTGGCCATTGGACAGCACGAAGCGGTCGCGGTTGAACCACTTCGGGTTGTTGGGGTTGTGACGGAGATAGTCGTTCCAGAGGACCTCGGCGATATCGGCCATGCCCATCGGCATGCCGGGATGCCCGGACTTGGCGGTTTCGACCGCATCAGCGGCAAGGAAGCGGATGGCATTGGCCAACTGGCGGCGGGTAGGCTGCGTCATGGTTCTGAGAGTCGGGAGGCTCCCGCGGAGCTGCGGGCAGCCAATTGTCCCACAGACCTCCGGCGGGGTCAGGCCGGGTGTCGGCTTTCTGAATGACAATCGCCGTGTGCGGGTGCAGGGCTGTTCACGTGGGGCCTTGACCTCGTTTGGGCGTGGCGCGCGCGTACGGGGCCCCTTGGCGGCCGGGTGACCCTTGTGCAAATGTCCCCCGGCCGCCTGCGGCGTCCTCCTCCTTTACGTTGCCAAGGGTCTCCCGGCCGCCAAGGGGCATGGCTTGCGGTGCGCAAGAGCGCATGTCGATGGTCGTGCCAGAGGCCCCACCTGTTGGGCAGCTCCCCAATGAAGGCGGCGACGCGCAACCCGCCCACATCCGCCGGGCCGACGTGCCGGCGGAGGCACGCCGATCTTTGCCTGCCGCAAGCCAGCCCCTCTGCGGCCGGCAGGCACTTGGGCAAAATAAAGGAGGAGGCAGCGCACGCTGCCGGGGGACATTTGCGCCAAGTGCCTGCCGGCCGCAGAGGGCCCCGGACTCGCGCGTGCTACCTGATCGAAGCCGCGCTTGTTCGCCACCGTCCCGTCGTCCGTGGAAAGAAAAACGCCCCGATTCCTGACGGAACCGAGGCGTTCTGCGGGCGAATGCGCGGCAGGCCGCGCCACGCCGGGCGGTCAGTCGCGCGTGACCTGCACCGGCACCGGGCTGTCCTCGGTTTCGCCCTTGGCCACCAGGGTGGTCAGGGCCAGGTCGCCGGTGACGTTCAGCGCGGTGCGGCACATGTCCAGGAAGTGGTTCACGCCCAGGATCAGGCCGATGCCCAGCGGGTTGACCCCGACCATGGCACAGATCATCGCCACCACCGGCAACGAGCCGGACGGCACGCCGGCCGTGCCGATGCCGCCCAGGATGCAGACCGCCATCACCATGATCTGCTGGCCGATGCTCAGGTCCACGCCGAAGAACTGGGCCAGGAAGATCACCGTCACGCCCTCGAACAGCGCGGTGCCGTTCTGGTTGGCGGTGGCGCCCACGGTCAGCACGAAGCGCGACACCTTCTGCGGCAGGCCCATCTGGTCGGCCACGCGCAGCGCGGTCGGCAGGGTGGCGTTGCTGGAGGCGGTGGAGAAGGCCATCACCGTCGCTTCCTGGGTATCGCGGAAGAACGACAGCGGCGAACGCCCGGACAGCCACACGGCCGTGCCGTAGGTCACCACCATGTGCAGGCCCAGCGCCAGCACCACCACGCCTACGTAGGCGCCCAGGCGGATGATCAGGTCGAAGCCGAACAGCGCGGCCAGGTTGAACATGAAGCAGGCCACCGCGTACGGGGCCAGCCGGATGACCAGGTTGATCAGCGTCATCGACACTTCGAACACGCCTTCCACGGCCCGGCGCAACGGGGCGACCTTTTCCTCGTCGCTGAGCACCATGCCGATGCCGAACATCAGCGCGAAGAACATCAGCGACAGGATCGCGCCATTGTCCGATGCGGCCTGCAGCACGTTGCTGGGCACGATCGACAGCAGCATGTCCATGCCCTTGGGGGTTTCATGGATGCCGGCGACGATTTCCTTGCTGCGCTCGGCGTTCTCCGAGAGCATCTGCGCGGCAACGTGCGGGTCCACCCCGGCGCCGGGCTTGAGCACGTTGACCAACACCAGCCCGATGCCCACCGCGATGCCCGACAGCAGCACCGTGTAGGCCAGGGTCTTCCAGCCGATGCGGCCGAGCGCGCGGATGTCGCCCATCTCCGACACGCCCATGATCAGCGCCGAGAAGATCAGCGGCACGATCAGCATGAAGATCAGGTTGAGGAACAGGCCCGACAGCGGCGTGGTCACCCAGGCCATCACGCCCTTGGCGAACTCGGTCAGGCCGGGCACGCCCGGTCCGGCGGCATGCACGATCAGGCCCAGCACCAGGCCCAGCGCGAAGCCAATGCCCATTTTCCAGTGCAAGGGCAGTTTCTTGCGGGTCGTTGCGGCCTCAGTCATGTAGCAGCTTTCCTGTAAAGAATTGAACGAGCTTAGCAAAGCCGGGCGCGCAGGCCCGGCAGCACATCAGGATCCCGAAGGATATAGAGGCGCCAGCCCATTGTTTTCCGCCACCGCGGCGGCCTGCCAGTGCGGTCCGTCATGGAAGGCCCGGCGCAGCGCCTGGCGTGCGGCGGCCACGTCGCCGCCCTGGCCGGACCAGCGCACCCGCTGCATCGCCAGCAACGCCTCGCGCTGGACCGGGTCGGCCAGCCGCGCCAGCAGGGCCTCCAGGCCCACTACCCCGCCCATGCCGGCCAGCAGCGCGATGATTTCGTCCAGCCCCTGGCTTTCCAGGGCGCGTCGCAGTTCCGCGCGCGAGACCGCGACCGGCGGCGAACCGGGCGGGCCCGGCTGCGGGGCCACGGTGACCTGCCCGCGCTGCACCCGGCGCCAGCCCCACCACAGGGTCAACAGCCAGAGCACCGCGAAGCCGGCGGCGGCCGCGATCCAGCCCCAGGGGCGCACCGACGCCGACGGCGCTGCCAGTGGCAGCGCGTTGGAGGCCGGGGGCGCTTCGCCCGGAAGCGCCGATTGGGTGTCCACCGGCACCGCAGCGGCAGCACTGCCCGCCCCCGCTGCGGCGACCTGCAGGGTCAGCGCCGGCAGGCTGGCTGTCCGCGCCTCGCCGGCTTTCACGTCCCACCACGGCATGCTTGGCCCGGGCACGCGCAGGGTGCCCGGCGTGCGCGGCACGATCGAGTAGCGCCGGGTCAGTTTGAGCTGGGGCGTGTTGCCGTTGAAGGTCTCGTCGAACTGGGCCGGCTCGGCGAACACCTGGGCGTCGGGGCCGACGTCCAGCGCCGGCAGTTCCGGGAACTGCGCGCGTGTGGCGCCCTGGGCGACAGCTTCCACCACTACCGTGGCCGCTTCCCCGGCACGCGCCTGGGTGGGCGCGGCGGTGTACCGCAGGCGCAGGTCGTGCAGCGGCAGCCACGGCTGCGCTGCGTTGGCCGGTTGCGGCTGCACCTGCAGCGTGCGCGCCGGCGCCGTGGCACGCAGCCGTCCGTCGCCCCCGAACATGTCATCGAAGAAGCCACCGGCGGCCCGTCCGTTGAACTGCGCGGCCGGCAGCTGCAGCGGGCCGCTGCGTTCGGGAATCAGCAGGAAACGCCGCTCCACCAGGTTGTAGCGGCGGCCATTGACCTCGCGGACCAGGCTGCGGTCTTCGCCCACCCGCTGCATCGACGCACCGGCCGGGGTGTCCAGCAGCAGTTCGCCCGACACCAGCTGCGAGGCGTAGTACAGCCGCACCACCACGCCCACGCTCTGCTGGACGTAAGGCGTCAGGTCGTCGACCTCGGTTTCCATGAAGACCGCCGCGTTACCGGGAACGGCCGCCGGCGCGGCAGTGCTGGCGCCCACCTGCAGCAGCAGCGGTGCGGTGCGGTTGGCCCCCACCTGCAACGCAGGGATCTGCAGGGTGCCAGTGCGACGTGGCGACAGCGCCACCGCGTAGAGATTGCGCGCGCTGGTACCGCCCGTGCCCCATTGCATCTGGCGGCTGCTGGTCTGACCGCTGAGCTCGAAATCGGCACGCAGGGGCGTGTAGTCCGGTGTCCCACCCGCATCACTCTCGATGTTGAGGGTGACCGTGTCGCCGTCGCTGATCTGCTCGCGGTCGAGCCAGGCACGGGTCTGCGCGTGCGCCCAGCTGCTCGCCGCCAGAAGCAGCCAGCAGCAGCCGCGCATCCAGCGTCGCGTGGTCGAATCGGTGCTCATCGTCCTTCCCGTTTCCTGCGTTCGTTTTCGAGTTGGAACTTGGCGCGCAACAGGCTGCCCGGATCATCCGGCACCCGCCGCATCCACGCTTCCACGGCCTGGCGCTGCTCGCGCTGCTGCGGGGTTTCCGCGGCCTGCCGCTGCGCCGGGGTGTCCTTGTCCTCCTTGCCTTGCCGCTGCAGCGCCTGCTGCATCTGCTGGCGCTGGGCGGCATCGGCCTGGGCCTGCGCGGCGGGATTGGGCTCGGGGTTGCCGGCGTCCTGCGCGTCCTTGCCCTGAGCCGGCGTGCCCGGCGGCTGGCCGGGGTTCTGCTGCCCGGGCTGTTTCGGCGGCTGGCCGGCATCCTTGCCCGGTTGGCCCTGGCCCTGGCCCTGCGACGGCGGGGAGGTGGGCGGCTGCTTGCCCTGGCCGTCCTTCGGGGGTGCCGACGGCGGCTTGCGCTTGCGTGCGGCGTCCACCGCCGCGCGGTTGGCGACCGCATCGGGCATGCCCGGGGTTTTGCGCAGCGCCTTGTCGTAGGCGTCGATCGCAGCGTCGTACTGGCCTTGGCGGGCCAACGCGTTGCCCAGGTTGTACCAGCCTGCGTCGCTGTCGATGCCCTCGAACTGCGCTTGGGCGGCCTTGAAGTCGCCCCGGCGGTAGGCCTCCACACCCGCCCCCAGTGCCTGCTGGTCCACCTGGTCGCCACGCTTCCACCAGGTGCCTTCGGCCCCCTGCGCAGAAGTGGGCAACGCCAGCGGCGCGGCCAGGCACGCCACCAGCAGCACGGCCAGGCCGCGTCGGCGGAACGCCCACAACGCCAGCAGCATCAGCGGGGGCAGCAACCAGAACCCTTCATCGCGCCAGGCCAGCCCAGTGCCGTCGCGGCGATCGTCCGTGCTTGTCTTCGGGGTCAGCACGCCCAACGCGCGCAGATCGCCATCATCGCTGGCCATCCGCGCGTACTGGCCGCCACCTGCACTGGCCACCGCGCGCAGCGAGGCCTCGTCCAGATGGGCCTGGGCAATCTGCCCATCGCCACTGCGGTAGGCGGCGCCGGTAGGTGTTCCCACGCCAAGCACGGAGACCGTCACGCCCTGGCGCCGCGCCGCGGTGGCCGCACTGCTGGCAGCGGCATCGGCACGATCGGTGAGCAGCAGGATGTCGCCGCCGCGTGCGCCGGACTGCTGCAACAGCAGTACGGCCGCGTCCAGCGCGCGCTCGGCGCGTTGGCCATCGCGCGGCATCACGTCCGGCCCCAGCGCGTCCAGATACAGCGCCACATTGGCGGTATCGGCGGTCAGGGGCGCCACCGTATACGCATCGTCGGCGTACACCAGCAGGGCAACCTCCCCGCCCTTGCGCTCGCGCAGCAGCGCGGCCAGCTTGGCCCGCGCCTGCAGCAGCCGCGACGGCGGCAGGTCGGTGGCCGTTATCCGCGACGACAGGTCCAGCGCCACCACCAGCGGTGCCGGCGTTTGCCACAAGGGCTGTGCCACCTGCCGCCAGCTGGGGCCGGCCAACGCAACCACGGCGACCGTCCACCCCAGCAGCAGCGCCACCAGCCCACCCCAGGCACGCTGCCCGCCGGCCACCAGCAGGTGGCGCAGCAGGTGCGCGTCCACGGCGCTGTGCCAGGCGCTGCCGCGGCGGCGGCGCCAATACCAGAGGGCGGCGATCAGCGGCAGCGCCAGCAGCAGCCACAGCGCGTTCGGGCGCACGAGGTGCAGGGCATTCCAGTCGATGTTCATGCCCACCGCCTGGGCAACAGCCACGCCAGCCCGGCCAGCAGCAGCGACAGCGCCAAAGGCCATGCATACCGCTCGATGCGGGGCCGCACCGCCGGCCCGGCCGACGCCACCGGCTCCAACCGCTGCAGTTCGGCATAGATGCCCGCCAGCTCGTCGGTGTTGCGCGCACGGAATGCGCGGCCGCCAGTGAGCGACGCTATTTTCTGCAGGGTGGCTTCGTCGACGGGGTCCTCGCCTGGCGCGATCTGCACCCCGAACAGGCTGAAGCCGCCGTCGCCACCGAAGGCCACCGTGTACACGCGCACACCTTCGGCCTTGGCCAGTTCTGCTGCGCGCAGCGGTTCGAGCACGCCGGCGTTGCTCACCCCGTCGGTCAGCAGAATCAGCACCCGCTGCCCCTGCGGCTGTTCGCGCAGGCGTTTCACCGCCAGGGCGATCGCATCGCCGATGGCGGTCTCGCGCCCGGCCAGGCCGACGACGCTGTCGCCCAGTTGCAGGCGCACGCTGGCCAGGTCGCCGGTCAACGGGGTCAACGTGTAGGCGCGTTCGCCGAAGATCAGCAGACCCACCCGGTCGCCGGCACGCCGGTCGAGGAAATCGGCCAGGACCGCTTTGGCGGCCGTCAAACGGTCCACCACCTGGTGGCCGAGCAGCATGTCGGCCTCGCTCATGCTGCCGGACACATCGACGGCCAGCATCATCTGCCGGCCCTGCTGCGGTGGCGTCACCGCCTCACCCAGCTGTTGCGGTCGCGCGGCGGCCACGCACAGGCAGGCCCAGGCCAGCCACAACAGCAGCCGCCCCAGCCCCAGCGAACGCCCCCCCGCCGCCACACCCAAGGCCTGCAACTGCGCCGCCGCATACGGCACGCGCAGGGCCGCAGCGGTGGCGCCGCGCTGCGGCCACCAGTGCATCAGCAACGGCAACGGCAGCGCGGCCAGCATCCACGGCCAGGCCAGCGTGTCCAACCACGCCAGCCAGCCGGGCAACCAGGCAGCCCAGTGTTCGGGTATCTGCATCGCGATCATCGGCGACGCCCCACCATCAGGCCCAGGAAACGCCGACGCGCCAGCACCCGCAGCCGCGTGGCGGCCTCGGCGTCCACGCGGGGGCGGTAGCCGCCGTCCAGCAGGAGCTGGCCATCGCCCTCGGAGAAGGCGCGGCTGCCGGGCTCATCGAGGAATTCTAGCCAGGCCTGGCCCTGCAGCAGCTCGGCACCGGGTTGATGGGTACGCGCGGCACGGCGCAGCAGCGCGGCGATCGCGGCCACTTCATCCACCGGGGTGGCGGCCAGCGCCACGCCGTCGTCGAACAATCGCATCCAGCGCTGTTCGCGGCGACGGCGACGTATCCGCCACCCCCACAGCAGCGCTACGACAGCCAGCAGCGCCACCAGCACCAGCCACCAGCCCGGTGCGGGCGGCCACCACGGCGGGGCCGGTGGCAGGTGCACATCGCGCAGCGGCAGGCTGCTGGCCGCGCTCATGCCACCACCGCCGAGGGCATCGGGGTCAACCAGCAGTCGCTGGCGTCATCGGTGGCCACCACATGCACCTGGATGCGGCGCGACGACAGCTGCTTCTGCAGCGCCTCCAGCGGCGCCACGAAGCGTGCGCGCCAGTGCTCCCGGACCGCGGACCGGTCCAGGTCGAGCGTCACGCGGCGGCCCTGCGACAGGAACGCCAACGGCGCCGAGGGCGGGGCCAGTTCCAACGGGTCGACCAACAGCATCACCACCACTTCATGGTGCATCGCCAGGGCGGTCCAGCGGGCAATGCTGATGGCGGCGGCCTGGCCGGGGTCGGCCAGTACCACCACGCGCGCGCCCGGCCGCAGCAGGCGGGCGGCATGTTCCAGTGCACGGTCCAGGCCGGCATCGTCGGCGGGCGGCTGTGCGTACCAACGGGTCAAGGCATCCAGCACACGCAGCACGCCGCGGGTGCCACCGGCCGGCGGCACCGGCGCTTCAACCGCACTGCCGCGCAGTGCCCCCAGGCGGTCGCCCTGGCGCTGCGCCAGCCAGGCGGCAATCGCGCCAACGCGCGCGGCCTGCACCGACTTGAAGCGCACCCGGGTGCCGAAATAGAGCACCGGGTCGGTGTCGGCCACCAGCAGGGTCAGGCGCTCGCGTTCGGCCTGGAACAGCTTGGTATGGGCGCGCCCGGTGCGGGCGGTAACCCGCCAGTCAATGTGGCGGGCATCGTCGCCCGCCACGTACTCGCGCGACTCGGCGTACTCCATGCCGCGCCCACGCATCGGTGCGGGCGCACTGCCGGCATGGCCAAGCCGGCCACGCCGGGCCGGTGCCAGCCGGTGCGCATTGCGGCGCAGTGCGACCAGTTCTGCCAGGCTGGGGCGCAGGCCGTCGCCGATGGTCGTGCCTGCCGCGCTGTCCAGGTTGGATGCCATCCGGATCAGGGTGCCGGTACGCGGGCCAGCAGTTCGGCTACCAGGCGGTCGCCGTCCCAGCCTTCGGCGGTGGCTTCGTAGCTGGGCAGTACGCGGTGGCGCAGCACGTCCGGGGCCACGCTGCGCACGTCATCGGGCGTCACGAAGTCGCGCCCGGCAAGCCAGGCCCGTGCACGCGCGCAGCGCTCCAGCGCGATGGAGCCACGCGGGCTGGCCCCCCAGGCGATGCGGCGGGCCAGCGCCGGGTCGTAACGGGCGGCGTCGCGCGAGGCCAGCACGATCTCGATCAGATAGCGTTCCAGCGCCGGCGCCATGTGCAGCGACAGCACCGCCTTGCGCGCATCGAACACATCCTGCAGCGGCATCCGCGCCGGGGCCGGCGGCGGCGTGCCCAGGGCATCGCGGGCCCGCTCGCGCGCCAGGCGAAGGATCTCCGCCTCGGCATCGGAGTCGGGGTAGCCGATGCGCACATGCATCAGGAAGCGGTCCAGCTGCGCTTCGGGCAGCGGGAAGGTGCCCTCCTGCTCGATCGGGTTCTGCGTGGCCATCACCAGGAACAGCGCCGGCAACGCATAGGTGTGGCGGCCCACGGTGACCTGGCGCTCACCCATCGCCTCCAGCAGCGCCGATTGCACCTTGGCCGGCGCCCGGTTGATCTCGTCCGCCAGCAGGATCGGGTGGAAGATCGGCCCCGGTACGAATTCGAAGCGGCCCTCCTGCGGACGCCAGATTTCGGTGCCGGTCAGATCGGCCGGCAACAGGTCCGGGGTGAACTGCACGCGCGAGAAGTCCGCCTCCAGGCGCGCGGCCAGCGCGCGGATGGCGGTGGTCTTGGCCAGCCCGGGAGCGCCCTCGACGAGCAGGTGGCCATCGGCCAGCAAGGCGGTCAGCAGCCGATCGACCAGCGCCGCCTGACCGACGATCTCGCCGGCCAGGGCATCGCGCAGGGCACGGAAACCGTCGTGGAGGCGGTCGTGGGCCAGTTCGGCGGCAGCAGGGGTATCGATCGAGGCGTCTGGCATGGGGGGAGGCAGGTTCATGGCGTCCGTGTGACCCGCGCGGCGTGCGAAGGTTCCATCCACATGATGGCAGGCACGCCGGGGATCGGCATCAAGATTGCCTGAACGCGAAAGGGCCGCACGTGGCGGCCCTTTCGTTGCAGCAGGTGACGCGACCTCAGTTGGTCTTGGCCACGCGCAGCACCTTCGGGGTGACGAAGACCAGCAGTTCGGCCTTGTCCTTGTTGCGGCTCCGCTTCTTGAACAGGTTGCCCAGGAACGGCACGTCGCCCAGGAACGGCACCTTGTTGACGCTGTTGCGGTCGGTGAACTCGTACACGCCACCGATCACCACGGTCTGACCGTCTTCCACCAGTACTGCGGTGTTGACTTCGCGACGGTTGATGGTCGGCACTTCGCCGTAGCCGGCAAGGCGGATGTAGCCTTCCACTTCATCCTTCTTGACGGCCATGTTCAGGAACACGCGGTTGTCGTTGGTGATGGTCGGGGTGACCTTCAGCTCCAGCACCACTTCCTTGAACTGCACGTTGGGCGTGGCAGCGCCACCGGCCGAACCGCCACCGCTGATGGTGACATAGCCGATTTCCTTACCCTGCTTGATGATCGCTTCACGCTGGTTGGTGGTCACCACGCGCGGATTGGAGATCACCTCGCCACGCGACTCCTGCTGCATCGCCGACAGCTCGACGTCCAGCAGGTAACCCGCGTTGAGGATCGACAGCGCCAGCGAACCGGGGTTGCTGGCCGCAGCGACCGGCAGGTTCCAGTTGAGCGTGTTGGTACTGATCGTATTGGGCGCGCGGATCGGGATCGCCCCGGTGCGGCCGCCTGCATCCCACTCGGCCAGCGCCTTGGCGTAGTCGTTGTTGACCTTCGCCTGATCGTTGATGTTGTTATGGGTGTCGGTCAGACCGCCGCCGAAGAACACATTGTCGCGACTACCGGTGATGCCGAACTTGGCGCCCAACTCACGCGCAAACGTGTCGGTAGCAATGACGATGCGGCTTTCGATCAGCACCTGGTCAACCGGGCGGTCGATCACGTTGATCAGCTCGCGCATGCGCGCCAGCTTCTTCGGGATGTCGCTGATCATCAGCGTATTGGTGCGCTCGTCGGCGACGATGCGACCACGCGAGGACAGGAATCCGCTGTCTTCCTGCGAACTGCCACCACCGCCACTGCTACCGCCGCCGCCGCCGATCCCCTTGGCTTCGGTCAGCGCTTTGAAGATCTGCGCGGCGTTGTGGTAGTTGATCTGGATGTAATCGGTGACCAGGTCTTCGCGGTTCTCGATCGCGATCCGCGCGTCTTCCTTGTCCTGCTCGAACTTGGCAAGTTCCGGCTGCGGGGCAACCCACACCACGCCGCCATCACGGCGCTTGTCCAGACCCTTGGCGCGCAGCACGATGTCCAGCGCCTGGTCCCACGGCACGTTGACCAGGCGCAGGGTGACGTTGCCTTCGACGCTGTCGGAGGCAACGATGTTCAGGTTGGACTCCTCGGCAATCAACTGCAGCACGGTGCGCACGGGCACGTCCTGGAAGTTGAAGGTGACCGGCTTGCCGCTGTAACCGCGCTGGGCGATCGCGCTGGCTGCCTGGGTCACGGTGGTGGCATTGATCGCGCCAGTGGCCGGGGCCGCCTTGCGCGGGCTGATCTCCACCACGTACTCGTTGCCGGTCTGGTAGGCCAGCGATTCGAACGCCGTATTGGTGTTGAGCACCAGCTGGGTACCGCCGCCGTAGGGCTTGGGTTCAATGCGCTGCACCGGCGTGGCGAAGTCGGTCACGTTGATCGACTTCTGCAGGTTCTCCGGCAGACGCACGTTGCCGACGTCGATCACCACGTTGTTGCCCTGGGTGCGCAGGTCCGGGCTGGCGCCCTTGCCGTCGAACTGCAGGATCAACCGCCCGGCGCCGTCTTCACTGCGCTTGAAATCGATCTTGGATACCGACAGCGAAGCCGGCGCGGTGATCGGCGCGGCGCTGGCGGCAGGCTGCGGAGCTGCTGCGGCAGGTGTGGCCGCCAACAGCGTGCCATTGGCCACCATGAGCGCGACTCCCAGCGCGCACAGGTGGATCAGCTTCGGGCGCCGGTTGGGACGCTGCCGCATGGCATTGGAAAAGGTCATCGTGCTATCCCCGTAATCATTCATTGATCTTCAAGCGCAAGCGATGCAGGCCGTTCCAGCCAGCCGCCCGCGCCATCCGGCACCAGTTCAATCAGTTCGATCCGGTCTTCGAAGACCCCGGTCACGCGGCCGTCGCTCTGCCCCAGATAGACGCCCGGACGCACCCGATAGGTGACCTTGTCCGGCGCCATCACCAGCGCGACCAGTCCGCCGCCCTTGCCGATCGAACCGACCATGTCCAAGGCATCCAGCGGGAAGGCTTCCAGCGGCTCCTTGCGACGGTTCGGATCGGGACGCAGTCCCGAGCCGCCCTGTGGATTGGTCCAGGCATCGGTGAACGGATCGCGCATCCCCTGCGCGGAGTATTCAAACGTCTCGAACTGCTGCATCACCGGCAGCGGCTCAAGCGGCGGCGCCGGGCGTGCACGCACGTCGTCCACCCACTTGGCCAGGTTCGGTGCGTCGCCCGGGGTGCTGCTCACCCCGCGCGCGCAACCGGCCAGCAACGCCAGCACCAGCAGCCCACACACCCGTGCGGTCATCCCCAGGCTCATTGCTTGCCTCCGGACTTTGCGGTCTTGTCATTGGCGGCGGCGGCTTTTTCCTGCGCTTCCATTTCCAGCTCGTCCAGGTAGCGGTAGGTCTTGACCGTCCCGGACAGCTCCAGCGCACCGCTGCGCGCGGTGATGCCGGTCTTGGGATCCTTGGGCTTCAGGTTGATGTCGTGCATGGTCAGGATGACCACGCGCGGCAGCGAGGCCACGCCGCTGACGAAGGCACCGAACTGGTGGTAGCTGCCCACCATGCGCAGGGCGATCGGCTTTTCGGCGTAGAACTCCTTGGGCTGCTCGGCACCGGGCTGGAACAGTTCATTGACCAGGCCGCTGGACAACGCGGTCTGCGAGATGTCGATGATCAGGTCCGGCATTTCGGTCTTGCTGGGCAGCTGGCGCAGCATCTGCTGCAGCACCTGCTCCATCTGGGCCAGCTGCTGCTTGAGCGGCGCCAGGTTCACCGCGCGGCCCTGTTCCTTCTCGAACTCGGCACGCAGGCTGGTTTCGGTGCTTTCCAGCGATGCCAGCTCTTCACGCTTGCCGCTGATCAAGGCAAACCAGGCCAGGAACACGATCAGCAGCGACAGCAGCACGCAGAACACCACTTTGGCCTGCTGTGGCCAGTTGCCGATGTTGTTGAAGTCCAGCTCTTTGAGGTTCATTTTCTGGCTCATGCGCCCCCCTTCTGCGGCGTACTGGACGCTGCCGGCTGTGCGGGTGCTGCGGGCGGGGCGATGCGGCTGCCCGACGGCTTGGACGGTTCGGCGGCCGGGGCAGGTGCAGCAGTCGGCGGGGTCGACGCAGGCGTCGCGCCCGGCGACAGCGGGGCGACCGCCGGTGCCGGTACTGCCGCCGGATCGGCCGGGATGGCGGCGGCATCGGCCGGCACCACCACGCTGCCATCGGGGCCTACGCCACCCACCGGTTCACTCTGCGCAGGCAGGGTCACCTTGACCTCGAACATGTACGGCAGTGCGCTGATGTCCGTCACCGGACCGGAGCCATCCTTGCCGGCTTCAGGCTTCTTGGCCTCGATCACCGACAGTTCCGGCTTGCTCATCCAGCCCGAGCTTTCCAGGTTGCGCATGTAGGCGCTGACCCGGGCGTTGGACTGGGTGCGCCCCTGCAGGGTGAGGATGTCCCCCTCCTGCTTGAGCGCGGTCAGCACTACGCCGTCCGGAATGGTGCGTACCAGCGCGTCGAACAGATGGACCATCTGCGACCGCTTGGCCTGCAGTTCCTCGATCACCTTCTTGCGCGCCAGCAGGCGTTCCTTCTGGCGATCCAGGCGGTCGATCTCCTTGTTCTGTTCCTTGACCTTGTCGATCTCGGCCTGCAGGAAGGCATTGCGTTCGCCCTGCCCGCTGACCTGACGGTCGTAGTAGAACCAGATCATCAACGACAGCAGCAGGCCGCCGATGGCCGCGAAGCCGAGCATGCCGTAGAAGTCACGCTGGCGTTGCTTGCGCCGCTCGGCGCGCCACGGCAATAGATTGATTCTTGCCATCAGTCAAAGCTCCTCAGCGCCAGACCGGTGGCAATCATCAGCGCCGGGGCATCCTGGGCCAGGGCATGCGCCTGTACCTTGGGACCCAGGGTCATCTGTGCCAGTGGGTTGGCCACCACGGTGGCCACGCCCAGCTGTTCTTCCACCATCTCCGGCAGGCCGGCCAGCGCCGCGCACCCGCCGGCCAGCACGATGTGGTCCACGCGGTTGAATTCACTACCGGCATAGAAGAACTGCAGCAGGCGGCTGATCTGCTGGACCGTGGCTTCCTTGAACGGCTCCAGCACTTCCATCTCGTAGCTTTCCGGCAGCCCGCCCTGGCGCTTGGCCAGGCCGGCTTCCTCGTAGGTGAGGCCGTAGCGGCGCATCACTTCGTCGGTCAGCTGCTTGCCACCGAACACCTGTTCGCGGCTGTACAGGCTCCGCCCGCCACGCAGGACGTTCAGGGTGGTCATGGTGGCGCCGATGTCGACCAGGGCAACCACGCCATCACTGGCGATCGGCAGTTCGCTGGCGACCAGGGCAAAGGCGTTCTCGACCGCGAAGGCCTCCACGTCCATGACCCGGGCGGTCAGCCCGCCGAGCTCCAGCGCCGATTGGCGCAGCTCCACGTTCTCCGACCGCGACGCCGCCAACAGCACCTGGACCATCTCAGGGTTGTTGGGAATGGCGCCCAGCACTTCGAAATCGAGGTTCACTTCCTCGATCGGGTACGGGATGTAGTTGACCGCTTCGAGCTCGACCTGGGCTTCCATGTCGTTCTCGTCCAGGTCGGCGGGCATCGGGATCAGCTTGGTGATCACCGCCGAGCCGGCGACGGCTGCGGCAGCGTGCCGGGCCTTCGTACCGGAACGGTTCACGGCGCGGCGGATAGCCTCACCCACGGCCTCCACTTCCACGATGTTCTTTTCCACGACCGCATTCGGCGGAAGTGGTTCCACAGCGTAATGTTCCACGCGGAAACGATTGCCACTGCGGGAAAGCTGCAAAAGCTTTACTGCAGTCGAGCTGATGTCGACGCCAATAAGCGGCGACTGGCTTTTTGGGATAAGCCCCACGGTTTCTCCCCTGCCGACGGGCACTTGGACGCATAACCTGCGCCCGCGCATTAATAACGTTTTTTTTGCAAACCGCAACCATCACGCAGTGAAACGTGCACTACCGCACGTTTCACGGCTCCCCAGACGGTCGTCGATCTGCGCTCCCCGGGAACAACCCCAGCCGTTCCCTTGCGTAATCTATACTCTGCGGCCACGAAATTCGCAATCGGAATCTGTCACTGATGACACGCTTTCGCCGCTGGCTGCGCTGGTTGCTGGTCGCCATCCTGGTCCTGGGCCTGATCGGCGCCGCCGTCGCAGGTGGCCTGTACTACGCCATTTCCTCCAAGCTCCCGGACGTGCAGACCCTGCGCGACATCGAGATGCAGGAGCCCATGTACGTGTATGCCAGCGATGGCAAGCTGATGGCCGTGTTCGGCGAGTCGCGGCGCGTACCGATCACCATGAAGGAGGTCCCGGAACGTCTCAAGCAGGCCTTCCTGGCCACCGAGGACGCCCGCTTCTACGAGCATGGCGGGGTGGACTACAAAGGCATCGGCCGCGCGGTCTGGCTGCTGGCCACCACCAACGACAAGCGCGTGCCGGGTGGGTCCACCATCACCCAGCAGGTCGCCCGCCAGTTCTTCCTGAGCTCCGAGTACAGCTACACCCGCAAGCTGGCCGAGATCCTGCTGGCGCGCAAAATCGAGTCCGAGCTGAGCAAGGACGAGATCTTCGAGCTGTACCTGAACAAGAGTTTCTTCGGCAACCGCGCCTACGGCGTGGCGGCCGCGGCCGAGTTCTACTACGGCAAGAAGCTGGGCGAACTGGACCTGGATGAAATGGCCTCGCTGGCCGGCATCCCCAAGTTCCCGTCGTCGGGCAACCCGATCAGCAACCCCGAACGGGCCCGCGAGCGCCGCGACTTCTATGTGCTGCAGCGCATGGCCAGCCTGGGCTTCATCAGCCAGGCCGAGGCCGATGCCGCCAAGGCGGTGCCGATGCACGCCAGCGCGCATGAGCCGCCGGTGCAGGTGGAAGCGCCCTACGTGGCCGAACTGGTCCGCCAGGAAATGATCGCCCGCTTCGGCGGGGACGTGGTCAACAAGGGCTACCACGTCACCACCACCATCAACGCCGAGCTGCAGACCGCGGCCAACATCGCCGTGCGCGATGGCCTGCGCGTGTATGACCATCGCCATGGCTGGCATGGCGTGGAGCAGCACTTCGATGTACCGGCCGATGCCGACGCCAAGGCGCTGGCGGCCAAGCTGGCCGGCATTCCGGCCCAGTCCGGGCTGCTCCCGGCGATCGTGGCCTCCACTGCCGCCGATGGCAGCGCCACCGTGGTGCTGGCCAATCGCAGCGAACTGGTGCTGCCCGTCGCCGCCAGCCGCTGGGTCAACAAGGCCCCGGCCAAGCTGCTGACCCGGGGTGATCTGGTACGGGTGCGCGCCGGCGACAAGGAAGGCGAATGGCTGATCGACCAGATCCCGCGCGGTCAGTCCGCGCTGGTCTCGCTGGATGCTGAAAGTGGCGCCCTGAAAGCCCTGGTGGGCGGCTTCAGCTTCTCCGGTAACAAGTTCAACCGCGCCACCCAGGCACGCCGCCAGCCGGGCTCGAGCTTCAAGCCGTTCATCTATGCGGCCGCGTTCGACAAGGGCTTCAACCCGGCTTCGATCGTGCTGGATGCGCCGGTGGTGTTCCGCGACCGCCGCGGCAAGACCTGGTCGCCGCAGAACGATGGCGGCGGTTTCCGTGGTCCGATGCGCCTGCGTGAAGCGCTGGTGCAGTCGCGCAACCTGGTCTCGGTCCGCCTGCTCGACGGCATGGGCGTGGATTACGCGCGCAAGTACATCAGCGAATTCGGCTTTGCCGAGGCCGAGCTGCCGCCCAACCTGTCGATGTCGCTGGGTACCGCGTCGGTGACCCCGTTGTCGGTGGCGCGCGGCTACGCGGTGTTCGCCAACGGCGGCTCGCGGGTGGACACCTGGGTGATCGACCAGGTGACCGACCGTGATGGCGTGGTGGTGTTCAAGGAAAACCCGGCGATGGCCTGCCGCGACTGCGCCGGCACCAGCGGCGGCGCGCCCGTGAGCCAGGTGGTGGACGGCTTCAACTTCGGCGCCCCTGCCGCCCCGGCCACCGCCGCGACGGCCAAGCCGCAGCAGGCCGCCGAACCGGCCAAGCCGGCCAACCCGGATGCCAAGGTGGCCCCGCGTGCGATCGACGCCCGCACCGCCTACCAGCTGGTCTCGATGATGCGTGACGTGGTCCAGCGCGGCACCGGTACGGCGGCGAAGGTACTCGGCCGTGAGGACGTGGGTGGCAAGACCGGCTCGACCAACGACCACCGCGACGCCTGGTTCTCCGGTTTCGGCGGGCCCTATGCCACCACCGTGTGGGTAGGCCGCGACGACTTCCGCTCGCTGGGCTACCGCGAGTACGGCGGCAAGGCCGCCCTGCCGATCTGGATCGACTACATGCGCGCCGCGCTGAAGGACACCCCGATCGCCAAGAACGACCCGCCCTCGGGCATGGTCCAGGCCACGCTCAACGGCGCCACCGAGTGGGTCAAGGTGGAGGACATGGACAAGATCGAGGACTTCAGCTTCGACACCCATGTGCAGCAGGCCGACGACGCGGCGTTCGACATCTTCTGATGTCGACGGCAGGATGACGCAGAAGGCCGGGCATTGCCCGGCCTTTTTTTGTCTGCCGGCTGCGCATGGCCGGCTCCACCTCCGCCTGCGCGCCGTCCCCGGGTAGAGCCACCCCATGGGCGGCTGCCTCCGAATCCGGCATCACGCGCAGCCCGCCATGGGGTGGCTCTACCGCCTTGGCACATCGCCGGTGTACATTGCCGTGCAGGTCGCACAGGAGTAACGGTCATGCATCGAGCCCGTCAGCATGCAGCCACCCAGACCCGCGAGCGCCGCCACCGGCTCGCCCATGAAGCGGCCCGGTTGATGGCCGAGGGCGGCATCCGCGACTACCACCAGGCCAAGCTCAAGGCAGCGGCCCGGCTGGACATCCACGATGATGCTTCCCTGCCCCGCAACGCCGAGATCGAGGACGCGCTGCGCGAGTATCAGCGCCTGTTTGCCGGGCCCGACCACGGCAGCCAGCTGCGCCAGCGTCGCGAGGCGGCATTGCGTGCGATGGAGTTCCTGGACCGGTTTGCGCCGCGCCTGTGCGGGCCGGTGCTCGAGGGCACCGCCGACGCCAACAGCCCGGTGCAACTGCAGGTCCACAGCGACGACGCCGATGCCGTGCAGCGCCACTTCGACGAACACGGCATCCCCGCCGAACTGCGCACACGCCGCCTGCGGCTGGACCGCGAGCGTGTGCTGGACGTACCGGTATGGGTGTTCAGCGCCGAAGACCTGACCTTCGACATCGCGGTACTGCCCTACGACGCCCTGCGCCAGCCGCCGCTGTCGGCGATCGACGAGAAGCCGATGCGGCGTGCGTCGGTGGCGCAGCTTCGCCAAGTGTTGGCCGAGGCGGAGATTGAGGGCTATCTGGCCGGTTGAGTCGCCGCCAGCGGCGGCCAACCCAGTAGCTTTCGTTCCATCGCAGTGACAGGGAGCCGTGTGTAAAACGGCTCGAGGAAGACGTCTGGTTCCGGTTGCTGCCCGATCAACTCCAACCGACCCGCATGGCGCTGCGCGTCCCGCACCAGCTGCATCAGCACAGACGCCTCCATCGTGTGCGAACTGGGCGGGAGTTCGTAGCGCACCAGCGGCGGCAGCGCGCTGTCGAAGGTCTTGGCCAGGGCCTCAGTGAAGGTCTCCAGGCCCACGCTCTTGCCGGGCCGGGCGCGCCGACCGACCATCGTGGCAAACATCAGCTCCGAGAAGATCCACGGCGAGCCGATGAACGCCTTGTCCTCCAGATACTGCTCCACACGGACGGCATCGGTGTCCAGAAACAGCATCAGCTCGGCGTTGTCGATCATCCGGTGCAGGGCCACGTTGAGGATCATGTACATATTGGCCGCCGTGCGCGTGGCATGCCGGTAGTGGAACAGGTGCTCCTTGCCCTCGATGCGTGAGCGCGCAGTGTCCACCCGCAGCAACAGGTCATACACATTGCCCCACACGCAGGAATCAACGAAGACGGTCAGGCCCGCCGCTTCCAGCGCCAACGCGAGACTGACCACGGCATCCTGGTTGGCATGGGCGTGCGACAGGAAGACGTCGGCCTTGCCCACCGGAAAGAGTTGCGCCGCGATGCTCTGCGCATCGAGCAGGTTGTCCTTGCCCGCCATGAAGGTGGCGATATCGTCCAACTTCGATGTGTTGCGTCCTTTGAATTCGGCAATGGCTGCCGGGTCTGCGGTCAGGGAGAGCGCATCAAACCCGGTGATCTTTACATCCAACAGCATGTTTCCTGCTCCTTGATTCCGGTCTCGATCTTCATCATCGGCGTCACCAGCCGAGCAGCGTCCTCTCCGGTGCGCTCAACGGAAGCTTCCCGTACAGGTGATCCAGAAATACCGGGTTATCGCGCCAGCCCGGCGGTGACGGGAATCCCGTCGTATCCACAATCGCGCGCAGCAGGCGTTCCCACTCCATGACGTGCGCCCCCTGGGCCGCCAGCAAGGGCCTCGACGCCGCTTCGCCCTGGTCTTTCATTGCTTCCAGACGCAGCGGCGGCCGGCCACGTCGCGTGGCATGACGGGCGTAGAGGCGCTCGGACAGCGCCCACGTCGAGCCGCCGCAGCGGCTGTTGTGCACCACGTCGGCAAGCCGCACCGGCGCGTGCTCGAGATGGATGAACAGCTCACAGCTCTCGATGAGCCGCTGCTGCACGGCAGCGACCACGGTGCAGATGCTGGTCGACGCGCGGGTGGTGCGGCCCTGCCTGGCATACGGCGTATCCAGCAGGTCGGCGTGTTCACCCGACGGGCGCTGCATGTCGCGCGACAGTGCCTCGGCACGTTGCCACAGGCTGGAGCCGACGAATACGCTCAGACCGGTCGCCTCCAGCGCGACAGCCAACTGCACGACCCGTGCCGGGTTGCCCACGGCATGGGACAGGTAAACATCAACAGCGGGCAGCGTTGACAGCGGCTGCAGTGCATCGGGCTCCAGCACGCTGCTGCTGTCACTCAGGTAGGCCGATACGCGCTGCAACGTCTCGCTCCAGCGCTGCTCGTAGGCGTCCACCTCGGCCGTTTTCACGGCGAGGTCGTGAAGGGCAACCTGGCCCACGTTGAGCTTCAGCAGCATCAGCGCGCACCCTGGGCCAGCAGCAATGCGCCGACGCAGCCGCCGACCAGCAGTACGTGAAATCCCAGCACAGTGGGCCGGCACAGCACCGCCAGCAGCGGGTCGCGCAGGGCACGCAGGCGGCGCAGATCGATGCGCAGTGGCACCACGTCGTCCAATGCGCGGTCCGCCGCATCGTTGTACAGCGCAATGAAGGCGCGTTCGTACTGCAGGAAATAGGCGTGGAAGCCCATGAACAGCACTCCCGGCGGCAGCAGCACCGCCCAGTGCAGCGCGGCCCCCTGGCCCAACGCGCAGGCCAGCATCGCGGCCATCACGGCCACGCTGGCGCCCTTCATGGCCGAGACGCTGTTGGCCAGCCGGTTGATCACGCCCTGCACGATGTTCAGATAGCCCAGGCGCAGGGCGATCTGGTTGGTAATGGTATCCATTGCACTTGCTCCTTGGAGGGCAGGGCCTGGTGCAGGCCCTGCCGGGTCGGTCACCAGCCGATACCCACGCCCAGGCCCACGCTCTGCTCACCGCTGTTGGTGAACGCGCCGTTGAGGCTGAAGGTGGCCGAGCCCTTGTCGTTGAGCACGCGCTGGTACCCCACGGCCATGGCTGACTCGCCTTCGGCATAGCCCACGCCCGCACCGAGGCGGTTGTAGGTGGCCAGGCCGGCGGTATTCATCGCCATCGCGGTCTGCGCACTGCTCATCGCCGCCATGCGGTTGAAGCGCTTGTCCATCTTGTCCAGGCGGCGCTCGAAATTGCTGATCGCCCCATCGGTGTACTCGTTGGCGCGGGCCAGCATCTTTTCCAGCTCGGCCGTATCGACCTGAGGCGTCGGCGCCGGGGCATCGGCCGGCGCAGGCGTGCCGCCGCCGTCAGCACTGGCGATGCCGCCACCGGCACGGTCTGCGGAAGCCGCCGCCGGATCACCCGATGCGCCGGCAGAGCCCTCGCCCTCCGTGGCGGCCGGCGGCGTGGGTGCACTGGCCGACGCCAGCGCGCGGCCCTCCGGCGGCGCACCGACGCGTTGCTCCAGCCCATCGATGCGACCGTCCAGGCGCTGCTCCATGGCATGCAGCTGACCGCCGTTGACCGCGTCGCGGCTGCCCGGCGCGATCAGGCCGTTGGCCACGTTGCCGAGCACCATGCCGTTGGGCCCGGCGAGGTTGAGCTGGCCCAGGCCATCGCTGCGGATGTTTGGGCCGTCCTGGAAGATTGAACGTAGTTGGTTTTCTACCCGATCGACGCGGGCACCTGTGGTGACTACTGCGCCATCCAGACTGGTAAGCGCATCGCCGACCGTATTGAAAGTTTCGCCCTGTATGTTGTAGCCAGGGGCAATAATCGTCCCAGCACCATCCATGCCAGCGCCGCCACCCAGCGCCGCAAGCACTTCGCCAACCTGTGAAACAGTGACGACATCATGCCCCTCGATGCCGCGGCCCACGTTAACGATCCTCCGCTTAAGCGAATCGTTCCCAACAGAGAATGTGTAGCTGTCTCGCGCAATCGAGGTCGCGCCGATAGCAACGGCCCCTTCCGCACTGGCAAGCACTTGAGCCGCTGAGCCCACTGCAACGCCATACGAAGCCGCGACCTCAGACCCGCTGCCAAGTGCAAAACCATAGTCCGCGTCCGCCAGAACGCGAGCCCCACGGCCAATGGCCACAGCGTTCGTAGCTTCTGCCTGGGAATAGGCACCCACTGCTGTCGCTCCACTCCCGTCTGCATGGGCGTCACTGCCGATCGCGACACCCAGCCAACCGGCCCTTGCGGCCGCGCTATCCTCATCCCAATCGACGGCAATGAATGCCTTGTCCTGCTCAATCCTCTCAAGCCGCTGATTTGTTGCAAACAGCTGCCCGCCATTCACTGCATCAGTGCTGGTTGCCGAGCCTATATCACCTGCTGCCACACCCCGCACCTTGCCGCCGTCCATATCAATGGAGCCGTCGGCCGCATACCGCACCACGCCTTCCAGGTCGGGGTCGAGATCGTCAAACTCGGTACGCAGGGCATCCAGGTCCCGCCGGTTGTCGGCGATACGCGTGCCGTGACCCGATATCTGCGCCGCATGACTGGACAGCAGATTTCCATTCGCCGTCACCTTCTGATCGATGGCGAATACCTGTTTACCCGTCACCGCATCGGTGCTGGTACTGCTCAGGGTCGCGTCGGCCACGTTCACCAGTTTTCGCTTCAGGCTGGCGTTACCGACGGAGACCTGGTTCGTGCCGCTGGTTACCGACTTCTCGCCGAGGGCGACCGCGTTCTCGTGCGTTGCCTTCGCGTTTCCACCCAAGGCAACCGCGAACTGCGCCGTTGCGCCCGATGCACTCCCCACCGAGATCGCATTGGTGCCCACTGCATTGGCGTTGTTGCCCAAGGCAACCGACGCCACGCCATTGGCCTTGGCGAGGCTACCCATGGCCATGGCAAGATTTCCCGTGGCCGTTGCCTTGTTCGCGTCGCTCACTTCGGCGGCCGTGGCCACCAGATTACCCGTGGCACGCGCCTTGGCCAGGGCGCTATCGGCAGTGGCCTGCGCGCCGGTGGCGGTACTACGGACCGAAGCCACCTCTACGTTCGTGGCGTTGAGCTGCTTGCCGGTCACCGCCTCGGTGCTGGTGGCGCTCAGCGTGGCATCAGCCACGCCGCTTAGAATACGGTTGGCATTGGCCTTGTTGCGCACGTCCAGTACCGTGCCGGTGTTCTCACCGCCCAGGCGCACGTTGCCCGTGGCCGATGCCTGGCTGACCAACCCACCGAGCGCGTCCGCTTTGCTCAGCGCGCTATCGGCCGTCGTCCTGGCAGCGTTGGCCGTCGTCTGCGCGCTGGTGGCGGTGGTGCGGACCGACGCCACTTCCACATTCGTCGCATTGAGCTGCTTGCCGGTCACCGCCTCCGTGCTGCTGGTGCTCAGCGCACCATCGGCCAGATTGACGATTTTCCGCTTCAGCGTGCTGCTGCCCACCGAGATCTGGTTCGCTTCGGTGGTCTGGGAGCCATTCCCCAGTGCCACGCTACCGGCATGGGCGGCAACTGCGCGGTCGCCAAGGGCTACAGCGCTCTCCGCGCGGGCGCTGGCCAGGTTCCCCAGCGCCGTGGAGTATGAGCCGGACGCCGAGGCCTCGCGGCCCAGAGCGGTCGCCTGGTTGGCGCTGGCGCTGGCTTTATAGCCCATCGCCGTGCTGTGGAGGGCGGCCGCATTGGCATCGCTGCCGAGCGCCACCGCGCGGTCACCGATGGCGCTGGCACGCAGGCCGGTAGCTACCGCACCGTTGCCACTGCGACTGAGCGCACCGATGGCGACCGCGCCATTGCCCGTACTCTTCTCGCCCTTGTCGTTCACCCCGGCACGCGCATCGGCGCCCAGTGCTACGCCACTGCTGTTGTACGCCTTCGCTGCAGAACCCAGTGCCGCGCTCGCGGTACCGCCACTGCCCTCGGCCAGGGCAGACTGTCCCAGCGCCAGGGCGGCTGCGGCAATGCGTGCGGCAGCGGCATCTGCGGCCGCCTTGGCGGCGTTGGCGGTACCGGTGACGGTGCTGATGGTCTGGTTGGTGGCGTGCAGCTGCTTGCCCGTGACGGCCTCGGTGCTGGTAGTACTCAGCGCTGCATCGGCCACGCCGCTGATCTTGCGGTTGGCGTTGGACCTGTTGCGCACATCCAGCACGGTGCCGGTGTTTTCTCCGCCAACGCGGATGGCACTGCTGGCAGATGTCTGGCTGACCAGTCCGGAGGCGGCCAGCGCTCGGTCGGCGGTCGTCTTTGCGGTGTTGGCGGTGGTGAGCGCGCTCCTGGCATCTGCCCTCACTGCGTTCAGCTGCCTGCCATTGACCACGTCGGTACTGGTGGCATTGACGTTGCCGTCGGCCACATTGACGATCCGGCGCTTGGTGCCTGCATTGCCAACGGAGACGGTGTTGGCTTCGGACGCGACCGAGCCACGCCCCAGTGCCACGGTGCCGTGTGCACTGGTGCTCGCCTCATAGCCGAGGGCGATGCCGTCGTACTGCGCACGCGACCTGCCCCCCAGGGCGATCGCGCCGGTCCAGCCACCCGTACCGGCCAGGGCGTCCCCGCCAATGGCGATCTTGGAGATGCCCGCACCGCTGTCGGTGGCAGCGCCGCTACCGACAGCGATGGAGTTCTGCGTGTATGCCTTGGCGTGGTTGCCCAGCGCGGTGGTACCGATACCATTGGCGACCGCGTTTGCCCCCACACCGGTTGCGTGGTCGCCGTTGGTGATCTGGACGTTGTAGCCGATGGCGGTGTTGTTGGTGCCCCGGCTTGAAATCAGGTTGCCGTACGCCACCGATTGGCTGCCGGAGAGCGTGGACCGCGAGCCCAGTACCACCAGGTGGTTGCCACTGACAGTGGAGTCGCGGTAACCGCTGTCGGTGGTCAGTGCCACTTGTCGGACGACGGCATCGGCCAACACGCCGGCGAAGGACCCAGCGGCTGCATCATTGGTTGCACTACGACCGCCAAAGGCTGCGTGCAGGGCCCAATCCTGCAGGACACGGTTTTCCTGCGCCTCCTCCGGCGTGCTCTCACTCTCGCCCTCCGCCGCCCATGCACCCGCAGACGAAAGTGTCAGGGCCAAGGACAGCGCCCCCGCCCGCACCACCTGGCTGGACTTGCCTCTGGCGGCACTCAGTTCGCTGGCCACCACCCAGCATTGCCGCGCGGTGGACCATAGACGTCGGTAGACTTTGTTCATCGTATTCTCCTTGATAACGATTGGGTCGGCCCGGCCATTGCGCGTAGCAGGGACGGGTTGTTCAGGGGGTGAGGGTGGTGACGTGCTCGCGATAGCCGTCACGGGTGAGCCGATAGCGCAGCTGCACGGTGTGCCCAGGTGCAACGACGAACGGCAGCGATAGCGAGGCGCCGGGGTACAGGCTCTGCGATACGTCGTGCGCGGTGCAGCGACTGCCCTCGCAATCGGCGATGCTGGTGATGCCCAGGCGCAGCGTGCCGTCGTTGTGCAGCGCATCGCCCTGCACCCGCGGCCGCACGGTGCCCTCGGCCGGCAACACGTTGACCAGGGCACCCCATACCAGGTTCACGCCGATACTGGCCTGCGCGCCCGTGTCGCCCGCTGCACTGGTTTCGTCCGGCCCACGCACGCCTTCGAAATACACGCGATAGGCCGTTTCTGCTTCCACCGGTTGCAGCGGAATCAGCCGGATCAGGCGATTGCCGCCGCCCGCCAGTGCAAACTTCCCGGGCGTAATGGCGATGGCCGCCTCGCCCGGCTCGATCTCCACCTCGTGCTCCTGGTCGCTGGCGGGATCCACGATCCGTCGCAATGAGGCCTGGATGTACTGCGGCTGGGTGGATTGCGAGTAGATGCGGATCTGGGTGCTGCGCTTGCCATCCACCGACGCCCGCATCGGGTGCACGGTGAGGTTGGCCTGCGCAGGCAGCGCCAGTAGCAGCGTCAGGAGAATCAGGCAGGCGGTGACTCGTTTCATGCGAATTCCTGGCGGGTCAGGGGGTGGTGGTGGGTACACGCAGTTCCACCTGCAGCTCGCCGAAGTAGGTACCGGCCTGCTGGGTGGAGATGGGTACGCGGGGAATGTCGAAGGTGATCGGCGTGGGCACGCAGAACACCGGCTGGCGCATGCCAGGCAGCATCACCAGTCGCAGCTGGGCGGTGTCGATGCCATACAGGTGCTGCTCCACGCCATTGGGCATGGGCACGGTCGCGCCGCTGTGGGCCAGGCTGACGGCGTAGTCCAGGCGACGCGTGTCGTCGGTGCCGCCATCGGTGTGCCAGAGCGAATAGCCGCTGGGACCGGGTGGATGTCCGCCACGATCGCGCACGGTTACGCCCAGGTACTCCGCCTGTGAGCCGAGGCCGTCGTAGAGGCACATATCCAGCACCGTGCGTCCCCCCACCGTATGCCCGATGGGGTCATAGTCGGCGTTGAGCCGGACCAGCGGAGAGACGTTTTCAAACGCGGGGAAGTAGATCGAAACGGCGTTTCGATCCGTGATGGTGAAGTCGAATCGAAACTCGTACTCTGCAATTGAGCCGCTCGATGAATCCCTCAGGGCAAGCCTTAGTTCTGCTGACCATCTCCCAGCCACCAGCCTTCGAAGCTCAGCTTCTTCAAGAAGCAAAGTGGCGGCAGTTCCGCTGGCAGGAGTGGCGCATGGAGCCGCGAAACTGGTCCACAGTGGGCGCTGATGTGGCTGCCAGTAGTTTTGACATGCACGGCCAGATTCGGCGCGCTCGAGCCAGCCAACCACGTTGATCTGCGTCGCCATGCCGCTTCTTTGCTCAATGAAGCGAAGAGAGACGGAGCTTTTCCCCGCTCCGTTCTCTGCTGTATCGGCTGTCGGACACCTCCCTACCGCAGGGTCGACTGCAGACTGGCACGTAAAGTGCAATTCCCCGTAACCCAGCGATGGATCAGTGCTGTAGGCGAGCAGTGTTCTGGCCGGAATGAGTACCACCTCCGCCGGAATGGACGATCGGTCCCAGCTATTGGAAATATCCTCGACGATCGTTCCGCCTGGAGGATCCTTGTCCGGCGGTCGCTGCCCCCATGCATTCGGAATCACCGCCAGCAACGCCAGCGCCACGCCCCACATACCACGCCGGTTCATGGCGTACCTCCAGCGGCCGCGGTCTGCGGCACGGCGGCGATCAGCGCCTGTTCCTGCAGCAGGCGGGTGACCCGGGCCTGCTGGCGGATGTCGGCCGGCAACTGGGCCACGTTCAATGGCGTGCACTCGACCTGCCCCACCAGCATCACCACGTTGCGGCGCTCGCGCACCTGCAGCGGGCAGTGCAGCAGGCGGTCGTCCTGCAGCAGGTACAGGGTGCGTTCGCGGCGCGGGAAGTCGGCAACGAAGCCGCCGTTGGCGCCGGTACCGGGCACCGGTGCGTTGAGGATGCGCGCACCGCGCAGCGGGGCGCCGGCAATGTCGCGGGCGTTGCCGATGAAGGTGTAGGTCACCTCGATCGGCACCGGCATCTGCACCAACCGTCCGGGCGACAGGAACAGCGGCCGTGCACCGCCCACGCCAGTCACCCGGATGGCGGCGTCGCTGGTCAGCGCGCTGGCATCCTGCACTTCGGCACGGTGGGTCTGGTAGGCCGGCAGCGGCAGCAGGCGGCGCTCGCCCAGCGCCAGGCGCTGCCGGCGCAACCCGCCCACCTGCAGCTCGGCGGCCACGCCGGTCAGTTCCAGGTCGTCAGTATCGTCCACCTGCACCGCCAGGCCGGCGTCTGCGCCTACGCCGCCACCCCAGTAGAAGCCACGGCGTCCCAATGCCAACCCGGAGCTGTGCGTGGCGCTGTAGGCCATCTCGCTGCCGTCGCGCTGCTGGTAGTGGGCCAGGGTCATGCCGGTATGGCCGACGCTGTTCTGCACCTGTGCGCTGAGCGCTGCGCTGTAGCGGTCGTTGTTGTTGCCACGCAGGTCCAGCGACGCCTCGCGGTACTGCGTGTCCGCTTCCTGGCGCACGGTCTGGCCAGCACTGTGGTTGATGTCCGGCCGTTCGTGCTGCGGCTGGCGGACATCAACCCCATAGCGGCGTTGCGCGCTGCCGCGGTCGCCGCGCTGCAGGCGGGTCAGACTCAGGTTGAGGTAGACGCCGCGGTCGCGGCCGTCGCGCAGGCTGCTGCGCGTGTCCTGCTGCCAGAGGCCGATACGGGTGGACACACTGAACGCCTGCCAGCGTTGCACGCGGCTGTAGCTGGCCTGCCAGGTGCGGCTGAGCTGCGGTTCACGCGTGTAGCGCTGCTGCCAAGGCGGCAGCAGCGGGTCCAGCCCGGCCATCGGATCGTCGATGTCACCCGGCAGCAGCGTGCCGCGGCTCCAGGTCTGCCGTCGGGTATAGGCCACGTAGGCACTGCCCCCGGCAACCGGCATCGCCATCGACGCACTGAGCGAATCGGCGCAGCCCAGGCGGTCGCGCGCATCGTCCTCGAACACGCACGCCTTGCCGCGTACGCGCTGCTGATACAGGTTCCAGGATGCGCGGCGGCGGTAGGACAGCTGATGCTGCTGACCGCTGCTGCCATCGCTGCCCTGCAGGCCGCTGAAGGTGGCGCGGATATCCTGGGTGGCGAACGCGTGGCGGAGGTCCACACGCAGTTCGCCATAGCTGAAGCCACCGAGGTCGGCGACACCGGCGGTGACCGCCGTGGCGCGCCCCAGTGGCAGGCGCAGCCCGGCCATGGCGGCCATTTCGCCGTCGAAGCGATCGCTGCGGCGCTCGTTGCGACGGCCGCCCTGCAGGAACCACTGCACGCTGCTGTTGGCCCAGTCGCCGCCCTTGTCGAACGGCGCGTCCTCGCTGCGCACAAGCGAACCGTCTTCATAGATGCGCAGCGTGACGGTGTAGTTGCCGAACGGGAACCGGCGGGTATCGAGCTGGTTGATGCCGGCCTGCAGGTAGAAGGTCTGCAGCAGGCGCTCGCCATCGAAGGCGTCCACCCGTGCATCGCGCGCCAGCAGCACGGTGAGGGGCAGCGCCTGTACCGCGGCATCGGCATCCACGTAGGCCTGGGTGGTGCCTACGCGCAGGCCGGCAAAGCGGTCCATCGGCAGCATGCTGAAACTGAAGGTGCCGCCCTGCGGGCTGGACAGGTTGCGGCGGTCCATGCGCCCGGCCTGCAGGTAATGCTGCTGGCCCAGGTCATGGCGGTAGTAGGCGTTGTCGAACTGGAAATCATCGCGGCGGCGGCCACCACGGTACTGCTGGCTGTTGAAGTTCCAGTCCACGGCGATGTGGCCGCGCTGCAACACGCCCAGCGCGCCTGCGCCTTGGGCGGTCAGCGCCTGGTAGCCGCGGCCACCGCTGAAATTGAGGGTCTGCTGGTGCAGGAATGCGTTCTCGGCATTGCTGCTGACCTGATGGAAGCGGTCGGCAGCCGGCTCGGCCGCGATCCACTGGCGGGCGACGAACAGGCGCACCGCGCCTTCGCCTTCGTCGTACAGGGCACGCACGGAATGAGGGTCCTCGGGGGGATCGAGATAGCCGCAGCCGGCACTGCCACCGCCATAGCGGCAGGCAAGATGGCTGTTGCGTGGCAATGGCTGCGACAGCGCGGGCAGCAACGCGGCCTGCGCCTCGGCGGAAAGGTCCAGCGCCTGCAGCACGCGCGCGGGGTCTTCCAACTGCACGTGTTCCAGGGTGACGCGCACCGGCGACAGCCCGGCCGAACGGCCGAACAGGCGCACGTCCAGTTGTTCGACCTGGCCCTGGACCAGGTCTTCAAAGCCGGGGGGAACGCCGCGTGCCGCGACCAGCGGCGTGGCCAACGACAAGGCAAGCGCGACCGCCAGCCGGGTGACGGCGGGTGCAGGAACGTTCATGGGAGTAGTGCCTGAAGCGGCCGGCCCGTGACCGGGCCGGCACGGGGTATTACGGCGAAGCGGTCTTCTGCTTCATGGCGATGCTGACGATGCCTTCATAGGCACCGGCGACGGTCAGCGGGGCCTTGCTGGTCTGGTTGATATCCAGGTCCATGATGAACGAGGCGCCGGGCAATGCGCCGTCGAAGATCTCCGAGGCCAGGAAGTCCTTCGGCGCCACGGTCAGCGGCGTCTTGTTGAGACTGACCGTCAGCGGCACGGACGGGCCGGTACCACTCTGCAGCACCAACACAGGGTCGTGCATCACGTTGACTTCGATGTCCTTGCTCTCGTCGTTGGTGAAGACACGCACGCGCTCGGTGATGCCGCGCAGGCCATCACCCGGGATATGGGTCATCTCCATCAGGTCCGGCAGCGGGCTGCCATCGGCCTTCAGCAGCGCCAGCGACAGGTCGACATTGGTGTAGACCTTGATGTGGGATTCGGCGGCGTTCGCGGACAGCGAAACGGTGACCAGCGCTGCAGCGAGCGCGGCCTTCTTGAAGATGGTTGACATGGGGTCTCTCTCTTTTTTCTTCGAAAGGAAGCTTTCGGCGGAAAGCACCGCAACACCGCGTGGGGTGTGGCAGCCCAGTCAGGTTAGTCAGCGAGGCGTGATTTACCCATTCAACCAGTCCTAAAAATCGGAACGTCGGTGTCGTTATGCGACAGCGCGTGCAATACGCGCACATTCCACAAATTCCTACGCCACCGTGACTCAGCGCTCCCGGCTAAGGCGACCGGAATGCGAAGGACGGCCGTAGCCGTCCTTCGTTCGCTGCCCGTGCCACCCACCGGTCTGGCCGGCAACCACGCCGCTCACGCCTCCATCAACACCGGCTCGTCCAGCAGCATTTCCTGCACGTCCTTCCACATCTTTTCGCGCACGCGCCGCACCATCGCCGAATCGCGCGCAGCCGGCACGGGCACGGGCAGCGCCGGCACCGCATAGCGCGACAGGTCCGCCGCCACGACTGCCGCCATCGGGCGCCGCGCGGGGTCCGCATCCATCAACTGCGCGACCAGTGTGCGCACGTGCGCGGGCACGCCCTTGCGCAGGCGACCCAGCGTGGGGCGCTGCTCCACGCTTGCCTGGGCGGCAGGATCGGCCTCATCGCGATGCATCAGCCAGGAGGTCAACAGTTGGTGGATGGTTGCGCCGAGTCCGTAAAGATCTTCGCGCTGGTGGGTGCCTGCGAACGCGCCACGCTTGGCCTCCGGCGGCATGTAGCTGGGGGTACCCCATGGGGTGTCACTGGTTTCATCGGCACGCAACGCGCCTTCGAAGTCGACCGGGCGCAGGCGGCCACTGCGATCCACCAGCAGGTTGGCCGGCTTCAGGTCACGCCACACCCATCCGGCCGCATGCAGTTCTGCCACCAGCCGCGCCACCCCGGCGGCATAGGCCAGTGCGTCGGCCAGCGGGATCTTCTTCTGCGGATCGGCGCAGGCCTGCAGCAGTGGCTCACCGTCGATGTGCTCCATCACCAGATAGCGGTGCTCGCCGATGCAGAACGCGTCGATCACCGCGGGTGGGGCGAACGGCAGCCCGTCCATCGCACGCAGGAACGCCTCTTCGCGCTCGACGAAGCTTCGGCCGTCCAGGCCATGCCAGTTGGTTTCGCCATGGCGGCGACCTTCCTTCACCACGCACAGCCGCGCCGGCGAGCAGTGGATGTCCACCGCCCGGTAGACGCCGCCCTTGCCGCGCTGCATGAATGCTTCGTAGCAGAGGAAGCGGGTCTGCAGCGGCGTGGGTAGCGATGCCGTCTCGACGGGTGTGTGGAACGGGCACTCGATCCAATCGGGCACCGCCTTGCCGGGCTCGCGCAGGTCCGGGACCAGTTCGCCGCTGGGCATGCGCACGGCGCTGACCCGGGTGCCATCGTCGGTTTCCACTTCCTCGTGGCCGAACGCGCCGTAGCGGAAGAACACCGCACTGCCCGGCCGCAACTGACGATCGAACGGTACGGCAGGCGCGCCCAGTCCCTGCGTGGCCTGGTCGAGCAACTCGGCCAGTTCGACGGCCTGCGCGGCATCGCGCGGATACACGGTAATGAACTTGCCGATCTGGCTGAAGCCGAACGGGATGGCGCTGTTGAGCCGCCCCAGAATGTTCAGTGTCTTGACCGATTTGAATGCAACGCCGCGTGCGGCCAGCAAGGGCGCGCAGCGTCGGAACACGTCGATTGCGTTGGGCAGTGTGGCCGAGATGTGCAACTTCCAGCCCTGCGCGGGATGGGCGACCTGCGGCGGGCAGTAGCGCCAGCCACTCTTGCCTGGCACGACCGGCAGGTACTGGTCCACCAGCGCACGCCAATCCTGTTCGTGGCGGCCTGCGGCGGGCGCCTGTGGAGCTACGGTATCGAGATCCTGCACGGCATGCCTCCATGGAAAACGGGTCCAGGGGAGTGCGCCGGCCCCTGCCGGCTACCGGCGCACCCGTTCCGTCGCCAGCGCGACGGTGCTGGTCAACTGCTGGTCGTGGTGGTGGTGGTGGTGCACAGCGGTGTGCTGGTGGTGGTTACCGTGCGGCTGTGGCAGGTACAGGCCGCCACCGATGCACCGCCGCCGGACAGCGCCTGCAGTTCCTCCGGCGAAGAGGCGAACTGGGCGAAGTAGGTTTTCCATTCGGTGCTGCCCGCGCCGGCATGGATGGCCTGCAGGCCCTGGGTACGCAACTGGTCGGCGAACCCCTTGTCGTCGAGCGCCTTCTGCACGATTTCACTGGTCTTCTGTGAGAGCGACATCTTCACTTCCTCCTGGAACACGTGGGCGATGGCGTCCGCACGGCGGGCTGCGCATCGCAGGATGTTGGCCGACTTCAGCGAATGCCAGGGTGCTCAGCCCGACCCGGTGGTGGTGGTGCCGGTGCAGATCGGGCTGGTGGTGGTGGTCACGGTGGTGCTGTTGCAGGTGCATGCCGCCGCCCCCGCTTTTGCGCCCAGTGCCTGCAGCTTGTGCGGGTCGGTTGCCATCGCGGCGAAGTGTTGACCGCCGAAATAGGTTTTCCAGGCGGCACTTTCCTGCCCACCCAGCACCGCAGCCACTGCCTGGCTGCGCAGTTGCTCGGCAAAGGAAGCGTCGGAAAGCAGTTTCTGTACGAACTCGGTCTGGACAGCCATGTGTGCGTCTCCATTTCCGTTGGAAGGAACAGCAGCGTCTGCCTGTGGCCCAGCGGGCATTGCTTCCGGCGATGCGCCCCGGGCAGGAACACAGGGCGCACGGCGTCCTGCGTCCGCCCATGGCGGCCACGTCATCGTCAACCTGTGCGTTGCGCTGGTGCATGGACACGGTGGCGACAGCGCTGCGTCGCCGTGCGATGTGTCATCGCCCACGACGGTACGCAACGACGCGCGATCGTTTGCCTGCATCCACCTGTTCGACTGCCCGACCCGGTGCGCCTACGAGACGCTGGCACCGGTCGGTTCGGTTACCGCTGTTGCGACTTCATCCCCATCACAACCCCCTGCGTTCCGGATGCCTCATGCATCGGCGGCGGGTCGGCAACATGCCTGTGTCGGCCCGGTCCTGGTCACCCCCGCTGCGCAGCAGCCGCAGGATGCGACGAGAGCGTCCGCCCGGCCATTGGGCGCGTCAATGCCCAAATCACTTGGCTGCCTATTCAACATTTGATTCTGGGTGCGTACGCACAGTTCCGTTCGGCCGGCGTTCTCACATTCACGCGCCGGCGTGGGCGGCGAGCACGGCGATCTGCGCAAACGGACAGGCGGGGGTCAACGCGGCGGCAGGACCTGCACGCGCTTCACCTCGATATCGGTGGCCTTGAAGCGGTGCGTGTCCACCTTGCCCAACAGCTCGACTGTGGTGGCCGCGCCAATGGCCTGGTGCGGCATGTCTTTGTCGTCGATCTCCACCTCGATGTCGCCGGTGGCGTCGCGGAAGCGGTAGCGTTCATCGCCGACCTTGGCGACCAGATGGCCCAGCAGCAGCACCGCATGGTCGTCGTGCTGCTGGCGCGCCTGCGCCACGGTGGTGGCGACCGCGGTGGCCCCCGGCCCGGTGTAGCCAGCCAGGGCGTCGCTGGCATGCAGGGCAACGGGGGCAACCAGCAGGGGAATCAGCAGGTAGCGCTTCATGGTCGGTCTCCTTTCGGTATGGCTTGATTGATGTAACAAGCCTGTTCCGTAGAGCCCGATAGACCCATGCAATAAGTACGAAAACGTCACCGCACCGCCCCACCCCCGCAGGTCCCGTTCATCGTCAGAACGGTAGAGCCACCCCATGGGTGGCTGCCCAGGGGCACCGGCGGCAACAGACACCCCTCGCAAAAAAAAGGTCCTTCGCCCATCTGCGGGTACGCACAAACGTGCCTTGACGCTTTTCAGGCGCAGCCGTCGGCGGGTCGGGCGCTGGGCCCCCATGCCCTTTCCGGCGAATGTCCTCCGGCGTCGGCCTGCGGCCGACGCCTCCCCCTTTACTTCGCCTCCAAGGGCATGGGGGCCCAGCGCCCGACCCACCGACAGCACCAAGAGCCCGGCGCCCGCTGCTTACCGCAAGCAGAGCCCCGTAGCAGCCGGTAGGCTCCTGGGCAAAGTAAAGGAGGAGGCCGCGACGCGGCCGGGGGACATTTGCGCCAGGGGCCTACCGACTGCTACGGGGCCCTCACTCGCGCGACCCGCCTGATCGGAGACGACAGCCGAGCGAAAGGGCGCCCGTACCCCTCGGCCATCCCGGTAGCGTCGTGCTCACTCTGCGACGGCCCTTGCAACACGAAGCTCCCGCAGATGGGCGAAGAACAAAAAAAACGCCCCGCAATGCGGGGCGCCTTTCAACACGCGTTACCGGGACGATCAGCCCTGGTAGTCGCGCACGTCGCTGCCGGTGTAGACCTGGCGCGGACGACCGATCTTCATTTCCGGATCGACCTGCTGTTCCAGCCAATGTGCGACCCAGCCGGAGGTACGGCCCAGGGCGAACATGACGGTGAACATTTCGGTCGGGATCTGCAGCGCCTTGTAGATGATGCCGCTGTAGAAATCGACGTTCGGGTACAGCTTGCGGGCGACGAAGTAGTCGTCCTGCAGCGCGGCCTGTTCCAGCTTGACGGCCACGTCCAGCAGCGGGTCCTGCACGCCCAGCTGCTTGAGCACCTTGCCGGTCATCTCACCGATGACCTTGGCGCGCGGGTCGAAGTTCTTGTACACGCGGTGGCCGAAGCCCATCAGGCGGAAGCCGGAGGTCTTGTCCTTGGCCTTGAGCACGGCCGACTCGACGTTGTCGGCCGAACCGATTTCTTCCAGCATCTTCAGCACGGCTTCGTTGGCACCGCCGTGGGCCGGACCCCACAGCGCGGTGACGCCAGCGGCGACCGACGCGTACGGGTTGGCACCGGTCGAACCGACCAGGCGCACGGTCGAGGTCGAGGCGTTCTGCTCATGGTCGGCGTGCAGGATGAACAGCAGATCCAGTGCCTTGACCACATCCTGGTTCAGTTCGTACTGGCCGTCGGCCGATTCGAAGGTCTGCTTCAGGAAGCGGCTGACGTAGTCCAGCGAGGTGTCCGGCGTGTTGGCCGGCAGGCCCTTGCCATGGCGGTAGATCAGGGCCGACAGGGTCGGCACCTTGGCGATCAGGCGCACGGCGGCCTGGCGGCGCTGTTCGGCGTCGGACAGGTCCAGCGAGGCGTGGTAGATACCCGACAGCTGCGCGATGGCGGCGGTCAGGATGGCCATCGGATGGGCATCCTTGGCGAAGCTGGCGATCAGCGTGTTGATCGACGCATCGACGTTGGCTTCAGCAGCCAGCTCGTCGGTGAAGGCCTTCAACTGCTCGGCGCTCGGACGCTCGCCATTGATCAGCAGGTAGGCCACTTCGACGTAGCTGGACTTTTCCGAGAGCTGCTCGATCGGATAGCCGCGGTACAGCAGCACGCCCTTGTCACCGTCGATATAGGTGATGGCGGACTTGCAGCTGGCGGTGGCGGTGAAGCCGGAGTCGTACGTGAAGAGACCGGTTTCCTTGGTCAGCTTCGAGATATCGACGCAATCGTTGCCGAGCGTAGGTTTGATGACGGGCAAAACAACCGACTTTTCGCCGGCGTTGAGCGTGACCTGATCAAGATCGGACACTGTGTGCGCTCCTCGAGGGAAGGCGCCCACCCAAGCGCATGGGGCAGGCACGTGAAGGAAGTCCACGATCGTTATCGTGGATCCCGCCATTATCGCACAGCAACATTTCTGCCGCCCTAGGACGGAAGTCGTAGACGCGGGTACGGGCCTGCGTATGGTGCGCGCGGCCAGCAACGGCAAGGCCCGGCGGCGCATGCGGACAACATCGTCCGGACACAGCGTTCCGCAGGCACCGGTACACCGCTTGGCCTGCGTTCAGTTCACCGCCCTGGAGCGGACACAAAAAAACAACGGCCGCCAGGGCGACCGTTGTTTTCGTGCAACTGCAGCGACAACTCAGCGCGCGTAGCGCTTCTGGAACTTGTCGATACGGCCGCTGGTGTCGATCACCTTGTGCTTGCCCGTGTAGAACGGATGCGAAGCCGAGGAGATTTCAACCTTGACGAGCGGGTACTCGTTGCCATCTTCCCACTTGACCGTTTCCTTGGCGGACATGGTCGAACGGGTCAGGATCTTGAAATCAGAGGTAACGTCGTGGAAAACCACGTCGCGGTAAACAGGATGAGTATCGGCCTTCATGGGCGCGCACCGTAATAAGGGCTGGTGATCAAGAGCGGCATTATAGCCCCGGATGCCGCAAAGGGCAAGCCGGGACCATCAACCGTGCGAAAGGTCCGCCGCAGCGGCGTCGTCAGACGCCGAGTGCCGCCCGGACCTGGGCTTCAAAACGCCCCTGGTCGTAGGCCATCAGCAGCTGGGTGTTATCCGGCTGCCCGGTCTGGCGGTTCCAGTCGACAATGGTAGCACCTCGGCTGTGCACGCCGGCCAGTTCGACGTTCAGGGGACGCGATTCGACCCGCAGGGCACCTTCGGGCTGCAGCGCCCAGGCCATGGCCAGGGCGTCGGCGGCGAACCAGCGCTCGCCGCGGCTGTCTTCGGACCACAGGCGGGTCTGGCGCGAGATCAGCTCATAGAAACGGGCCTTGTCGGTGTCGGCGGCCAGCCACTTCTCGACGTCGGCGTGCAGCAGGCCGTGGGCGACGGTGGCTTCCCAGTCGGCCACTTCGATGTGCGGGAAACCGGTGAACACCACGTGCGCCGCTTCCGGGTCGAAGGCGATGTTGAACTCGGCCGCCGGAGTGATGTTGCCGTGGCAGGTGACTGCCCCGCCCATCACCAGGAAGCGCTTCACGCGCTGCGGAAGGGTCGGGTCGAGCTTCAGGGCCAGGGCCAGGTTGGTGAGCGGGCCCAGGGCGACCAGGAACAGCTCGCCGGCGTACTGGTGCGACAGGCGCAGGATGGCCAGCGCGGCGTGCTCGGCTTCGGCCTGGCGCTTGGCGGCCGGCAGGTTCACATCGCCAAAGCCGTCGGCACCATGCACGTGGGCCGCGTCGACGGAGGGGTGCAGCAGCGGGTCGGCGGTACCGGCGTACACCGGCACGTCGTCACGGCCGGCCACTTCACACAGCTTGAGCGCGTTGCGCACGGTGTGGTCCAGGCCGACATTGCCGGCGGCGATGGTCAGGCCGACGATATCGTGGCGCTCATCGGCGAAGGCCATCAACAGGGCCAGGGCGTCATCGACACCCGGATCGGTGTCGATCAACAGCGGAATCTTCTTGGTCATCGTTGCCGTCTTGATAATCGGCAAGGGACTTTCGCACCCTGTCATGACAAATACAAGGCGGGGGCGCTCGGGCGCAGGTGGGTACCGACCGTTGGTCGGTACAGGGTTGAATGGTGCCGCGTCGATCGGCCCGCCCACGACCGGATGGGCCGTTTCGGCGCTGCTTTACGCCGCCGCGTAGCGCACGGCCGTGCCGATCCAGCGGCGCACGACCTTGTCGGCTACCTCCGGCGCTTCGGCCAGCAGCCGCTCGGCCAGGTCGTGCACGCCCGGCAGCAGGTCCGCGTCGCGGGCCAGGTCGGCCATGCGGAACGCGGCCAGGCCGGTCTGGCGGGTGCCGAGCAGTTCGCCGGGGCCGCGCAGCTCCAGGTCCTTTTCGGCGATCAGGAAACCGTCGTTGGTCTGGCGCATGGTTTCCAGCCGCTCGCGCGCCATGGCCGAGAGCGGCGCCTGGTACAGCAGCACGCAACGCGACACGGCCGAGCCGCGCCCTACCCGCCCGCGCAGCTGGTGCAGCTGGGCCAGGCCAAGGCGCTCGGCGTTTTCGATGATCATCAGCGAGGCATTGGGAACGTCCACGCCTACTTCGATCACGGTGGTGGCCACCAGCAGGTCGAGCTGACCGGCCTTGAACGCCACCATCGTGGCGAGTTTTTCACTGGCCTTGAGCCGCCCGTGCACCAGGCCCACGCGCACGCCCGGCAACAGCGCCTGCAGCGATTCGAAGGTGGCCTGGGCCGGGGTGGCATCGAGTTCGTCGCTTTCCTCGATCAGCGTGCATACCCAGTACACCTGCTGCCCCTCGGCGCAGGCCACGGCGATGCGCTGGATAAGCTCGGGGCGGCGGTCGTTGTTGAACGCCACGGTCTGCACCGGGGTACGGCCCGGCGGCAGTTCGTCGATGGCCGACACATCCAGGTCGGCATACTCGGACATCGCCAGCGTGCGCGGGATCGGGGTGGCGGTCATCACCAGCTGGTGGGGCACGCTGCGCCCGTCCGCGCCCTTGTCGCGCAGGGCCAGGCGCTGGTGCACGCCGAAGCGGTGCTGCTCGTCGACGATGGCCAGGGCCAGGTCCTTGAACACCACGCTGTCCTGCATCAGGGCATGGGTGCCGACCACCACCTGCGCGTCGCCGGAGGCCACGTCGGCCAGCACTTTGGTGCGCGCCTTGCCGGTGACCTTGCCGGCCAGCCAGGCGGTGCGCACGCCCAGCGGTTCCAGCCAGGCGCGCAGGTTGTTGAGGTGCTGCTCGGCCAGCAGTTCGGTGGGCGCGGCCAGCGCGACCTGCTTGCCCCGCTCCACCGCCAGCATCGCCGCCAGGGCGGCCACCACGGTCTTGCCCGACCCCACGTCCCCCTGCACCAGGCGCAGCATCGGGTGCGCCTTGATGAGGTCCTTGCGGATCTGTTCGAACACGCGCTGCTGCGCGCCGGTGAGCTGGAACGGCAGGCTGTCGCGCAGCTGCCTGACCAGTACGCCCGGCCCGCGCAGCGACGGCGCGTGGTGCGCCTGCAGGGCCATGCGCTGGCGGCGCAGGCTGAGGTGGTGGGCCAGCAGCTCTTCGATGGCCAGGCGTCGTTGTGCCGGGTGGCGGCCGGCGGCCAGCGCGGCCAGGTCGGCATTCGGCGGCGGCCGATGCACGGTCAGCAGCGCGCTGCGCAACGACGGCAGGCCCATGCCCGCCAACCAGCCCGGCGGCACCAGTTCCAGCGTGGATTCTTCCGGCAACCGGTCCAGCGCCAGCCCGATGAATTTGCGCAGGGTGGCCGGGCCGACGCCTTCGATGGCCGGGTAGACCGGGTCGAGGCTGTCGCCGAGATCGTCATCGTCGTTGACGCCCATCACCCGGTAGCTGGGGTGGACGATCTCCAGCCCGGTATGGCCGGGCTTGGCGGTGCCATAGCAGCGGATGCGCGCGCCGACGGCGAACTGCGCCACCTGCTGCGAGCGGAAATGGAAAAAGCGCAGCACCAGGGTGCCGTAGGAGTCGTCCTCGATGGCGACCTTGAGCACCGGGCGGCCCCGGAAGCCGCGCTCGACCGCGCTGACCCGCCCTTCCACCTGCGCGGCCACGCCGGGCTGCAACTGGGCGATGGTGGTCAGCCGGGTGCGGTCTTCGTACCGCAGGGGCAGGTGCAGCCACAGGTCCTGCAGCGAGGACAGGCCACGGGCCTCCAGCTTGGTGGCCACCGCCGGACCGATCCCGGGAAGCATCGACAACGATGCTTCCCCGGCCGCGGCCAGGGCCGGTGCAGGAGCCCGTGACCGTGCCACGTCAGGCCTGGTCGAGCACCATCACCGCATCAACCTCGAAGTTGGCGCCCTTGGGCAGGCCGGACACTTCGATGGTGGAACGGGCCGGGAACGGGGCCTTGAAGTAATCCTGCATGACCGCGTTGACCTTGGCGAACTCGGCCAGGTCGGTGAGGTACAGGCCAAGGCGGACGATCTGGTCCAGCGAACCGCCGGCTTCTTCGGCCACGGCCTTGAGGTTGTCGAAGGCGCGACGGGCCTGCGCTTCGATATCGCCGGCACCGACGATGTCACCGGTGGCCGGGTCCAGCGGGATCTGGCCGGAGAAGTACACGGTGTTGCCGGCACGTACGGCCTGCGAATACGGACCGATCGCGGCCGGGGCGTTGGCGCTGGTGATGATCTGGCGGGACATGGGAGCTCCGGGGAACAAAAGTGGGCCCACCATTGTACCGCCGGACCCGCCGTCCCCGCAGACGCATCCAACGCCGCCATCGACGCCGAAATCTCAGGTAGAGCCGACCGTTGGTCGGCTGGCCGGAGAATGACGAAGACGATTGGTCGGCTGGCCGACCATGTCGATCATCGCCGCAGGGTGTGCAGGCAGCCGACCAACGGTCGGCTCTACCTCGGTAGGGTGATCATCGCCGCGCGGTGTCCGTGCAGCCGACCGACGGTCGGCTCTACGGAACGCGGTTTATTGCCTGCGAACCGATTGCACGACCGACAGCCGCCGCAGCCTGCGCATGACCTCGGCCAGGTGGTTGCGGTCGCGGACCTGGATGTTGAAGGCCAGTACCGCCGCGTTGAAATCGCGGTCGAGGTAGTCCACGCGCTCGATGTTGGAGTGGCTCTGCGCGATCGCCGCGGCCAGCTGGGCCAGCACGCCGGTGCCGTTCTCCACTTCCACCACCAGCGAGGTGTCGTAGTCGCCGGACACGGTGGTGTCCCAGCCAATGGGTACCCAGCGCTCGGGCGACTTGCGCAGTTCGGCCAGGTTCGGGCAATCCATGCGGTGCACCACGATGCCCTTGCCGGCGGTGTGGTAGCCCATGATGTCGTCGCCCGGAATCGGCTGGCAGCAGTTGGCGAAGCTGACAACGCCGCGCTCGCTGCCGTTGATCAGGATCTTTTCCTGCGAATGCTTGGAATGCGCGCCGCCCCGCAGCTCGGCGTAGGCCATCAGCGCCTGCGCGGCCTGGTTGGGCATCCAGTTGCCCAGCGCCACTTCGGCCAGCAGGGCCTCCAGGCGGGGGTAGCGGTGCTCGGCCAGGAACGCATCCAGGCGCCCCTTGGGCAGGCGTTCGAGCGAGCTGTCCATCGCCTCCAGCGCGCGGTCGAGCATGCGGTGGCCCAACTGGACCGCGTCTTCGTGCTCCAGCTGTTTGAGCTGGTGGCGGATCGCGGTACGCGCCTTGGAACTGACCACGAACTCCAGCCACTGCGGCTTGGGCGTGGCCGAGCGCGCGGTGATGACTTCCACCGTCTGCCCGCTGACCAGCTTGGTGCGCAGCGGCACCAGCTTCTTGTCCACGCGCGAGGCCACGGCCATGTTGCCCACGTCGGTGTGCACCGCATAGGCGAAATCGAGCGCGGTGGAATTGCGCGGCAGGGCCAGGATCTTGCCCTTCGGGGTGAACAGGTACACCTCGTCCGGGAACAGGTCGACCTTGACGTTGTCCAGGAACTCCAGCGACGACCCGGCGGCGCGCTGGGAATCGATCAGTTCCACGATCCAGGCATGCGCGCGGCTCTGCGCGCTGTTGGGCGAGTCGCCGCCGAACTTGTAGGTCCAGTGCGCGGCCACGCCGCGCTCGGCGATCAGGTCCATTTCCTCGGTGCGGATCTGCACTTCGATCGGCGACCCGTACGGCCCGAACAGCACCGTGTGCAGCGACTGGTAGCCGTTGGCTTTGGGAATCGCGATGAAATCGCGGAAGCGCCCGTCGAGCGGTTTGAAGGTGGCATGCACCGCGCCCAGTGCGTGGTAGGCATTGGGCACGCTGCGCACGACCAGGCGGAAGCCGAAGACATCCATCACCTGGTCGAAGGATTTGTTCTCGTCGTGCATCTTGTTGTAGATGCTCCACGGGGTCTTGATGCGGCTGACCAGCCGGTGCTCCAGCCCTTCCTTGGCCAGGCGCTGGGAAAGCTGCACTTCCACCTGCGCCATCGCCTCGCGGCGGACCACCGGCTGGCTGCGGATGTGCTTTTCCAGGATGGCGTGGCGCCACGGGTACAGCGCCTTGAAGCCCAGGTTCTGCAGCTCGCTCTTGACCAGGCTCATGCCCAGCCGCTGCGCGATGGGGGCGTAGATCTCCAGCGTTTCGCGGGCAATGCGGCCGCGCGCTTCGCGGCTCTGCGCGCCCAGCGTGCGCATGTTGTGCAGGCGGTCGGCCAGCTTGATCATGATCACGCGCAGGTCGCGCGACATCGCCAGCAACATCTTGCGGAAGCTTTCGGCGGCCGCTTCCTGGCGGTCGCGGAATTTCAGCTTGTCGAGTTTGGTCACGCCGTCGACCAGTTCGGCCACGGCTTCGCCGAACTCGGCGGCCAGTTCCTCGCGCGTGAGCGGGGTGTCTTCGATGGTGTCGTGCAGGATCGCGGCGATCAGCGCTTCCACGTCCAGGCCGAGCTCGGCCAGCACCTGGGCCACGGCCACCGGATGGGTGATGTAGGGCTCACCGGACTTGCGGGTCTGCCCGGCATGCGCGGAGGCACCCACTTCCCAGGCACGGCGCAGCAACGGCAGTTGCTCGGGCGGCAGGTAATGCGCTGCGCGTTCGAGCTGGAGGACATAGTCGGGTACGGCCGCGCCGGGGGGCGAGGCGACCTTGGCAGTGGGGCCTGGGTTCATGCTGGAAGACTATTCCAGCGGCGGGATAACGGCAAACATCTGAACAGGGATCGGAGGGCGGTGCGACGACCCACGGTCGTTGCCTACCGGCGTTGGAACGATCAACGTGCGTCATTGCGTGCCGGTGTTTTCCGGGGTCCAGACGCAGAACAGCCCGCCAAGGCGGGCTGTTCGTGCAACCACAACCGGTTCGCGCGATGCGATCAGTCGTCGTTCTTGGACATGTCTTCGTCGGCGACGACTTCGGCAGCGGCCCATTCCAGTGCTTCACGCTCGGCACGCTCGCGCTCGGCCTTCTCGACTTCGTCGATCAGGGCGTTGTCGATCTTGCGGGCGGCAATTTCGCGCAGCGCCAGCACGGTCGGCTTGTCTTCGGTTTCGCTGTTGTCCAGGGTGGCCTGGACGCCATTGGCCAGCTGACGGGCGCGCTTGGACGCCATCATGACCAGTTCG
Source organism: Stenotrophomonas sp. 2619 (assembly GCF_040548725.1). NCBI lineage: Bacteria > Pseudomonadati > Pseudomonadota > Gammaproteobacteria > Lysobacterales > Lysobacteraceae > Stenotrophomonas > Stenotrophomonas sp. 2619. Next base: position 159,282 of record NZ_JBEPSF010000006.1, on the reverse strand, counting down.
AAACGGTTGTTCACGACTTCCAGACAATCTTCTACGGTGATGCGGGCCATGCGGGCTCCCGGCAGCCGGTGAGGGCTGCTCAATCGAATGAGGGAAAGGGGACGGATTGTACCGGCGGGGGCTGGACAAAATCAAGCCAACCCGCTAGCACCCCGTTTGGAATCAGTCAGTTGGGGCCGCGTCTTGGGTCAGCAAGGCCTGGATCAGGCCCGCGTGGCGGACCTTCTGGGCCTCCCGGCGCAGCCGGCTGGCCGTGAAGATGGCGCACAGCTCGTCCACTGCGGTCTCGAACACCTCATTGACGATCACGTAGTCGAAGTCGTTGAAGTGCAGCATCTCTTCACGCGCGGCGGACAGGCGCTGGGCGATCACCGCCTCGCTGTCCTGGCCGCGCTTGCGCATGCGGTCCTGCAGCGCCTGCTTGGACGGCGGCAGGATGAACACCGTCACCGTGCCGGGCACCAGCTGCCGGACCTGCTGGGCGCCCTGCCAGTCGATCTCCAGCAGGACGTCCTGGCCGGCGGCCAGCTGCGGCTCCACCGACTGCCGTGCGGTGCCCTTCCAGTCGCCATGTACCCAGGCATGTTCGAAGAAGTCGCCGGCGGCAATCATCCGCTCGAATTCCTCGGCGCTGACGAAATGGTAGTGCTCGCCGTTGATCTCCCCCGGGCGCGTAGCGCGCGAGGTGAACGAGATCGACAGGGCGATCTGCGGGTCGCGTGCCAGCGTGGCATTGACGATGCTGCTCTTGCCGGCCCCGGAAGGCGCGGCCACGATGTACAGGGTGCCGCGCGCAGGCGCGCCGGCGGGCATGGGCTGGCTGCTCATTCGATGTTCTGCACCTGTTCGCGGATCTGGTCGATCAGCACCTTCAGCTCGACGGCGGCATTGGAGGTGCGGCTGTCCACCGACTTGGAGCCCAGCGTGTTGGCTTCGCGGTTGAACTCCTGCAGCAGGAAGTCCAGGCGGCGGCCGACCGGCTCGCGCTGGGTGAACACCCGGCGGATTTCGACGATATGGCTGCCCAGGCGGTCCAGCTCTTCATCCACGTCCAGCTTCTGCAGCCACATCACCAGCTCCTGCTCGGCCCGACCGGGGTCGACCGGGTGCGGCAGGTCGGCCAGGCGCGCGGCCAGCTTGGTGCGCTGGCCCTCGCGGATCAGCGGAATCAGCGTGGTGACCTCGGCGGCGATGCGCTCCACCCCGTCCACGCGCTCCTGGATGGCGGCGGCCAGCTTGTCGCCTTCACGCTCGCGCGCGGCCACGAAGCCGTCCAGGGTGGCATCCAGCAGCGCCAGCGCCTCGGCATGCAGCGCGGCGGCATCCACCGCCTCGCCCTGCATCACGCCCGGCACCTGCAGCAGTTCGGTGAAGCTCACCTGCAGGCTGGGGAAGCCCGGCGCCAGGCGGCGGGCCAGTTCGCCCAGCTGGGCCAGCAGCACGTCGTTGACCACCAGTGCACCGGTGACCTCCGGCGCGCGCAGGCGCATGACCAGGTCGATCTTGCCGCGGCTGCAGCGGGAAGCGACGCGCTCGCGCAGCTGCGGTTCCAACGCACGCAGCTCGTCGGGCAGGCGCACGCCCACCTCCAGGAACCGGTGGTTGACCGAGCGCAGCTCACAGGCCAGCGTGCCCCAGCGGGTGGCGCGCTCGCCGCCGGCATAGGCGGTCATGCTTCGAATCATGGTGGGTTTCCGATGTTCCCAAAGGGGGAATGGTACCCTAGCGGTCTCATTCGAGCCTCCCTGCCTGCCCCTTCGGGGTGCGGGCATGGTCGCGTTCCCCCAGCTTCCACGGAACCCCAACGCATGTCCGACACCCGTCCCAGCGGCCGCCAGGCCGACCAGCTGCGCGAAGTGCGCATCGAGCGCGCCTTCACCCGTCACGCCGAGGGATCGGTGCTGGTCAGCTTCGGTGAAACCCGCGTGCTGTGCACCGCCAGCGTGGAAAACCGCGTGCCCGGCTTCCTGCGTGGCAAGGGCGAAGGCTGGGTCACCGCCGAGTACGGCATGCTGCCGCGCTCCACCCACACCCGCAACGACCGCGAAGCGGCGCGTGGCAAGCAGGGGGGCCGCACCCTGGAAATCCAGCGCCTGATCGGCCGCACCCTGCGCGCCTGCATCGACCGCGGCGCCCTGGGCGAACGCACCATCACCCTGGACTGCGACGTGCTGCAGGCCGATGGCGGCACCCGCACCGCTGCCATCACCGGTGCCTACGTGGCGCTGGTGGACGCGGTGAACTTCCTGCTCAAGCGCGGCGACATCAAGCGCAACCCGATCTTCGGCGCGGTGGCGGCGGTGTCGGTGGGCGTGTACCGCGGCACGCCGGTGCTGGACCTGGATTACGCCGAAGACAGTGACTGCGACACCGACATGAACGTGGTCATGAACGACGGCGGCGGCTTCATCGAACTGCAGGGCACCGCCGAAGGCCACGCGTTCCGTCGCGACGAGCTGGACGCGCTGCTGGTGCTGGCCGAGAAGGGCATCAAGGATCTGTTCGCGGCGCAGCAGGCCGCCCTGGCGTCTGCATGAACCGCCGCATCGCGCTGACCACCCTGGTGGTGGCCGACTACGACGAGGCCATTGCCTGGTACACGGGCATGCTCGGTTTCGCCCTGATCGACAACATCGACCAGGGCGACAAGCGCTGGGTGGTGGTGGGGCCGGCCGACGGCAGCGCCGCGGCCCTGCTGCTGGCGCGTGCCAGTACCGATGAGCAGCGCAGCCGGATCGGCAACCAGACCGGCGGCCGCGTCGGCTTCTTCCTGAACACCGACGATTTCTGGCGCGACCACGCCGCGATGACCGCGCGTGGCGTGGAATTCCTGGAAAGCCCGCGCGAAGAGGTGTACGCCACCGTGGCGGTGTTCCGCGACCTGTATGGCAACACCTGGGACCTGCTGGAGCCGAAATGAAGACACTGGTACTGGCCAGCGGCAACGCCGGCAAGCTGAAGGAACTGCAGGCCATGCTCGGCGACCTGCCGCTGCAGATCGTGGCGCAGGGCGAGCTGGGCGTCAGTGACGTGCCCGAAACCGGCCTGACCTTCGTCGAGAACGCGCTCATCAAGGCGCGCCATGCCAGTGCCGTCACCGGCCTGCCGGCGCTGGCCGACGATTCGGGCCTGATCGTGGATGCGCTCGACGGCGCGCCCGGCCTGTACAGCGCGCGCTATGCGGGCAGCCCGACCAACGATGCGGCCAACAATGCCAAGCTGCTCGACGCGCTGCGCGAGGTTCCCGCCGACCGCCGCACCGCCCGCTTCTACGCGGTGATCGTGCTGCTGCGCCACGCCAACGACCCGCAGCCGCTGATCTGCGAAGGCAGCTGGGAAGGGGTGATCCTGGACGTAACGCGTGGCAGCAACGGCTTCGGGTACAACCCGGTGTTCCTGGACCCGACGCACGGCCTGACGGCGGCGGAAATGGACCCGGCGCAGAAGAATGCCATCAGCCATCGCGCGCTGGCGCTGCAGTTGCTCAAGCAGAAACTGCCCGCGTTGCTGTGATGTCCCCCCTGATTCTTCCTGGAGAGCCGGCCAGCGGCCGGCACTACCCTTGACTGCCATGGCCCAGCCACACGACCACTGCTCCCACGCGCCCGGTGACGTCTGCACCGGCGACCACGATCACGCGCCGCGGCTGATTCCGCCGCCGCTGGCGCTGTACGTGCACCTGCCGTGGTGCGTGCGCAAATGCCCGTACTGCGATTTCAACTCGCACGCGGCCAAGGGTGAACTGCCGTTCGAGGCGTACATCGACGCCCTGATCCGCGACCTGGACCAGGACCTGCCGCTGGTCTGGGGCCGGGTGGTGAGCAGCGTGTTCTTCGGCGGTGGCACGCCCAGCCTGTTCCCGCCCGAGGCGATCGACCGCTTCCTGCAGGCGGCATCGGCGCGGCTGCGCTTTGCGCCGAACCTGGAAGTGACCCTGGAAACCAATCCGGGTACTGCCGAGCACGGCCGTTTCGACCGCTACCGCGCGGCCGGGGTGAACCGGATCAGCTTCGGCATCCAGACCTTCAACGATGAGGCGCTCAAGCGCCTGGGCCGCATCCATGACAGTGGTGAAGCCGAGCGTGCAGTGAAGCTGGCCCAGGATGCGGGCTACGACAATTTCAACATCGACCTGATGTACGCGCTGCCACAGCAGACGCTGGCCCAGGCCGAACATGACCTGGAACGCGCATTCGCCCTGCAGCCCACGCACATGTCGCACTACCAGCTCACCCTGGAGCCGAACACGGTGTTCTTCGCGCGGCCGCCGCAGGGCATCCCCGACGAGGATTCGGCGTGGGACATCCAGGAGCATTGCCAGGCGCTGCTGGCCGAGGCCGGCTACGCCCAGTACGAAGTGAGCGCCTACGCCAAGCCAGGCCGGCAGAGCGCGCACAACCTGAACTACTGGCGCTTCGGCGACTACCTGGGCATCGGCGCGGGCGCGCACGGCAAGATCAGCAGCGGTGCCGAGCAGCACGTGCTGCGGCGCTGGAAGCACAAGCACCCGCAGACTTTCATGGATGCTGCCGGCACGGCCGCGGCGATCGGCGGCGATGACGTAATCGATGGCGAGCGCCTGCCGTTCGAGTACATGCTCAACCTGCTGCGCCTGCACGAAGGGTTCACCCTGAAGGACTTCGAATCGCGCACCGGGCTGGAGCGCGCGAGCATCGCCGTGCCGCTGCAGGCAGCGATCCAGCGCGGCTGGATGACCCTGGACGGCGAGCACGCCCGCCCCACCGAGCTGGGCCGGCGCTTCACCAACGACGTGGTCGAACTGTTCCTCCCCACGTAGAGCCGACCGTTGGTCGGCTGCCCGGCGAACCGAACCGGGCCGTAGAGCCGACCGTCGGTCGGCTGCGCGACACATGGCGCCCCCGCCGACCGCTGGTCGTCTGTTCCCCGCGCAGGTCTGCAACGCCAGCACGGCAGCCGACCAACGGTCGGCGCTACCGCGCCTGGGTGTCGGGGGATCCCTTCTGGCGGGGACACCGCGAAACCGTTAGATTCCTTACTCTCAGGTGAGCCGGAACCACAACGGATGTCTGCGTCCGCACCTTCATCGTCCCAGACCGACCCGGCCCGTTTCGCCCACGTGGCCGCGCCGCCGCGCGTGCGCCGCCTGCTGGCGTCGCTGCATGCGTTGGCCGCGCAGACCCTGGCCACCCCGCTGAAGCTGACCATCGTCGAACTGGAACGCGAGCTGTTCCGCGATGCCGAGCGCGCGCGCAACAGCCAGATCCAGGCCGACATCTACGCACAGACCCGGCGCCTGCACGAGGTCAACGCACAGTTCGCCCCGCTGTTCCTGGACGCACTGGGGCAGGCCCTGGCCCAACTGCGCGAGCCGCGCGTGCGCCATGTGCCGACCCCGGCGGCCAGCACCCTCACCGCCAGTACGCTGACCCTGGTCGCCGACACCGACATCGACCGCGACATCGTGCTGGTGGAGATCATCCGCCGCGAGGCGCAACGCTCGGCCAGCGCTCTGCAGCTGCTGGGGCAACGCTTCGCGGTGCTGGCCGCCGGCCCGGAGTTCGATGTCGAAGACCTGCCGTTCGGCCCGCACGTGCTGTGCCGGATCGTGCGGGAACTGGGCGAACGTTTCGCGCTGGGGCTGGAAACCCAGCTGGCGCTGTACCGCGTGTTCGACCGCCAGCTGATCGACCGGTTGGGCGAACTGCTGGAGCGCGCCAATATCCTGCTGGGCCACGAAGGCATCCTGCCCGGCCTGGTCTACACCCCTTACCTTGCGCGGTCGGCCACGACCCGGCGCATCGTCACCGGCGCCGAACGCAGCGCGCCGCCCCGTGAAGGCGGCAAGGTCAATCGCCCCCTGACCGGCTGGAGCGGATCGGCCAGCAACAGCGCCTGGGCGGCGATGACCAGCGAGGCGATGGGCGACCTGCCCGCCTCGCTGCGCCCCGGCCCGCCTGCGCCCGCCGTTGCCGCACGTGACGCACCCGTTTCGGCCGCAGGCGCCGCGCCGCAGGATCTGTCGGCGCCCGCCATGTCCGCCCTGCACCAGCTGCTCGACGCCGCGCGCCAGGCCAGCGCCAATGGCCTTGCCGGGGCGACCGGCAGTGCTGGCGCTGCAACCGGCAGCAGCGCCGCGGCGGCAAACGGCGCCGTGGCGTTGCCGGGCGTTCCGACGGCGGCCAGCCCCGCCCCTCCTGCCGGCCCGCCGGTAGCGGTGGCCAGCGAATCGGTCCATGCCACCCTGGCCAAACTGCAGGCCCAGAGCGCGGGCACCGGCACGGCCCGGCGCAGCATGGCCGACCTGCACAACGCGCTGCTGGCCCAGATGCGCGCCGACCATGGCGCGCAGGCCGCCTTGACGGTCAAGGACAGCGACACCTTCGACCTGCTGGACATGCTGTACGGGCAGATCCAGCGCGAAGTGCGCCCGGACGCGGTCGCCGCCGACCTGCTGGCGCGCCTGCAGGTACCGGTGGCACGGGCGGCCCTGTCCGACCCGGCGTTCTTCGTGCGCGACCAGCACCCCGCGCGGGAACTGCTCAACGCCGTGGCCGAAGCAGGCGCCAACTGGCTGGGCGAAGACGACGTCGATCCGCAGCTGGTGCAGAAGCTGGGGCGCGCCGTGGACCAGGTGGTGGACGACTACCAGGGCGACGCGGCGGTGTTCGAGGCCGCCAACGAAGACATCCAGCAGCACTTCCGCGCACTGGCGCACAAGGCCGAACTGGCCGAGCGCCGCCATGTGGAAGCCGCGCGCGGCAAGGAGCGGCTGGAGTCGGCCAAACAGCAGGCCGGGGCCAGCATCGAACAGTTGTGCGCGCACGCCGAACCCCCGCGCTTCGTGCAGTCGCTGCTGAAGCAGGCGTGGTCGGACGTGCTCACCCTTACCCTGCTTCGGCATGGCGAAGGCTCCGAACAATGGCAGCAGCGCGAGCAGGAAACCGCCCGGATCGCCGAAGTGACCTGCCAGCCGCCGGGCACCGCGCCCAGCGATGCCGATCTGGGCGGCCAGGTGGAAGCCGCGCTGCTGCAGGTGGGCTACCACCAGGACGAAGCGGCCGCGATCGCGCGGCGCCTGTCCTCCCCGGGCGGCGAAGATGAAGGCAGTTCGCGCACCGAACTGACCGCGCGGATCCGTGCCCGCACCCGCCTGGGCGAACAGGGCGAGGGCCATGAGCCGCGCAAGGTCGCGCCGCTGGCACGCAGCCTGGCCGAGGAAGACTGCTATCGCCAGCTGCGCACGCTGCCGTTCGGCACCTGGTTCGAATTCACCACCAACCAGCAGGGCGACCTGCGCCGCCAGCGGCTGTCGTGGTACAGCCTGCTGACCGACAACGCATTGTTCGTCAATCCGCGCGGCCAGAAGGTGGGCGAACATTCGCTCGACGCGCTGGCCCGTCTGATGGCGCATGGCCAGGTGCGCCTCGTCAACGAAGACAAGAGCCGCCTGATCGACCGCGCCTGGCAGGCGACGCTGCGCACGCTGCGTTCGCTGGCCGGCCCCGGCCCTGCCGCAGAGACCGCACCATGACTGCCGATACCGATACCCGCCGCGCGCCGCGCCGCCAGGTGGCCGAACTGGTGCCTGTCACCGACATGCTGGCCGAAGCGGTGGTGGGACGGCTCGGCAATATTTCCGAAACCGGCATGCTCATGCTGGCTTCGGCACCGATGCACGACGACGCGCTGTACCAGCTGCAGTTCGCCATTCCCGGTCCGAACGGACAGCCTGTTGCCCTGGACGTCGGCGCGCACCAGCTGTGGAGCGAGCAGACCCATGCCCCCGGCCAGGCCTGGGTGGGCTTCCGATTCATCACCCTCAGCCGCGAGCACCGCGAATGGCTGCGGGCGTGGATCGCACAGGAAACTTCGGCGGTCTGAGTGCCGGTTCCGGCACAGCGCGACGGGCGTGATTGCGGCAGAATCATGGGCTGCACTCCGCACTGCCCAACGAGCCTCCGCGATGAACCAACCTGACCTTGGCGCCCTGTACTCCCATCACGTCAGCGTGCTGCGCCAGCGTGCCGATGAAGCGCTGGCGCGCGGCGGTTTCGACCACCTGGTGATTCCCAGCGGCACCCAGCACTACCAGGCGTTCGACGACCGCGACTACCCCTACGCGGTCAACCCGAACTTCAAGGCGTGGCTGCCGCTGACCAAGCTGCCCAACAGCTGGCTGGTGTACACCCCCGGCCAGCGCCCGACGCTGATCTTCTTCCAGCCGTTCGACTACTGGCACGTGGTGCCCGATGCCCCCAACGGCTGGTGGGTGGAGCACGTCAACATCGAGATCATCCGCAGCGCCGAGCATGCCCTGGCGCTGCTGCCCAAGGACCCGGCGCGCTGCGCGATCCTGGGCGAGCCGCAGAGCGCCCTGGGCGCGTTCGTGCCGAACAATCCCGCGCCGGTGCTGGATTACCTGGACTGGCAGCGCGGCTACAAGACCCCGTATGAAATCGCACTGATGCGCCAGGCCCAGCGTCTGGGCGTGCGCGGCCACCGCGCCGCCGAAGCCGCGTTCCGCGCCGGCGCCAGCGAGTTCGAGATCCACATGGCCTACTGCAGCGCGGTGGGCCAGGACGCCAATGAACTGCCCTACGGCAACATCATCGGCCTCAATGAACATGCCGCGGTGCTGCACTACACCGACCTGGGCCGCAGCGCACCGAACCCGCTGCGCAGCTTCCTGATCGATGCCGGTGCCAGCGCGTACGGGTATGCCAGCGACATCACCCGCACCTATGCCGCCGCCGGCCATGACGAGTTCCAGGCCATGATCGACGCGGTCGACGCGGCCCAGCAGCAGATGGCCGCCGGCGTGCGTGCCGGGGTGGACTACAAGCAGCTGCACGTGGACGCGCACCTGTCGTTGATGGGCATCCTGAAGGACTTCGGCGTGCTCAAGGTGTCGCCCGAAGCGGCCCTGGCCACCGGCGTCAGCGCGGCGTTCTTCCCGCATGGCCTGGGCCATCTGATCGGCCTGCAGGTTCACGACGTGGCCGGGTTCGCCGCCAGCGACCGCGGCGGCCGCATCGAACGCCCGCAGGGCCACCCGTACCTGCGCCTGACCCGCGTGCTGGAGCCGGGCATGGTGGTGACCATCGAACCGGGTGTGTACTTCATCGACATGCTGCTGGACGAAGTGAAGCAGGCCGGCAACGGCGACAGCATCGACTGGAACCGCGTCGACTTCTTCCGTCCCTACGGCGGCATCCGCATCGAAGACGAAGTGCTGTGCACCGACGGCGATGCCGACAACCTCACCCGCCCGGCGTTCGCCGCGGCCGACTGACGGCGGTAGAGCCACCCCATGGGTGGCTGCACACGGTGCCGGACCACGCACAGCCGGGCAGAGCCCGGCGCTACGGGGCCGACGGTAGAGCCACCCCATGGGTGGCTGCGCACGATGCGGGACCACGCGCAGCCGGGCAGGGCCCGGCGCTACGGGGCCGACGGTAGAGCCACCCCATGGGTGGCTGCACGCGGTGCCGGACCACGCACAGCCGGGCAGAGCCCGGCGCTACGGGGCCGACGGTAGAGCCACCCCATGGGTGGCTGCACGCGGTGCCGGACCACGCGCAGCCGCGCAGAGCCCGGCGCTACGGGGCCGCCATTTCCTCTTCGATCTCATCGGCGCTGCGCGCCAGCGCCGCGGTCAGCACCTGGTGCCCGTCCTCGGTGATCAGCACGTCATCCTCGGTGCGGATGCCGATGCCGCGCCAACGCGCTTCCACGCTGCGGTCATCGGCCGAGACATACAGGCCCGGTTCGATGGTGAACACCATGCCCGGTTCCAGCATGCGCGAGTCGCCCGCCAGCCGGTAATCGCCCACGTCGTGCACGTCCAGCCCCAGCCAGTGCCCGGTCTTGTGCCGGTAGAACCGCTGGTAATGGCCCTCGGCGATGTTCTCTTCCACGCTGCCCTTGAGCAGCCCCAGGCGCAGCAGGCCTTCGGTGAGGGTCTCCACCGCCGCCAGGTGCCCGGCTTCATACGCGTTGCCCGGCCTGGCCTGCGCCAACGCCGCCGCCTGCGCCGCCCCGACCAGATCGTGCAGCGCGCGCTGTTCGGCACTGAAGCGCCCGTTTACCGGGAAGGTGCGGGTGATGTCGCTGGCGTAGCCGCGGTACTCGGCGCCGGCATCGATCAGCACCAGCTCGCCGTCGCGCGACCGCGCGTTGTTGTCGCGGTAGTGCAGGATGCAGCCGTTGGCACCGGCACCGACGATGCTGGAGTACGCCGCGCACGCATCATTGGCCCGGAATTCGCGCTCCAGGTCGGCCTGCAGTTCGTATTCGTGGATGCCCGGCCGCGCCACCCGCATGGCCACCCGGTGGGCCTGCACGCTGATATCGGCGGCGCGCTGCATCAGCGCGATCTCGGCGGTGGACTTGAACAGCCGCTGCTCGTGCAGCAGGTGGCCCAGCTCCAGGAATTCATGCGGCGGCTGCGCGCCATGCCGGACCTGCGAGCGCACCCGGTTCACCCAGCCGATCAGCTTGAGGTCGAACTCCGCGTCGCGGCCGAAGTGGTAGTACACCCGCGAGCGCCCTTCCAGCAGACCGGGCAGGATATCGTCGAGGTCGTCGATGGGATACGCATCGTCCATCCCGTACTGCGACACCGCACCTTCCTGCCCGGCACGCGCGCCGTCCCACGCTTCGCGGTCGGCGTCGCGCTCACGGCAGAACAGGATCACCTCGCCGTGGCGCCGGCCGGGGATCAGCACCAGCACCGCGTCCGGCTCCGGGAAGCCGCTGAGGTACCAGAAGTCCGAGTCCTGGCGGAACGGGAAATGCGTATCCAGGCTGCGCACCCGCTCGGCGGCGGCGGGCAGCACCAGGATCGCGTCGTCGCCGGCCATTTCCATCAATTGCTGGCGGCGACGGGAGTATTCGGCGGCGGAGATGCCGGTCAGCTGCCGGATATCCATCTCAGTTCAGGCGCTGCCGGTGGCGCGCGGCCATCACGCAGTCGCCGTGCAGCAGCAGCACCGCCACGCGGATGAACTCCTCGATCTCGGCCAGCGCGTCTTCGTCATCATCGTTGCCGCTTTCGAAGTCTTCGCTGGAGGCCTGGGCCAGCTTGGCCAGGTCGTTCAGTGCTTCTTCGCCCTCTTCGGACAGCGTCGGGCGACGGCCACCGGAGCCCAGCCCGAAGCCGCCCAGGAAGGCGCGCGCCCAGGTGAACAGCGCATCGGCCTGCGCGGCGGTGTCACTGGCGTCGCTGAGCAGCAGCTCGAACGCGAAGTCGCGGTCTTCCAGCTGCGCCACGCTGGCCTGCAGCAGCTGCGACAGCGGATCGTCCTCACTGGGCAGCGGCAGGTTGTCATCGGCCAGTACCCGGGCCGGCCATTCGCGCACGGGCGCACCGCCGGCAGACAGCCAGCCGCACAGTCCGCCATGCAGTTCGGCGGCATTGGCGCCCAGGCCCAACGCCTGGCTGGCCTTGTTTACGTCATCGACACTCGGAAGTTCGGTCATCTTGGGGCTCGATCGGAAAAAGGCGCCGGGGCCGCCGGGGGCGGCGCTCTGGCAGCGTCACAGTGTAGCAATCCGCCCGTGGCCGTCGGGTTGCCATCGCGTTCCCGGGCAGGCGTTGCGGGGGCAATCCGGGCCCCGTCGCAGCCCCCGTCATTATTCGCTTGACCGGCTCCACCGCCCTTGCCTATCGTGCCGGGCATGGAACCTTCCGACGCCATCACCCAATTGCAGGCCTTCGCCGCCCGGGTGGAGGCGTTGCTGGAACGCAACCAGCGCCTGGCCGAGGAGAACCGCAGCCTGCGCCATCAGCAGGAACAGCTGGTGGCCGAGCGCTCGCAGCTGCTGGCCAAGAACGAACAGGCCCGCTCCCGGGTCGAAGCGATGATCACCCGCCTCAAGTCCCTGGAGCAGCACACATGAGCCAGACCGAACCGGTCAGTGTCCGCATCCTGGACCGTGAATACACGGTGGGCGTGGGCCCGGAAGAGAAAGAAATCCTCACCGCCGCCGCCCGGCTGCTGGACGCGAAGATGCGCGAGATCCGTGGCAGCAACCGCATGGCTGCCGTGGACCGGGTGGCCGTGCTGGCCGCCTTGAACCTGGCCCACGAGCTGCAGCAACTGCGCGATGAACACGCGCGCCAGGGCGTCGCGCTGCAGCAGACCCTGGCCGATCTGAACCGGCGGCTGGATCGGGCGATCGACGGGGCGTGAGTCAGGCAGCCGACCAACGGTCGGCTCTACCGATGTTCCACGGCAGGTTTCATTGCACAAGGCCATCGCATGGCCTTCATCGATCTGAATTCAGCTGCAATCCGACCGACGAACGGCCTATCCCTCGGCGCGCGCTTGGCTATAATGGCGACGCGTTCTCTGCTGTGAACGACGGCGTGTGCAAACATTCGCCTTGTCCCTTAATTACGACCACGGGTGCGCGACGGCGCCGGGAGTGCAAGTCCGCCTTGTAGCGGGAAGCCCGAAGGAACCCCAGCGTACCCACTTGAACCCCGGGTTCAAGGTCGTTTCGCACGCATCGTCACCGCGGAGAATGCAGTATTCCTGCAAGAGCGACGCCCCTACCGGGACGTCGCTCTTGTTTTATCCGCGCCCGCACCACGCCCCGGACCCAGGCATGACCGACCCGCGCTCCGCACTGCGCCAGCAGCTGCGCCAACGCCGCCGAGACATCCCCGCCGCGCAGCGCCTGGCCGCCGCCGACCTTCTGGCCGATCGCCTGCTCCAGCTTCCCTTCGCCCCTGCCCACGGTTTCGTAGCCGGCTATTGGGCGATGGATGGCGAAATCGCCCTGCACCGCTGGCAGATGCAGCTGCCGCACGCGCTGCAGTACTGCCTGCCGATCCTGGCCGGTGACACGCTGCGCTTCGCCCCCTGGCGACCGGGCCAGCCCCTGACCGCCAACCGCTACGGCATTCCCGAACCCGACATCGCACTGGAAGCCACCCTGGCGCCGGAGCAGATGGCGCTGGTGGTGGCACCGCTGGTCGGGTTCGATGCGCAGGGCCGGCGCCTGGGCATGGGAGGCGGCTGGTATGATCGCAGCTTCGCTTTCCGCCACCAGCGCCCCGCACCGCCGTGGCTGGTGGGGGTCGGCTTCTCGGTGCAGCAGGTCGATGACCTGCCGGTACAGCCCTGGGATGTCGCGGTGGATGCGATCTGCACCGACCTCTCCACCCTTGTTCCCGTACCGGCCGACGGCCGCGACCTACCGCGATAGAAATCACGCATGACCGCACGCAAGCGCTACTGGCTGATGAAGTCCGAACCGGACGCCTTTTCCATCGACGATCTGCAGCGCGTGGGCCGCGAGCCCTGGAACGGCGTGCGCAACTACCAGGCGCGCAACTTCATGCGCGACGGCATGAAGGTCGGCGACGGGGTGTTGTTCTACCACTCCAATACCAAGGTGCCCGGCATCGTCGGCATTGCCACGGTGGCCAGCGAGGCCTACCCGGACGATACCCAGTTCGACCCCACGTCCGACTACCACGACCCCAAGGCCACCCGCGAAGAACCGCGCTGGATGCTGGTGGACGTGGCCTTCGAGCGCAAACTGCGCGCGACCATTTCGCTGGACGAAATCAAGCTGCACGCAGATGCGCTGGGCGAAGGGTTCCCGCTCACCGCGCGCGGCAACCGCCTGTCGATCCTACCGGTCACGGCTGCGCAGTGGAAGCTGCTGCTGTCGCTTGAAAAACACTGATTCCCCCTTTCCCTCATAGAGTTGCCCGCCATGTCCGAAGCCAAGCGCCTGGCTGCTGAAAAAGCCCTGGAATACGTCGAAGACGGCATGATCGTCGGGGTCGGCACCGGGTCCACCGTTGCCTACTTCATCGACGGCCTGGCCCGCATCAAGCACCGCATCAAGGGCACCGTGTCCAGCTCCGAGCAGAGCACCGCCCAGCTGAAGTCGCACGGCATCGAGGTGATGGAGCTCAACCACACCGGCAACCTGTCGCTGTATGTGGACGGCGCCGACGAGTGCGACGGCAACAAGTGCCTGATCAAGGGCGGCGGCGCCGCGCTGACCCGCGAAAAGATCATCGCCGAGGCCAGCGAGCGTTTCGTGTGCATCATCGACCCGAGCAAGCAGGTGCCGGTACTGGGCCGCTTCCCGCTGCCGGTGGAAGTGATCCCGATGGCCCGCAGCCTGATCGCGCGCCGCATCCTGGACATGACCGGCGGCCAGCCGGCCTGGCGCGAAGGCGTGGTCACCGACAACGGCAACGTGATCCTGGACATCCACCACCTGCAGATCACCGACCCGGTCAAGCTGGAGCGCGAGCTCAACCAGCTGCCCGGCGTGGTCAGCGTGGGCCTGTTCGCGCGGCGTCCGGCCGACGTGGTGATCGTCGGCGGCGAGCCGCCGCAGGTATTCTGATTCCGCGGCCGGCCCACGATGGCCGGCCTTCTTCCTGCCGAGGTAGACCCCGATGTCGCTGATCCGCCTGTTGCCGCTGCTGCTCCTGATGACCCTCACCGGCTGCGCCAGCAGCGGCGCCCGCCACTGGGTGGAACTGAGCGGTGCCCGCTACCAGGTCGAACTGGCCCGCGATGACGCCAGCCGCGCGCGCGGGCTGATGTTCCGCGACCAGATGGACGCCAACCACGGCATGTTGTTCCTGCACGAGCGCGAGGAGCTGCAGGCGTACTGGATGAAGAACACCAAGATCGCGCTGGACATCCTGTACTTCGACGAACAGCGCCGGCTGGTCAGCCAGCAGCGCGACGTGCCGCCGTGCTCGGCCGGCGACCGTTGCCCGCCCTACCCCAGCAGCGGCCCGGCCCGTTACGTGCTGGAACTCAATGCTGGCCAGGCTGAAAAGCTGGGCTTGAAGGACGGCACCGAGATCACCTTCGGCCCGGGCATCGCCGACCGCTGATACCGCGCCCCCGCCCGGGGTAGAGCCGACCGTGGGTCGGTCGCCCCTGGCCCTCCACAACGTTCCCGCTCAGCCGACCAACGGTCGGCTCTACCGGTGGGCGTGATCCGGTGCTGAAGCCCTTGAAACCGGCTGCGTTTGTCGCCAGTCTGTAGCCATGCAGGGGCAGATCACATTGCCGACGTGGGATTCACTGGCCGAGCTGGATGACGAGGCCCTGCCGCTGTTGCCCACGGCACTGCTGATCGCCCGCGACGAGTACCCCGACCTGGACCCCACCGTCTACGACGCAGTGGTGCAGGCCCATGCCGACCACCTGCGTACCGAGGTGGACACCATCGAGCACTGGCCGCTCAAGATCGCCGCCGTGAACCGCCACCTGTTCGACGAACTGGGCTACGGCGGCGACCACGGCGAGTACTACGACCCGCGCAACAGCTACCTCAACCAGGTGTTCGAACGCCGCCTGGGCAATCCGATCTCGCTGGCCCTGGTGCAGATGGAAGTCGCGCGCCGGCTGGGCATTCCGCTGGACGGGGTGTCCTTCCCGGGGCACTTCCTGGTGCGCCTGCCGGTGGACGACGGGGTGCTGGTCATGGACCCCTACAACGGCGGCCGCCCGCTGGACGTGGAAGAACTGCGCGAACGCGCGCGCTCGCACCTGGGTGGTGAAACCCCGGACGACCACGTCCTGGCGCAGATCCTGGATGCCGCCCCGGCGCGCGCGATTTTGATGCGCATGCTGCGCAACCTGCACGGTGTGTACGTGGAGCGCGGCGAATGGGACCGCGCCGCGCGCAGTGCCGACCGCCTGCTCAAGCTGGCCCCCGAACAGGACGATGCGCTGCGCGACCGCGGCCTGGCGTACCTCAACCTGGAGTACCAGGCGGGGGCGCGCCATGACCTGGCGCTGTACCTGCAACGCAACCGGCAGGCCACCGATGCGCAATGGGTGCGCGAGAAGCTGGTGGAACTGGGCGGACGGGCGCCGCGGTTGCATTGACGACGGGGCGTATCGACCAACGGTCGATGCCTACCCCTGCGTGCAATCGACCGTCGCGCTCGAGACCGGACCTCCGGTCAATCGACCTCGACCATCTCGAAATCGTCCTTGGTCACGCCGCAGTCCGGGCACGTCCAGGTGTCGGGAATGTCTTCCCAGCGCGTGCCCGGCGCGATGCCTTCTTCCGGCAGGCCGTCTTCTTCCCTGTACAGGAACCCGCAGACAACGCACATCCAGGTGCGGAAAGTGGTGGCGGTGGCATCGGTCATTGGATAATCACGGCTGGACAAAAACGGGCGACCGCCATTGTCCCACTCCCGTCGTGCTACCGGTAGCCACCGATGAATTCTGCTTCAGCCTCCTCCGTGCGCCCCCGTGGCGTCTACCTGATCACCCCCGACGAGGCCGACACCGCCCGCCTGCTGGCGCGTACCGCGCCGCTGCTGGCCGCCGGCGCCACCTGGCTGCAGTACCGCAACAAGACCGCCGATGCCGCCCTGCACCTGCAGCAGGCGACCGCACTACAGGCGCTGTGCGCGCAGCACGGCGTGCCATTGATCATCAATGACGACCCGGCGCTGGCCCATGCCGTGGGGGCCGCTGGCGTGCACCTGGGCGGCACCGACGGCGACATCGGCGCGGCGCGTGCCCTGCTGGGGCCCGACGCCCTCATCGGCGCGTCCTGCTACGACCAGTTGGCCAATGCCGAGCATGCCGTGGCAGAAGGCGCCAGTTACGTGGCCTTCGGCGCGTTCTTCTCCACCACCACCAAGGTCACCACCAGCCGTGCCACGCCGGACCTGCTGCGGCAAAGCGCCGCACTGGGCGTGCCGCGGGTGGCGATCGGCGGGCTCAGCCCGGACAATGTGGGTCCCATCATCGCGGCCGGTGCCGACCTGGTGGCCGTGGTCAGCGGCATTTTTGCCGCCCCCGACCCGGTTGCCACCCAGCGCGCCTTCCTCGCCCAGTTTCCGTAAGACCCAGGACACCCCATGAACCACGACCAGTCCCACGCCCTGTTCACCCGCGCCCAGACGCTGCTGCCGGGCGGCGTCAACTCGCCGGTGCGCGCGTTCAAGTCGGTCGGCGGCGAGCCGTTCTTCGTGCAGCGCGCCGATGGCCCGTACCTGTACGACGTGGATGGCAACCGCTACATCGACTACGTGGGGTCGTGGGGCCCGATGATCGTCGGCCACAACCACCCGGCCGTGCGCCAGGCGGTGAAGCACGCGATCAACAACGGCCTGTCGTTCGGCGCGCCGTGCGAGGCCGAAGTGGTGATGGCCGAAACCCTCACCCGGCTGATCCCGTCGTGCCAGATGGTGCGCATGGTCAACTCCGGCACCGAAGCCACGCTGTCGGCGATCCGGCTGGCGCGCGGGGCCACCGGGCGCAGCCGCATCGTCAAGTTCGAAGGCTGCTACCACGGCCACGGCGACTCGTTCCTGGTCAAGGCCGGCAGCGGCATGCTGACCCTGGGCGTGCCCACCTCGCCGGGCGTGCCGGCCGGCCTGAGCGAACTCACCCTGACCCTGCCCTACAACGATTTCGACGCGGCCACCGCGCTGTTCGCCGAACAGGGCGAGCACATCGCCGGGCTGATCATCGAGCCGGTGGTGGGCAACGCCAACTGCATTCCGCCGCGCGACGGCTACCTGCAGCACCTGCGCGCCCTGTGCACCCGGTACGGCGCGCTGTTGATCTTCGATGAGGTGATGACCGGGTTCCGCGTCGCCCTCGGCGGTGCGCAGGCCCTTTACGGCATCACCCCGGACCTGACCACCTTCGGCAAGATCATCGGCGGCGGCATGCCGGTAGGTGCCTACGGCGGCCGGGCCGACCTGATGGCGCAGATCGCCCCGTCCGGCCCGATCTACCAGGCCGGCACGCTCAGCGGCAACCCGGTGGCGATGGCCGCCGGCCTTGCGATGCTGGAACTGGTGCAGGAACCGGGCTTCCATGACCGCCTGGGCGCGGCCAGCGCGCGCCTGTGCGCCGGGTTGGAAGCGGCCGCGGCCGAGGCCGGCGTGGCCGTGACCACCACCCAGGTGGGCGGCATGTTCGGCCTGTTCTTCACCGACCAGAAGGTGGACACCTACGCCCAGGCCACCGCCTGCGACATCACCGCGTTCAACACCTTCTTCCACGCGATGCTGGAGCGCGGCGTGTTCCTGGCCCCGTCCGCGTACGAAGCCGGCTTCATGTCCAGCGCGCACGACGACAGCGTGATCGACGCGACCATCGACGCGGCGCGCGAAGCGTTCAAGGTCGTCAAAGGCTGATCGAACACGGCAGGTGACGACCGTTGGTCGTCACCGCGTGCGTGCCGATCACCCGGTCTACCGACCAGCGGTCGGTAGCTACCGGTTGGTTTCAGTTCGGCGCTCAGCCGAACAGAAAACGGCCTTTCATCATCGCAAAGTGCCCCGGGAACGAGCAGAAGAACGTGTAGTCGCCGCCCTTGGCCAGCTTCGCGGTCGAGAAGGTCACGCTGGTGGTCTGCCCACCGCCGATCACCGCGGTATGCGCCAGCACGCGCGCATCGCCCTTGGGCAGGTAGCTGTCGGCCAGGGACGTGCGCATGCCGGCCATCGCCACCGGCTGGTAGTCCGGGGTCCGCGTGAGCACCCAGTTGTGGCCCATCGCGGTAGCGGCCAGCTTGCCCGTGTGGCGCAGGGTCAGCTTCACCTGGCTGCAGTCCGCGCCGACCTTGATCTCCTTCTGGCTGAAGCTCATCTGGTCGGTGCTGTCGATGCTGACCGCGCACACGCGGGCATGGGCAGCCGGGGCCAGCATCAGGCCGGCGAGCAACACGGGAACAAGCAGTTTCACGGCGATCTCCATCGAACAGTCCACGCGATTCTAGAGTCCGTGCCCGCGCCCGGCCTGCGACGCGATGTCGCAGCGCGCGCCCCGAGTGGGGTACGGTCAGCATTGGACCTGGACGAGAGTGCGCGATGGCCGTCGCCGTGGAATGCCTGCTGCTGGATTTCGATGGTGTGCTGGTGCGTCATGCGCGGCACCTGCGCGTGGCTCACCTGGCCGCCAGCACCGGCTGCAGCGTCGCACAGGTGCACGCCGCCCTGTTCGACAGCGGCCTGGAGCAGCAGCACGACGCCGGCCTGGACAGCACGCGGTACCTGCACCAGTTGGGGGCGGCATTGGGCAGCACGGTGAGCATCGCGCAGTGGCAGGACGCCCGCATCGCCGCGTCCGCGCCACAGACCGGGGTAATCGAACGCATTGAACAGGTCGCGCGCCGCCTGCCGATTGCAATCCTCACCAACAACGGCGCGCTGATGGCGGACACCATTCCGCGCATCCTGCCGACCCTTGCCCCGGCGCTGCACGGGCGCATCCTGTGCAGCGGCGCGCTGGGCGGACGCAAACCGGACCCGGCTGTATTCGTGCACGCGATGGCGCTGCTGGGCGCACGCGCCGGGCGCACGCTGTTCATCGACGACCTGTTCACCAACGTGCGCGGTGCGCGTCAGGCGGGATTGCAGGCGGAAACCGCCACCGACAGTCGCAGCATCGGCAAGGTGTTGAAGCGGTACGGCCTGGCGTAGAGCCGACCAGCGGTCGGCTCTACCACAGCAGCCGACCAACGGTCGGCTCTACCGGGAGGCGATGAAGGATTGCACCGCCGCGCGCAGGCGCTTGAGGCCTTCGGCCACTTCCTCGTCGGTGATGTTCAACGACGGCACGAAGCGCAGCACGTCCGGGCCGGCCTGCAGGGTCAGCAGGCCGTGCTCGGCGGCGTGGTCCAGGATGGCACCGGCCTGGCCGGCGAAGTCCTTGTCCAGCACTGCGCCCAGCATCAGGCCGCGGCCGCGCACCTGGCTGAACACCTTGAACTCCTCGTTGATCCGGTCCAGGCCATCGCGCAGCGCCTGCGACTGGCGGCCCACGTTGTGCCCGATCTCCGGCGAGGACAGCTTGCGCAGCGCCACGCGCGCCACCGCCGCCGCCAGCGGATTGCCGCCGAAGGTGGTGCCGTGCGCGCCGAACTGCATCACTTCGGCCACCTTCGGCCCGGCCAGCATCGCGCCGATCGGGAAACCGCCGCCCAGGGCCTTGGCCAGGGTCACGATGTCCGGCTTGATGCCTTCCTGCCAATGCGCGAACAGGGTGCCGGTACGGCCCATGCCCACCTGGATCTCATCCAGCACCAGCAGGGCGTCGTGCTGGTCGCACAGCTCGCGGATGCGCTGCAGGAAGCCCGGCTTGGCCGGCATCACCCCGCCCTCGCCCTGGATCGGCTCCAGCATCACCGCCGCCACGTCGCCGGCGGCCATCGCGGTTTCCAGCTGCACCTCGTCGTTGAAATCGACGTAGCGGAAGCCACCGGGCAGCGGCTCGTAGCCTTCCTGGTACTTCGGCTGGGCAGTGGCGGTAACCGCGGCCAGGGTGCGGCCATGGAAGCTGCCGCGGAAGGTCACGATCACCCGCTGGTGGGCCGGGCGGCCCTTCGAGGAGGCCCACTTGCGCACCAGCTTGATCGCCACTTCATTGGCTTCGGCGCCGGAATTGCACAGGAACACGCGCTCGGCGAAGCGCGAACTGGTGACCAGCTCCTCGGCCAGGCGCAGCGGCGGTTCGCTGTAGAACACGTTGCTGGTGTGCCACAGCTTGCCGGCCTGCTCGATCAGCGCGGCGGTCAGGTCCGGGTCGTTGTGGCCCAGCCCGCACACGGCGATGCCAGCGGCCAGGTCGATGAATTCGCGCCCCTGGGTGTCCCACACGCGCGCGCCCTGGCCGCGCTCAAGCACCACCTGGCGCGGTTTGTACACCGGCAGGTAGTAATGCGACAGGGACAACAGCGGATCGGTGGCAGCGGCGGTCATGGCGTTCAGGGGGTGCGGGAAAGTCCCATTCTCGCGCTTTGGGCCGGTGGGGCACAATGCAGCGCATGCGACCGTTCACCGCCCCCCAGCTCAACCCCGCCACCGAGACCGGCTGGCGCCGGACCTGGTTCGAGATCATCTACCGCCACGACACCCGCCCGTCGCGCAATTTCGACCTGCTGCTGGTGTACGCCATCATCGCCAGCGTGCTGGTGGTGATGTTCGACAGCGTGCAGCGCTTCCACATCGCCCACGCCAACTGGCTGTACGTGCTGGAATGGGGCTTCACGATCCTGTTCACCGCCGAGTACCTGCTGCGGCTGGTGGTGGTCAAACGGCCCTTGCGCTACGCGTTCAGCATCTGGGGCATCATCGACCTGGCCTCGATCCTGCCCACCTACCTGTCCCTGTTCATCCCCGGCGCGCAGAGCCTGCTGGTGGTGCGCGCGCTGCGCATCCTGCGGGTGTTCCGCATCCTCAAGCTGACCCGCTACATCGAAGAAAGCGGCGTGCTGATGGAATCGCTGTGGCGCAGCCGGCGCAAGGTGCTGCTGTTCCTGTTCACGGTGGTCACCATCACCATCATCGCCGGCACCCTGATGTACGTCATCGAGGGGCCCAACCACGGGTTCACCAGCATCCCCAGCAGCATGTACTGGGCGGTGGTGACCATGGCCACGGTGGGGTTCGGCGACATCGTGCCGCAGACCGTGCTGGGCCGCTTCGTCACCTCGGTGCTGATCCTGATCGGCTACAGCATCATCGCCGTGCCCACCGGCATCTACACCGCCGAACTGGCCAGCACCATGCGCGAGGCCGACCTGGCCGCGCGGCGTGATGCACGCGGGTGCCCGCACTGCGGGCTGGAAGGCCACGAACCGGACGCCCGGCATTGCCGCCGGTGCGGCGACGCGTTGCCCGATACCTTCAACCAGTAACCGCGATCCACCCCGGCGCGCGGCACGCACCGGGGCGGATCGCCCTGCCGTTTACTGGCGGTTGCTCTGGAACACCAGGCTGTTGTACTCGTTCAACAGGCGCCCGGCCGAGCCCTGCGGGGCGTGCGACGGCGAATCGAGCATGCGCTGCTCGAAGTCGGTGTACGGGGTCTTGTCGACCACGCGCTTGATGCGCTCCTTGCCCTCGCGGCGGAAGTTCTCCGCGGCGGTCTCGAAGCTGTTCCAGTCCATCTTGCCCGGTTCCTGGTCGGCCACCTTGGCGTGCGCTTCGTCGGCGATGGTATTGAAGGCATCCAGTCGGGCACGCCCCTGCACCACGTCGAAGTCATCCTCGGCCATCAGGTCCATCAGCGACTTGGCCTCCATCATGATGGCCAGGCGGTAGTACGTGCGGGTGCGGCCTTCCTGCTTCTCCAGCGCCTGCAGCTGCGCCTGCTGGGCACGGTCGTTCTCGGCCTCCAGGGCGGTGCTGAACACGCCGCTGGCCTGCACGAAGGCGGCCAGGGCGTCCATCAGCGGCGCATGCATCGCCTTGCCGCGCGCGTAGCCGTCGTCTTCAAAGTCTTCGCGCTTGTAGTAGTCGTACGCCGCATGGGTGAGCGGCTGCAGGGTGTGCAGGCTGTCCAGGTAAGCCTTGGCCGCCTTGTCCAGCTCCGGCAGCGCCGGCGCCGCGGCAATCGCCGTGGGAATGGCCGCATCGCAGGTCTTGAGGTCGTCGGCGTCCAGGTCCGGCGGACCGATCGGGCGTTCTTCGCGACCGGTCGGGCCGGCCTTGGGGTCCTTCATCCAGCTGGTGTAGTACCCGATGCCCTGGTGGATGCCCGAATCGACATCGTTGTAGCAGTCGATGTAGCTGTTGAGCTTGCCGGTGAGCGCCTGCTCGGCCTCTTCGGCCTGGGCGTCGGCCTTGCTGGCCGGGGCGGCGGCGTCCTTGGCAGGCTCGGCGGACTTGTTGCCGCAGGCGGCCAGCGCCAGGGTGATCGACACGGCCAGTACCGCCGTGGAAAGAACGTGTTTCATTGAACGTCTCCGTGTTGTAAACGATTCCAGAGCCATAGTTTAGCAACGCGAACCGCGCAGGTCTGCGGACCGCGCGGGTTGCCAACCGGCAACAAGGAAGGTGGCAGCGATGCAGGACAGCCACGTCAGCAGGGTGCAGGGCGCACCCTGCCGACAGGGTCGTTCAGCGCGCGCCGCTGAACCGCGTCATCCGGTTGGCCATGTCCACCAGGTCGTTGTAGCTGGCCATGACGGCTTCTGCCGAACCCTGCGGCAGGCTCGCGCGGCCACCGCTCTGCAGCAGCATCTGCTCGCCGCGGGTGAGCGGTTTGTTTTCCTGCACGCGTTCGATGCGGCGGCCGGCGTCGCGGGCCAGCGCATCAGCCGAACGTTCTACGTGCCCCCACATCGCATCGCCCCGCCCGACCTTGTCGTTCTGTGCCTGCTGCAACAACGCCTGGAATGCGGCCAGCTCGGTGCGGGCCTGCGCCAGATCCGGTGCATCGGCACTGAGCAGCTGGGTCAGCCGCTTGCCATCGCCCACGATCCTGAGCTGGTAGTACGCCAGCGAGCGGCCTTCGGTGGCTTCGATCTCCTTGAGCTGCGCGGCACGTCGCTCGTCCTCGCGCTTCTCCAGCGCGGCATCCAGTGCCGTGCCAGCGGCGAAGAATGCCGCGTAGGCCTGCATCAGCGGCGCGTGCTGGCTGCGCATGCCGGCGTGGTCATCGCGCAGGTAGTCTTCGCGGCTGTAGTAACGGTCGGCCTGCTCGATCAGCGCGTACAGGTCGACAAAGGTCTTCTGATACGCGCGTGCCGCCGGGTCCAGGTCCGGCTCGGCCGGGGTCATGGCCAGTGCCGCCACCATCGGGGCGTTGCACGCATCCACGCGATGGGACAGCACCGTGCCGGGGCCGCGCACCTGCGTTTCCTTGCCAGTGGGGCCGGCGTCGGCGTCCTTCATCCAGCCGGTGTACTGCTGGAAGCCCTGATGGATCGGCTCCTCCACTGCGTTGAAGCAGTTGATGTAGGCATTCACTTTTTCCACGCCCTGCGCATCGGCGGCGGTGGAGGCGCCTTTGCTGCAGGCGCCGAGCAGGCCGGCCACGGCGATGGCCGCGGCCAGGGAGAGACGGGAAACACACTGGGACATGACAGGGATCTGAAACACGGGGGGTGCGCACCTTAGCAGCTGCGCGTGCAGCCGCTGTCGACAACGCCCCCCCCTACCGCCCGGAACCTTAATCCAGGAACAGATCCGGCAGCAGCGGCCGCGACGGGTCCACCGCATAGCCGCTGAGGTCGGTGATACCTGCCGCGGCCAGCACCTCGTCATCGAGCAGGAACTGCCCGCTGAAGCCGGCTGCGTCGCGGGTCAGCACGGCGTGCGCGGCATCGGCCAGGATCTCCGGCGTGCGGCACCCGGCAACATCCACGCCGGGAATCATGTTGATCGCATCGGTGGCGATGATGGTGCGCGGCCACAGCGCATTGACCGCCACGCCCTGCGGACCGAATTCGGCCGCCAGCCCCAGGGTGACGAAGCTCATGCCCATCTTGGCCAGCGTGTAGCCGGTGTGCGGGCCCCACCATTTGGGATCCAGGCTCGGTGGCGGCGCCAGGGTCAGGATGTGCGGATTGGGCGCCTGCAGCAGGTACGGCAGGCACGCCTGCGCGCACAGGAAACTGCCGCGCGAATTGACCTGCTGCATCAGGTCGAAGCGCTTCATCGGCGTATCCAGCGTGCCGCGCAGCCAGATCGCGCTGGCGTTGTTGACCAAGATGTCGATGCCGCCGAAGGTGTCCACGGTCGCAGCCACCGCGGCGCGCACCTGGTCTTCCTCGCGGATGTCGCACTTCAGTGCCAGGCCCTGGCCGCCGGCGGCGGTGACTGCCTCGACCGCGCTGTGGATGGTGCCAGGCAGCTTCGGGTTGGGCACCGACGACTTCGCTGCGATCGCCACGTTGGCACCATCGCGCGCCGCGCGCAGGGCGATGGCCAGGCCGATGCCGCGCGAGCCACCGGTGATGAAAATGGTCTTGCCTTGCAGACTGGCCACGTCGAATGCTCCTGCGCATGAATGTCTCGCGCCAGTATGCCGCGCCCACAGAATTTTCACCGCCCCTTGACGATAGTGGCCTCCCGGTTACCGCTGCGAGGTACTTGCCATGCGCCGTTCCCGTTGTCTGTTGCCTGCCCTGGGTCTGTTGCTGCTTGCCGCCTGCCAGAAAGACCCCGCCGAACCCGCCGACCCGCCCCCCACCGCCACGCCGAGCGCGCAGAAGATGGCCGCCGATGCCACGGTGCGCTGGAGCAATGCCGTGGTGTGGAGTGGCGACCTCAACAGCTGCCGCCAGGGCGAGGCGGCCGCCACCCGCGAATGCCTGATCAAGGCGATGCAGGCCGGTGGTGCCAGCGCGGATGCGGTCACGGCGGCCGGGCAACTGTCCAGTGCCGGCGAACTGGCGTTTGTCACCGCCTGGCATGAACACGACGGCATTGGCGTGGCCACGGTGGCCTACCCGTTCCGGGCCAACACCAACGAGGGCACGCGGCTGGTGGATGCCGCCGGCAAGCGCATCGATGTGGACGCCGTACAGCTGGACGACACCGTGCGTGCCGACCCGGGCGTGCAGGCCCTGCTGGCCGCCCACCCACAGGCAACGCCGTTCGCGCCGGCGCAGGCAGGCGGCAGTACGCCGCTGGACAATGGCGGCATCCGACTGCTGTACCGCACGCCGCTGCGCGACTGCCATGCGTGCGCCGACGTCGGACAGATTCAGATCGGCTACGACTTCGATGGAACGCGGCATTTCATCGGGCAGCAGGTGGTGCCTGTGGCTACGCCGTGAGTAATTGGGCGCAGGCGCTACTCCCGAACGCCGTGCGCCCGATTAACAGGACCGTCCTCATCGAATTCTTCGCACGTATGATCCAGTTGCCCCGCATATCGGGCAACAGGCAGGCCCTGCGGCCGCACCGTGATCTGGCGACCTCGGAGTGCCGGCCGCTGTCCGGCTTCCTGCCCCCGCAGATGCGGGAGCCTGCACGCGTCGATCATCAGTTGCATAGGGCGCGGCCTCACCAGGAAGCGTTGCCGATCCAGCGGTTGGTGCGTGTCAGACACGACGTTTCATCTACGACGACGCCGCGAGAAATGGTCCGCAACAAGTCCCAGAAGAAGGAACGGCTGTATCAACAAAAACAGCCGCCCGCCGAACCGCAGGGCTTTGAACAGGTCTGGCCAAGTGAGGACGGTTGCCAGGACAAGCAGCATTATGAGCGAGCCGATTTCGTACACGAAGAACGCCCGGTTGAAGAAGCCTCTCACTTCACTTTCTCCTCAACTACTTTCTGCAATGTTCCGACGGTAACGTCTGCGGTCCTCTGCCCAGCGTTGGACATAGCTCCCTGCGCGGCTCCCTGAGCTACCCCCACGCGGAGGGAACTTGCTGTCGTTGCAGCTATCTGAAAGCCAATGCCTGTCGGCGAGTTGACCGGAGCTTTACCCATGTTGACTGAAGCCCCTGAGTTGAAGCCTGTGCAGAATCACCCGCCATGATACTAATGGCGCTTCCACCAAGACTACTCAGCGCCCCGCCTGCTGCTGACACATCCAATTGAGTACTAGTCACTGGCGTGCCGTCCAAATCGCTTTGACCTGCCGTGCCAGCAACGTTTGCTGCGCTCCCAACCGTACCCACTGGTCCGCCCTCCACCGCCACGCCAAGCGCACAGATGCGGAACTTCATCGGGAAGCAGGTGGTGCCAGTGACCGCTCCCTGACGGCGGAACGGCCAACGTCAGGCCGCGCAGATGTCACACACGGCCTTCGACACATCCATACGTTGCCAAGGACGGCACTCTATTTCTTATCGGTGACCTCCAGCCGTGGCATGGGCAGAAGCCCGTGTGCGTAGCCCATGCTGCAGTTCTCGAGCGCACTGCACTCCTCAACCACCTCGTCCAGGGAGGACATGCGCTGCGCCTGGACAATGCGATCAAATCGACCGGCAACAACGGCCAACGGTGTTACCCCCTCACCGACAATCACCGGCCTGGATCGTTCGAAGTGAGCGAGCACGCGGTAATAGCCGGGCTGATCCAGCGTTGGCTGCGCCCCCTGCCCACCTGCAGGGTCGTCGCCGGGAACAACGAACCCGGACGACAGATCGTTGCTCTGCGCCGCATCGCGGCTGGCGAACAACACGCGGGCACCGAAGCCGGGGTAGTAGAGAACCACGACAACCTCTCTGCCCGCCAGCTTCTCCGGCGCGGTCAGCAGCTGGGTCGGCGAGACATGGCAAACGCCCCCGCTCATCCGATAGGCGCATACATCTTCGACGCCGCTGACGGTAACGGGCTCCGCACCTTGGCATCCCGCGAGCCCCAGGACGATCAACGCCGATGCTCTGATATTAATCATTTCACCTCCCTCGCCAGGCCACCAAACCGCATCCTCCTTCCGTCACCCGGGAATGGGATGCAGTGACGCGCCGATTGTGCCAACTACAAAACATCAAATTCGCCACGGCATCGGGCAACACATGCGGCCGGTGGCTGGAACGCAAGGCATGAAAACACGGTTTACTCTTGCGCCTTGGATGGCTTCCGCTGAGGCAATGCGCGACATCGACAGGAGGCCGCCCAGCAGTTGCACCAGTGACATGAGGTGATCTGGTAATCGCGGTTGTGCCGACCGCTGGCCGGCTCCGCAAAACCAAGATCTCACACAGAAGTGCCCCGAAGGCATAACAGGGCGAACTCCCGCATGCGGATTCACCTGCAGGCGGCATGCGAGGTTCATCCCCACACAAGCCCACCTACAACTTGAAGTCATCCAGTTCCAGGCTGCCCAGACGAGTCGTCTCAAGCGTTACACCCCGCCTCTTTCCAACCGGAACTGTTCGATTCAAATGAAAGACACCCATCACAACGACGCGCGACGCGGAATCCACACGCGTTGGTGACAGCAGATACGCCCTTAGCTCAGGCACTCGGTCACCCGAACGCAGCGACAGCGACGCCTGGATCTCATTACCCTCGAACGAATCAAGCGAGGGGTAGACTTCAATGACATCCTTTGCCGCCGCTCTACCCTGTATCTGGATACGCCTCCCATCATAGCGCTCGGGATGCGCAAGCAACTGCGTGTAGGTCGTGGCGCAGTAAATGCGATCGGCACGGTTACCGACGTGCCAGCAATCGCCATCGCGCAGCGCAGCATCATCATGATCGGCGACACCGCAACCTGCCACAAGGACGAGAGCAGCCGTCAGCAGCAACGGGGATGCACGATAACGTTTCACCGTACACTGCCCGGACCGGGGTGCGATTTGGACGTACGACGGCATTGCACCTGGTCGGGCGCTGCGAGACATACTCCGCCACCAGCCCATCGCGTTCTCGTCTCCGTGCTCCCTGTGCATCGATTTTTATTCCTGATACAGCACATGTGTCATCTCGCCACGGGCAAGCTGTTCTACCTCGACAAGACTGTCAACAGCCAACACCGAGTACGTCAGCTCGACGCCCGAATCGAGCTTTCTATCGGTCTTGTCCGAGTCAAGCTGAACCTCAATCAGTTTTCTGATGCCAGCAAAGCGATAACTCGCCTTGTTTCCATCAACTTCCAAGTGTCCATCTTCGCTCAGATCTTCGCTCTCCATGGCAAGCTTCTTTGCGTCCAGCAGCGCCTGCCCATCATCCGCCGCCTCAATCAAATAGACATTCTCATGCAGGAGGAATGATTCCTGCCGTTCGTACTTGAAGTAAAAAATCGCATGAGCGCAGTACCACATGGAACCTCCTGGAAATTCTCTTGCCGCTGGTCTTTGGCCGAATGGCTTGACTTACGAACGGCGCGTCCAGCGACAATGACATCATCGCCGGTGCATCCACGGCTCATTGGTCCCCCGAAACCCCATAGCCGCGCACCTGCCGCCGCAACAGATGCGGCACGATCACCCGATGTACCGGCGCCACCGGCAGCATGTACAGCCGCCCGAAGGCATTGTGCGTATGCACCACCGTGGCGATCTCCAGTGCATCGCCACGCCATTGCAGTGCCAGTTGCACGTGCAGGTGGCGGTCGTCGTCCTCCAGCACGATCGCGTCGGCCGTGCGCCGCTGCACGGTGAAGATGCCCAGCCGTTGGCCGGGCATGGGGTCGGCCGCGTCCTGCACGGCACGCAGCGATCCCAGGTCCTTCATGCCCAGTAGCCGCATGCCACCGTTGCGCACCGCCATGAGCCCGTCAAACCAGCCCGGCACGGTGGACGCCATGTCCTTGTAGGCCTGCAGCGCCGAGCGGCCGCCGCGTGGCACCGTCGCCCGGCACGCGTGCACGAAGTCGGCGCCGGGCAACTGCGCGTGCAGCACGTTGCCGGCATCCACCGGCACCCCGCGCACCACCGGCGCGCTCACGGCTTGGGCCCCTGCCCTTCGTTGTCTTCCCAGTGCAGGATCTTCCGGGTGACGAAGCGGTAGACCGGCTTGCCGGTGCGGAACCACACATCGCGTACCCACGAGGTGCGCTTGAGCAGCCGCTTCTCCACCGGGGTCAGGTGCTGTCGGCAGTACATGCGCTTGTGCTTGAGCAGGTGGCGCAGGTCTTCGCGGGCCAGCAGGCGCATCCAGCGCGAGCGCGGGTTGCCGATCACCGCCAGCTGGAAGTCGATCAGGGCCGGCGAGCCGTCCTCGCGCACCAGCCAGTTGGCTTCCTTGGCCAGGTCGTTGTGCGCGATGCCATGCCGGTGCACGCGCTGCAGCAGCCGGCGCGCGGCGCGGAAATAGGCCAGGTCGCCCTGCGGCGGTCGCTGGTACATCGCGTCACCGGCCATGAAGCTGCGGTCCAGCCAGCGCCCGTTCCAGGCCAGCAGCGCCGGGGTGTCGGCCATGCCGTCCAGGTGGGCCAGCGCGCGTGCTTCGCGCCGGGCCAGCCACCAGGCCGGCAGGCGCAGCCACCACGGGGTGGCGCCCAGGTCGCGGCGGACAAAGCGCTGCCCGTCCTGCTCGATCAACAGAATGCGGCCGAAACTGTCGGCCTTCAGGGCATGCGGAGCGGGATCAGGGGCGCGGTTCATGGCGCCATTCTAGGCGTGCGATCGCGTTCATTCACTGTAGATCACGCACGTTGGCCGCCGCTGGCCGGCAGTCAGTCACCTTCACACCTCTATAATCCGACGATGGACTCGTCATGGATCGATACCACGCTTGCGTGGATCTCAGCTCACCCCGTGCTCGCCGGTGCGGTCATTTTCCTCATTGCCTTCTGCGATGCGGTCATCGTGCTGGGCGCGATCGTGCCCGCGCTGCCGCTGCTGTTCGCCGTGGGCGTGTTCATCGGCCTGGGTCAGATCTCCGGCCCGTACGCGGTGGCGTGTGCGGCGGTGGGTGCGTTCGCCGGTGACGGCATCAGCTACTGGGTGGGGCGCCGCTGGGGCGACCGGCTTCGGGGCTTCTGGCCCTTCAGCAAGTACCCGCAGCTGCTGGACCGCGGCGAGACGATGTTCCGCCGCAATGCGTTCAAGAGCATCCTGGTGGCGCGCTATGTCGGGGCGATCCGTCCGTTCGTGCCGGCCATTGCCGGCATGATGAAGATGCCGCTGTCGCGCTACTTCCAGGCCAGCGGTATCGCCAGCCTGTCCTGGGCGGTGCTGTTCCTGGCGCCGGGCTGGGTCCTGGGCGAAGCCTATGACGCCGTTGCGGCGGTGGCCGGGCGGCTGGTGATGGTGCTGGGCCTGGTGGCGGTGCTGATGGGCGCGGTGTGGGCGATCGTGCTGTACGGCTACCGCTGGTCGGCCTCGCGCATGGACAGCTGGCTGGCCACGCTGCTGCGCTGGTCACAGCGCCACCCCACCCTGGGCCGTTACTCGGTGGCCGTGTTCGACCCGCAACGGCGCGAGTCGGTGCCGCTGGCCATGCTGGCGCTGATGCTGCTGTTGCTGGGCTGGTGCTGGTTCGCGCTGCTGATGGCCGTGGTGGCGCACGGCGAGCCGCTGCGCCTGGACATGGTGGTGCACCAGGCCATGCTGGCGCTGCGCAACCCGCTGGCCGACTACCCGATGGCCGCGCTGGCGTCGCTGGGCGCGTGGCAGGTGCTGCTGCCGGCCACGGCAGCCGGCATGGGCTACCTGGTCTGGCGCCGGCGCTGGATGGCGGCCGCGCACTGGCTGGCCGCGCTGGCCTTCGGGCTGGCACTGACCAAGCTGCTGGGCGCCACGGTGCACGTGGTGCGCCCGCCGGACGCCAGCAGTGGCTTCGGCTTCCCGTCGGTGTCGGTGACCATGGCCACCATCATCTTCGGCTTCTTCGCCGTGCTGATCGCGCGCGAGCTGCCCGGGCGCACGCGCGTGTGGCCGTACCTGCTGTCGGGCATCGTGGTGAGCCTGATCGGGTTTGCGCGGTTGTACCTGGGCGCGCATTGGCTGAGCGATGTCATCGGCGGCATGCTGTTCGGCATCTTCTGGCTGCTGGTGCTGGGCATTGCCTATCGCCGCCGCTTCAACCGTTCGTTCTGGGTCAAGCCGGTGGCCTGGCTGTTCTACGGCGTGTTCGCCGTGGCCGCGCTCTGGTACGCGCCGCGCAACATTCCACTCAAGCTGGCCCGCTTCGAGCCAGCCCAGCCGGCCCCGGTGGACATGACGGCCGCGGCGTGGCTGCAGGACGCCTGGCGGGAGCTGCCGGCGCGTCGCAACGAGTTCGATGACGACCAGCGCTGGCCGCTGGACGTGCAGGTGGCCGGCCCGCTGGCGCCGCTGCAGAAGCGCCTGGAAAGCCAGGGCTGGCACGTGCAGCCGCAGGCCGGGTGGGAACAGGCGCTGCTGATGCTCGACAAGTCGGCCACGCCGGACGAAGTGCCGGTGCTGCCGGCCACGCTGGACACCCAGGTGGAGTCGCTGCTGATGCTGCGCGCGGGCAATGCGCCCAACGAGATCTTCGCGCTGCGCCTGTGGCCGGCGCCGGCGCGGCTGCAGCCGGGCAACCAGCCGTTGTGGCTGGGCAGCGCGCAGACGCTGCATTACCAGCAGCACTTCCACCTGATCGGGATGTGGCGACCGATGCGCGGCATCGACCCGTCGTTGAAGGCGGTGCGCGACGCACTGGACGGCCTGCCGCAGCAGGTGGACACGCATCCGGAAACGCAGATGCCGGTGTTGCGGGTGCGCACGCCGGCCGAATGACGCGGCAACGCGCGACGTAGTGCCGGGTTCTACCCGGCAAGTGCGGGTAAGTGCGGTTGCGTTATTGCGTCGAGCAGCGGGGCAGAGCCCCGCTCTACGCGGCGTGGTGTAGCGCGGCAGACGCGGCGTGGCGTCTTGAGCAGCGGGGCAGAGCCCCGCTCTACGCGGGGGGTGTCAGGTCGGGGATCCAGGCCAGCAGGTGCTGCAGGCGCTGGTGGGGGTCGTCCTGCTGGAGCAGCTGCAGGCGCTGCGGTTCGTCGAGCGGCAGCAGTTCGGCCAGCCGCCAGCCTACCCAGGCAGCCTGCTCCAGCTGGGCCGGATGGGTCGGGGCGAAGGCCGCGCCGGCCTGTTCGATGATGTGCTCCAGCACGGTAGCCAGCAGCGCGTGTTCCGGACGCAGTTCGTCGTCGTGGTCGGGGGTGGCCCATTCCACGTCGGCCAGCACCAGCCCGTTGTCGCGGATACGCGTGCGCAACACATGGAAACGACGCTGGCCACGCAGGCGCAATACCAGCACGCCGTCGGCGCCCACGTCGAAATCCTCGACGCGCGCTTCCACGCCGTAGGCGGCCGGCACCGCCGGCGACCCCACTTCATCGCCATCCAGGATCAGGCAGACGCCGAAACTCGTGTCCTGCCGGCTGCACTCGCGCAGCATGTCCAGGTAGCGGCGTTCAAACACCCGCAGGCCCAGCGCGGCGCCAGGCAACAGCACCACGTGCAGCGGGAACAACGGCAGCGAAGCGGTCTCGGTCATGGCCTGGGGCGCGCCCGCCTCATCCCTGCTGCAGCTGCGCCAGGAAGCGCCGCGGGGCGCCGTCGAAACCGCCGTTGGACATGAACACGACATGGTCGCCGGACGCTGCGATCTCGCCCAGGCGGGCCAGCAACGCGTCGGTATCGGGCACGGCGTGGGCCTGCCCACGCACCGCAGCGATCACGCCGGCCGCATCCCAGGCCAGCTCCGGGCGGTGCAGGAACACCACCGCATCGGCCAGGTCCAGCGAGGGCGCCAGCGCTTCGGCATGCGCGCCCAGCCGCATCGAGTTGCTGCGCGGTTCCATCGCCACCACGATGCGTGCAGCACCAACCTTGGCACGCAGCCCTTCCAGCGTGGTGTGGATGGCGGTGGGGTGGTGGGCGAAATCGTCGTAGACAGTGATGTCATGCGCCTGCCCGATCACTTCCAGGCGGCGTTTGACGCTGCGGAAGTTGGCCAGCGCCGGGATCACCGACGTCAGTTCCACCCCGACCGCGTGCGCGGCGGCCAGCGCGGCCAGGCCGTTGAGCACGTTGTGGCGACCCAGCAGGGGCCAGCGCACCTCGCCTACGCGCACACCGCGGTGATGCACCACGAACGCGCTGCCGTCGGCGTTGACCAGTTCGGCATGCCATTCCAGCGACGGATCGAAGCCGAAGCGCTCCACCGGGGTCCAGCAGCCCATCGCCAGCACCTGCGCCAGGTAGGCATCCTCACCATTGACGATCAAGCGGCCGCGCGCGGGCACGGTGCGCACCAGGTGGTGGAACTGGCGCTGGATCGCGGCCACGTCCGGGAAGATGTCGGCGTGGTCGTATTCCAGGTTGTTGAGGATGGCCACCAGCGGCCGGTAGTGCACGAACTTGCTGCGCTTGTCGAAGAAGGCCGTGTCGTACTCGTCGGCCTCGACCACGAACTCGCGCCCGCTGCCCAGGCGCGCCGACACGCCGAAGTCTTCGGCCACGCCGCCGATCAGGAAGCCCGGCTCGCGCCCGGCCGCCTGCAGCAGCCAGGTCAGGATGGTGGTGGTGGTGGTCTTGCCGTGGGTACCGGCCACGGCCAGCGTGTCACGCCCGGGCAGGACCTGTTCGGACAACCACTGCGCACCGGAAATGTAGCGCTGGCCGGCATCGAGCACCGCTTCCACCGCCGGATTGCCGCGCGACAGCGCATTGCCGACGATCACCTCATCGCAGTCGGCGGCAACACTGTTGGCCCGGTAGCCCGGATCGAGTGCGATGCCCAGCTGTTCCAGCTGGGTCGACATCGGCGGATAGATCGCCTGATCGCTGCCATGCACCGCATGGCCCAGTTCCCGCGCCAGCGCGGCCACGCCGCCCATGAAGGTGCCGGCGATACCAAGGATATGAATCTTGCTCATGCGGTGGATTGTGACCGATCACCTGCGACTGTGGATATTGTCGTCAGACAATTCCCCGGAAGCGTGTAGGAAGAATACTCGGCGTGTCGGGGAATCCCCGATAGCGATGCACTGTGAAGACGGACACAATTCAGGTGGCCAGCCGCAGCACCCCATTGGTCCTACTCCCCAAGAGGCCATCCCCAGGGGAGCTCATGCTGCGGGGCTCTGAGCAAGCCCGTCCGCTGGCACCTTAAACCGCACGCCTGGCCCCTTGGGGCCAGGCGTGTGTGTTTACAGGCTCGGCACGCGCTGCCGAAGCAGCGCCACCGGCTCAGCCGTGGATCGCCGCGCGGATGCGCGCTTCCACGTCGTCCAGTTCACCCACGCCATCCACGCGCGCCAGGGTGCCGCGGCCGGCGTAGAAATCGACCACCGGAGCGGTCTGGTCGTTGTAAACCTGCAGACGCTGGCGCACCGATTCGGGGTTGTCGTCGGCGCGGCCCTGTTCGGCGGCGCGGCCGGCGATGCGCTCGACCAGCAGTTCGGTCGGCACGTCCAGCTGCACCACCGCATCCAGCGGCTGGCCGATCTTCACCAGCAGGGTGTCCAGCGCGTTGGCCTGGGCCACGTTGCGCGGGTAACCATCAAGGATGAAGCCGTTGGCCACGTCGGCCTGGCCCAGGCGCGACTCGAGCATGCCCAGCAGGATGTCGTCGGACACCAGGTTGCCGGCGTCCATGACAGCCTTGGCCTGCTTGCCCAGCTCGGTGCCTGCGGCCACTTCGGCACGCAGCAGGTCGCCGGTGGAAATGTGCGCAATCGACAGGTGTTCCTTCAGGCGCGTCGCCTGTGTCCCCTTGCCCGAACCGGGCGGTCCCAACAGAACCAATCGCATCAACCTGACTCCAACTTGGTAAAAAAATGGAAGGGCGCGCGCCCCGGGATTGTCCACAATCACGCTGCACCGCAATACGCGCACTTTACCCCATACCGGTAATGTCTCTGCAATGTCCTTCCCCCACCCCCAGGTGAAATGATGTCCAAAGGTACCCTGCTCTACGCCCAGTCAGGCGGCGTCACCGCCGTGATCAATGCCACCGCCTCGGCGGTGATCAGCACCGCCCGGGCCAAGGGAATCAAGGTCTTGGCCGCGCGCAACGGCATTCTTGGCGCGCTCCGCGAGGAGCTGATCGACACCACGAAGGAGTCGGCGGCGGCCATCGCCGCACTGGCCCACACCCCGGGCGGGGCCTTCGGCTCCTGCCGGTACAAGCTCAAGTCGCTCGAGGCCGACCGGGGCAAGTACGAACGCCTGCTGGAGGTCCTGCGCGCCCACGACGTGCGCTGGTTCCTCTACAACGGCGGCAACGACTCGGCCGACACCGCCTGGAAGGTCTCCCAGCTGGCCAAGGCCTTCGATTACGACCTCACCTGCATCGGCGTGCCCAAGACCATCGACAACGACCTGGCGGTCACCGACACCTGCCCGGGCTTCGGCTCGGCGGCCAAGTACACCGCGGTGTCGGTGCGTGAGGCGGCGCTGGACGTGGCGGCCATGGCGGAAACCTCGACCAAGGTGTTCGTCTATGAGGCCATGGGCCGCCATGCCGGCTGGCTGGCGGCGGCGGCTGGCCTGGCCGGGCAAGGCCCCGACGATGCCCCGCACATCATCCTGCTGCCCGAACGCGCCTACGACGAGGCCGCCTTCCTGGCCAAGGTCAAGCAGGTGGTCGAGCGCGTGGGCCATTGCGTGGTGGTCGCCTCCGAAGGCATCCAGACTGCGGACGGTACGTTCGTTGCCGATGCCGGCGGCGGCAAGGATTCGTTCGGGCATACCCAGCTGGGCGGCGTGGCCTCGCAACTGGCCGCCCGGGTCAAGGACACGCTGGGCTACAAGGTGCACTGGACCCTGCCCGACTACCTGCAGCGCTCGGCGCGCCACATCGCCTCCAAGACCGACTGGGAGCAGGCCCAGGCGGTGGGCAAGGCGGCGGTGCAGTTCGCCTTGAAGGGCCACAACGCGGTGATGCCGGTGATCGTGCGCAGCAGCGACGCGCCCTACCGCTGGAAGATCGAGGCCGCGCCCCTGCACAAGGTGGCCAACCACGAGAAGAAAATGCCGGCCGGCTTCATCCGCAAGGACGGCTTCGGCATCACGGCCAAGGCCCGCGCCTACCTGTCACCGCTGATCAAGGGCGAGGCGCCCCTGCCCTACGGTGCCGATGGGCTGCCGAAGTATGTGACGCTCAAGAACGTGGGCGTGAAGAAGAAGCTGCCGGCCTGGCAGGAAGGCTGAGCCCCTCCGGCGGGCGGCGCGCTCCTGGGCGTGCCGCCCGCCGGCAATTGCGGCGCGCCGGGGTGCCCCCTACAATCGCGCCGAGCCGGCAGGACATGCGGGCTTCTGCACCCGCAACCCATTCCGCACCTGCGTGCGATGACAAGGACCGTACCGATGAAGCGCCACACCCTGGTTTCCCTGCTGCTGCTCACCGCAGCGGCGCCCGCCTTTGCCGATACCTGCGAAAGCAGCTTCCAGAAGAAGGGCAACCCCCTGTCCGGCACCACCTATACCGCCTCGGTGACCGTGCCTGAGCTGACCGTCAAGAGCGCGATCGGCCAGATGAACGTGATTGCCAAGGGCAACAACATGGACGTCTTGAGCTCGGACGTGGAAAACGGCGCGATGCTGATCGAAGATCCGCAGACGGCGATGCACAAGACGATTCCGATCATCATCAGCGCCACCAGCGAGGGCCGCACCGGCACCGTGGCGATGACGGTCAAGCTCAACCCCGGCGCCTTTGCCAAGGCCGATTCGATCCGCGCCGAGATGTGCAAGATGCTGACCCAGGTAAAGCCGGGCAAGGCTGGCGAGCAGCTCGCCGCGTCCACGCCGAAGGCCTCCACGGTGAACATTTCGGCCAGCGATTTCGGGTTCCAGCTGCGCACGCAGAACAAGGACAACCCCGCCGCGATCGAACCGCGCTACAAGGGCAAGATCTATTCGATCACCGGCCGGGTCAACGGCGTGCTCAAGAGCGGTGGCACCTACAACACCGGCTTCGAGCTGCCCAACGGCTCCGGTGGCATCGACTTCGAAAGCGTGGCCATCACCTGCGCCTTCGCGCCGAGCCAGGCCGCCTTCGCGCTGGCGTTGCGCCCGAAGGAAAAGGTCACCCTGGTCGGCGTGGTCGACCATTACGACCAGATCGGCCGCGTGCTGTGGCTGAAGGACTGCAAGGGCAACTGAGCCCGGCCAGCGTCGCGTGATACCCAAGCCCGAACCGGCCCTGCCGTCCGGGCTTTTTCGTGGGCCTCAGCGGCAGGCGGTGCCGTCCACTTTCAGCTGCGCGGCGAACATCGGGATCTGTGCGATCTTGCCGGCGGCCGCCTGCTTCTTGGCCTCTTCCAGGTAGATGCGCGACTGGCCCTGGCCATCCAGTTCGGCCTTCTGCGCCACCGGCATGCGCCACACGCGCACCACCGCCTGCTGCGCCGGGCACGCGGCGTTCGGCACCCGGATCACGTCGTTGAGCTTCCAGCCTTTGGCTTCGCTGGGCTGGGCCTTGTCGAAATCGACGAAGCGGGCGCGCGGCTGGCACTGCTCGCTGGTGCGCACCACGGCGAATTTATAGGGCTGTGCGGCATCGGCGGTGAACATGCCCTCCAGCCGTGCACAGGCCTCGGGGATCTGGCGCAGCGTATGGGCCGCGCCCACCGCCTGCGGCGCACCAACGGCGCGTTTCAGCTCGGGGGTTTCAGCGGCACTGGCGGCCACGGCGGGCAGCAGGGCCAGCCAGAGCAGGTGACGGGTGGACATGGCGGAACTCCGGAGGCTGGGGATGGGCCGAGGCTGCCAGCGGGTGGCTGAACGGCGTGGCAAGGCGTCCCTTCAACGCCTGGCGGGATCCAGACGACGGGACGCCTGCCCCTTGAGTCAGGGGGCAGCCGCGAAGCGGCGGGGGATTGGAGGCAGATAGGAGGGACCCGTGGTTTGCGCAGCAAACCATGGGGCGACAGCGCGCACGCGATGTCGCGTACCCGGCAGATCGCGGATGCGGAGGGGCATGCGTGGTTGCCGGCCAGCGGCCGGCAGATCGCGGATGCGGAGGGGCGTGTGTGGTTGCCGGCCAGCGGCCGGCACTACCCGTATGCGGGTGTTGCCCGCATACTCGGGGCACCAGGGATTGCTGAACACCGCCACACGCTTGAAGACCGGGCACGGTCTGAACGGGTTGGTCCAAGGTTGCAGCCCGTTGTGCCCCCGCGTGGAGAGGTTCATCCGTTCGTCTGGATGCCATTCCATCACCCGGGAGGGGACATGCTGGAAC
Source organism: Stenotrophomonas sp. 2619 (assembly GCF_040548725.1). Taxonomy (NCBI): domain Bacteria; kingdom Pseudomonadati; phylum Pseudomonadota; class Gammaproteobacteria; order Lysobacterales; family Lysobacteraceae; genus Stenotrophomonas; species Stenotrophomonas sp. 2619. The sequence continues at coordinate 120,974 of NZ_JBEPSF010000006.1, read as the reverse complement.
GTTATGGGCTTTCTCTGGCGCTGTTCTGCGCCATTCTCGCGATTCTCTACGGCATCGTGTCGGCACGCTGGATCCTCCGGCAACCGGCTGGCAATGCCCGCATGCAGGAAATCGCCGCCGCCATCCAGGAAGGCGCGCGCGCCTATCTCAACCGTCAATACCTCACCATCGGCATCGCCGGCGTGGTGCTGTTCGTGCTGGTTGGTTTCTTCCTCAGCTGGTACACCGCGATCGGCTTTGCGATCGGCGCGGTGCTGTCCGGCGCCGCCGGCTACATCGGCATGAACGTGTCGGTGCGCGCCAACGTGCGCACCGCCGAAGCGGCCCGCAACGGCCTCAGTGCCGCCATGGACGTGGCGTTCCGCGGCGGTGCCATCACCGGCATGCTGGTGGTCGGGCTCGGCCTGCTGGGCGTGGCCGGGTACTACGCGCTGCTGCTGCGGATGGGGCTGGACACCGCGCAGGCACTGCATGCGCTGGTCGGGCTGGCGTTTGGCTCCTCGCTGATTTCGATCTTCGCGCGACTGGGCGGCGGCATTTTCACCAAGGGCGCCGACGTCGGCGCGGACCTGGTGGGCAAGGTGGAGGCCGGTATCCCCGAGGATGACCCGCGCAACCCGGCGGTGATCGCCGACAACGTGGGCGACAACGTCGGCGACTGCGCCGGCATGGCCGCCGACCTGTTCGAGACTTACGCGGTGACGGTGATCGCCACCATGCTGCTGGGCAGCCTGATGATCGCCGAAGCCGGGCGCAACGCGATCCTGTATCCGCTGGTGCTCGGCGGCGTGTCGATCATCGCCTCGATCATCGGCGCGCTGTTCGTCAAGGTGAAGCCCGGCGGCTCGATCATGGGCGCGCTGTACAAGGGCGTGATCGTGTCGGCGGTGCTGGCAGCGATCGCGTTTTACCCGATCACCCTGCAGCTGATGCCCGACAACAGCCACGGCGCGCTGAACCTCTACTTCTGCGCGTTGATCGGGCTGGTGCTGACCGGGCTGATCGTGTGGATCACCGAGTACTACACCGGCACCCAGTACAAGCCGGTACAGCACGTGGCGCAGGCCTCCACCACCGGGCATGGCACCAACATCATCGCCGGGCTCGGGGTGTCGATGAAGTCGACCGCGCTGCCGGTGATCGCGGTGTGCGTGGCGATCTGGTTGGCACACTACTTCGGCGGCCTGTACGGCATCGCCATCGCGGCCACCGCGATGCTGTCGATGGCCGGCATGATCGTGGCGCTGGATGCCTACGGCCCGATCACCGACAACGCCGGCGGCATTGCCGAGATGGCCGAACTGCCCTCCAGCATCCGCGACATCACCGACCCGCTGGACGCGGTGGGCAACACCACCAAGGCCGTCACCAAGGGCTATGCGATCGGCTCGGCGGCGCTGGCCGCGCTGGTGCTGTTCGCCGATTACACGCACAACCTGCAGGCGGCCAATCCGGGCCAGACGTTCGCCTTCGACCTGTCCGACCACACGGTGATCATCGGCCTGCTGATCGGCGGCCTGATCCCCTACCTGTTCGGTGCGATGGCGATGGAAGCGGTGGGCCGCGCGGCCGGTGCGGTGGTGAAGGAAGTGCGCCGCCAGTTCCGCGAGATCCCCGGCATCATGGAAGGCACCGGCAAGCCGCAGTACGACCGCGCGGTGGACATGCTGACCCGCTCGGCGATCCGCGAAATGATCGTGCCCTCGCTGTTGCCGGTGGCCGTGCCGGTGGTGGTGGGCCTGCTGCTGGGGCCGCGCGCGCTGGGCGGGTTGCTGATCGGCACCATCGTCACCGGCCTGTTCGTGGCGATCTCGATGACCACCGGCGGTGGGGCCTGGGACAACGCCAAGAAGTACATCGAGGATGGCCACTTCGGCGGCAAGGGCAGCGAGGCGCACAAGGCCGCCGTCACCGGCGACACCGTGGGCGATCCGTACAAGGACACCGCAGGGCCCGCGATCAATCCGTTGATCAAGATCATCAACATCGTCGCGCTGTTGCTGGTGCCGCTGCTGTAGGCACACCGTCGCCCGGCCCATGGCCGGGCGTTGCCGGGGTCAGCGCCGGCGGATGAAGAACGCCACCGGCACCATCACCTCTACCGGGTCGCCGCCGATCTCCGGCGGCGGCGCCGGCACCGGGCTGCCGCGTCGCACGGTGTCCAGCGTTTCGGCATCCAGCAGCGGATGCCCACTGCTCTGGCCGATGCGGATGTTGCTCGCATTGCCCTGCCGGTCCACCGCAAAGCGCACATAGGCCACGCCCTGTTGGCGCAGGCGCTCGGCCCCGCGGGGATAGCGCCGGTGCTGCTCCAGATGGCCCAGCAGCAGCCCCTGCCAGGTGACCTGCGCGTCGCTGCGCTGGCCAGCCATCGTCTGCGGCGCCGCGTACCGTTGCGTGGCCTTGGCCTGCACGTCCGGCGGCGCCAGGGTCTGGTCCACGTTGTGTTGGTCCGACGGCGTCTGCTCGGGGGGCGGCGGCGTGCGTTGCGCGACCTCCTCGCCGTCCGGGTGCGGTTGCGGGGGCAGCACCGGCGCGCGCAGCGGCTGCGGCTCCGGTTTGGGGCGGTGTTGTTCCTGTTGCGAGGGCCCCTGCGCGATATCGGTGGGCGGCACCGGCGGCGCTTCGGCAACCGCGGCCAGTTCCACCCTCAGCGCTTCCGGCGGTGCGCTGGCCGGTGCGGGTGGCGCGCATCCTATCCACCACAGCACGGCCCCGATGCCGATGGCGTAGGTGGCCAACACGATGCCCAGGCTGCCGGCCCAGCGTGCGTGCCCTGCACTCCCTCCGCTCATGGTGCGGGCTGTTCCAGCCCGACCAGGGCCACCTTGAGGTAGCCGGCCGCGCGCAGCGCGTTCATGGTCTGCATCAGGTCGCCGTAGGCCACCTGGCGGTCGGCGCGCAGATAGATGCGCTGCTCACGGTCGCCGCCGGTCAGCCGCTGCAATGCCGCCGACAACGCGTCAGCGGCAACGGCGGCATCGTTCACCCGCAGCGACAGGTCGGCCTGCACGGTCAGGAACACCGGCTCGCCCTCGCGCGGTTGCGGGCGCGCGCTGCTGGCCGGCAGGTCCACGGCGGTGTCCACGGTGGCCAGCGGCGCGGCGACCATGAAGATGATCAGCAGCACCAGCATCACATCGATGAAAGGGGTGACGTTGATCGCGTGGGCTTCTTCCAGCGCGTCGTCGTCGTGGCGTGCGGTACGGAGTGCCATGCGTAAGCCTCAGTGCGCCGCGCGTGCCAGCACCGGGCCGGCGTGCACTGCGGCGCGGTCCAGGTCGCGCGACACCAGTTGCTGCACGGCCGCCGAAAGATCGCCCAGCAGCGCGCGCAGGCCGGCCAGCACCCGGGTGAAGTGGTTGTAGATCACCACGGCGGGAATGGCGGCTACCAGCCCCAGCGCGGTGGCCAACAACGCTTCGGCGATGCCGGGCGCCACCACCGCCAGGTTGGTGGTGTTGGACTGGGCGATCCCGACGAAGCTGTTCATGATCCCCCACACGGTGCCGAACAGGCCCACGAACGGCGCGATCGCACCGATGCTGGCGAGCACGCCGATGCCGCGCCTCGCCTGCCGCGCACAGGCCAGTTCAATGCGCTCCAGGCGCGAGCCGACGCGCTCCTTCACCCCCGCCGGGTCGCCCCCGTGCGGCGACAGCCGCAGCTCGGTACGCGCCGCCTCCAGCAACAGGCGCACCGGTTCTTGCTGCAGGCGCGGGTCGAGCTGTGGATCGGGCAGTTGCACGCTGTCCAGCAGCAGCGCGCGCGCCTGCAGCAGGTGGCGGCGTTCGCGCGCCAGTTCCCAGCCCTTGGCGAGCAGCACCGTCCAGGTGGCCACCGACGCGACAGCCAGGCCGATCATCACCGTTTTGACCACCACGTCGGCGGCCAGGTACATGCCCCACGGCGTCAGTGCGGGTGCGGGGGCGGCAATGGCGAAGGGAAGCAACACAGTCATGGTCAGGCTCATCAGGAAAGGAGGCGCAGGGGCGCTGCAACGCGCGCCGGAACAAGGCGCAGGCTCACTCGGGTGTGGGCGGCAGGCGCGGCGATGGCCGCGACAGCACGTAGGCCGCGCTGGCAATGAAGAACGCGCCCACGCCCAGCAACAGCCGCCACGACGGATGCGCGCCCCAGCAGAACATGACGAAGCCGAACGCCATGCCGCCGGCCGCAAAGGCCTTGCCCTTGCGGCTCACCGCGCCCTGCTCGCGCCACAGGCGCAAGGCCGGGCCGTAACGCGGATGGTCGAGCAGCCTGCGTTCAAAGCGTGGCGAGCTGCGTGCAAAGCAGCCCACCGCCAGGATCAGGAAGATGGTGGTGGGCATCACCGGCAGCAGCGCGCCGATCACGCCCAGCGCCACCATCCCCCAGCCCAGGCCGAACCACAGCCAGCGCATCAGCGCGCGTCGAACTCGAGTTCAACGTGGCCGTGCACGCTGCGGAACGCCGCATCGGCGGCATCGATGACCTGCTGTTCCTGCGCATCGTCCAGCACCACCCCGTCGAGCGCGGCGGTGAACTCGCGCCAATGACGCGCGGCGCCGTCGGGATGTGCGGCCAGGTGGCGTGCACCGAACCCGGCGTCCAGCCCCAGCCTGGCGGCCATCTTGTACAGGATGGTGCCGCCCAGGTTGGAGCCTTCGGCCACGTACAGCCAGCCCAGCGCGGTCGGCAGCGCCAGGTCCGGGTCCAGCCGCATCGGCACCGGGGCCGGCAGGATCTGTTCGAGGTCGGCCAGGTCGCGGGCGATCAACGGCAGCCGGCGGCGTGCCTCCAGATCCGGCAGCAGGGCGTCGAGCGCGGCATTGGCGTAGAGCGCGTCGATATCGCGATGGAAGCGGTACTGCACGCGCAGGAAACGCGCGAACTGGCCGCGGCTGGCGAAGATGTCGCCGGCCATGATGCGCTTGTCCAGCGCGCCGTGGCTGTCGCGGGTGGCGGCCTTCAGGCGCTGGCTGCGGGTGGCTTCAAGGGTATCGATGACGGTCATGGCGCTCGTGCTGGCAATGGGGGATGCAGCCCGCGCACGCCCGGGAGCAGGCCGTGCGCAGGTTTCCCGAGTGAGACGTCTGCCGCGGCGGCAACCCCAAGCCTGGTTGTACAGCCGGCTGCCCTACCCGATCCGGCGATGCCGGCCTCACGCGCCTGCACCGATAATGGCGGCACATTCTTGAGGAGGACCCCGCCATGATGATCACCACCGAACCGCGCATGACCAACCTGTTCCTGCAGCTGGGCCTGGATGCCAGCGACGAAGCGATCGCACGCTTCATCGTCGACCACCAGCTGCCCGCCGAGGTGGCCCTGGTGGAGGCGCCGTTCTGGAATGATGGCCAGCGCCAGTTCCTGGCCGAGCAGCTCAAGTCCGATGCGGACTGGGCCATCATCGTTGATGAGCTGGGCGAGGCCCTGCATGCCGACGCGGTCGCGCAGCAGACCGGCGCCTGAAACGAACACGGGGCCGGCAGTTGCCGGCCCCGTGGGGTACATCACTTCACCCTCAGTAGCGCCAGGTCAGCGCCAGTCGCACGATCCGGCCCGGTGCCGGCATCACGCCGAGCGCCAGGGGATCCAGGTAATAGCGGTCGGTGAGGTTGTCGACGTTGAGGTCCACCGCGAACTGCTCGCTGGCCTGCCAGCTGGCGAACAGGTCTACCACGGTGGCCGGGCGGTACAGCTGCTGGATCGCCGACAGGCCGACGTTCCATTCCTTGTCCAGCTTGCTGATCGGACCGGCGTTATGGATCACCCGGGTGCCGACGCTGAGCCGCTCATCGAACAGGCGTGAGCCCAGGGTCAGGTTGACGGTGTAGCGCGGCGGATTCTGCGTGTTGCTGTAGGAGCCTTCAAAGCCGCCATCGACGCAGTCGGGGGTGTTGGCCAGTTCCTCGATCCTGCGCTGCACGCCGTAGGCACGGCGCTCGGCGGCGATGTCCGGCGCACAGGTCTTGGCCTCGAAGTAATAGTGCGCCGACAGGTCGGCGAACACCTTGCCGGCATCGTAGCTGGATTGGAATTCCATGCCCGACACCTTGAAGCGGTCGATGTTGCGGATGTAGCCGGCCGACAGCGTGCGGTAGTCGCGGGTGATCAGGTCATCGATGCGGGTGTTGAAGTACGCGAGCTTGAAGGCGGCCGTATCGCCGTCGGTGAACAGCCCCTGCCGGACCGTGCTGGCACCGATTTCCCAGGTACCGGCGCGCTCGGGCTTGAGCTCGCCACCGATCGGCTTGGCGGCGGTGAACAGGCCCAGCGTGCTTTCAAACAGGCTCGGCAGCTTCACGCCTTCGGCGTACTTCACGTAGACCATGCTGTCGTCGTTGAAGTGGTAGGTGACGCTGGCGGTGGGCATGAACGCATGATCGGTGCGGCGGATCGGCTGCGACCAGGTCCAGCTGGTCGGCACGATCAGATCCTCGACCTCACTCATGTCGTGGAAGTTCCAGCCGGTGATGTCGGCCACGGTGCCCTTCTTGTACGGCGAGGCCAGCAGCGACGCTTCGGTGAACTGGCCGTTCGCATCGGGGTACCAGTTGAGCATGGCGATGCGCTTGGCACGCCAGGCCGGCAGCGCCGGGTTGCCGTCCAGCAGCTGGGTGTAGCGGTACTGACCAATCACTTCCTCGCCGTCCGGCGTGGCCAGGCGGTTGCGGTCGTGCACGCTGACGCGGTTGAAGCGCCCGCCCAGCAGCACTTCCCAATGGTCGTCGGGCTGCCACTTCATCGAGGCCACCGCACTGTATTCCTTGCGGTCGGCGTTGCGCAGGAAACGGTTGTTGATCAGATCGTCGTGCTTGATCGGTGCATTCTTGCCGGGCCCGACGTCCTCGTCGCTGAAGGACAGGCCGTAGTCGAAGGTGAATACCCCGGCGGCATCGGTGACCAGGTGGGTCGTGTTGGACACGTCGAAGCCGAGCCGCTGCTGCTGCATGCTGTTGCGGTAGGCGTCCTTGTAACCCGGGTCGGTATTGAAGCTCGGGCCGTCATACCACTCGGTGCGGCGATCGAAGTACCACGGGGTGATGCCGGTCAGGCCGTTGTACATCAGGCTGTCGGCGTCGGTGTACCAGAGGTTGGCCTTGAGGTCGACGCGGTCGTTGCCCGGGTTGAAGCGATAGCGCAGGTTGTAGGCATCCATGTCCACGCTGCCCGGCTCCCACTGCGGCACGCGGTCACGGTCCACGCGGATGATCTGCGAGGCCATGATCTCGCCCTGGCGACCGCTGTAATGGCGGTAGCCCGCTTCCAGGGTCTGGGTGTCGTCGATGCGCCAGGTGCCCTTCAACAGCACCGAGTTGGACTTGGACGAGGTGTTGAACACTTCGGTGTTGGGCGGGTTCAACGGGGCCAGCGTGCGCCGGGTCTGCGGGAAGTCGTCGTAGCCGTGCTTGCCGCCGTAGTAGTTGCCGGTGTCACGCCAGGCGTAGGCGGCCACCAGGTCGAACGCATCCCAGTGCTTGCCACCGGCGATGTTGAAGAACTGCCCGCCCAGGCTGTTGCGGTTGCTGCGCGGGGCGGCGCCATAGGCCGGCACATCGCGCGCGCTGCCGTTGGACACGCCGCTGCGCACGCGCAGGCCGACGTCCTGGCCCTCGCGCAGCACGTCGCCGATCTTCAACGTCTCCATCTCGACCACGCCGCCGATGCCGCCGGACGCGTTGGCGCCGAGGCTGGGGCCCTTGGTCACGGTGAGGCTGGAGATCAGGTCCGGGTCCAGGTAGGTGCGCTGCGACTGGCCGGCGTAGCCCCGGTAGGTGTCCATGCTGGACTGGCCGCCGTCGATGATGACCGGGATGCGGCTCTGGCCCTGGATGCCGCGGATGTTGAGGTCCAGCGCGTTGGCGGTACGCGGGTCGCCGGCGGTGACGCCGACCACGCCCTTGACGATGTCGGCCGCGGAGGTGCCGCGGAAGCGTTCGATCGTGGCGCGCGGCACGTACACGCTGGAGCCGGCGGTGCGGTACACATCCAGTGCACGTGCGGCATCGCTGTCGCCGTCGCCGGACTGCTCACCGGCCACCCGCAGCGCGTCGGTGACGATCACGCCGTCCTCGCGGCTGGCGGTGGCGGCCGGTTCCAGGGTCACCGCATCGGACCCGACGCTGCGCATCACCAGACCACTGCCACGCAGCAGCTGCTGCAGTGCCCGCTGCGCGTCGAGTTCGCCGCTGACCGCGCTGGAGCGCACGCCCTCGGTGAGCGCGGCCGGCCAGGCCACCTGCACGCCGGACTGGCGCATGTAGGTACGCAGTGCGTCGGCCAGCGGCTGGGCGGGAATATCGAAGCGATGCACGGCGGCAGCGCCGGACGTGCTGGCCTGGGCCATCGCCGGGAATGCAGGCGCGGCCACCAGGCCGGCGGCCAACAAGGCGATGCAGAGACGGGACGGACGCGGCGAACGGCCCGGGGAGGAGGTGATGCGCATGATGGAACCTGTCGAGAAGGCGATATCGCAGAAGCGACGTCCCCGCATACGGTGTGCGGGCGCTGCGAAGTACGTGGCGGCGGCGGGTACGTTCGGGGGGTGAGACGACTGGGGCGGCGACAACCCCAAGACCAATTCGGTTTGGCAGCGCGCGCCGCTACTTGCGGGCGTCGACCTGCACGATCGCCACGCCCATCGGCAGGCGCGTGACGCGCAGCCCGGCACTACCGGCGAGTGCGTCCAATGCCTGCTCGGGCCGGTCGATGCGGAACGCCGCGTTGACCGCCGGCAGCTGCGTCAGGTCGCCGCGGACGAAGGTGGGGCCACGCCGATAGCGCCCGATGCGCTGGACCGCATCGGCAACACCCACTTCATCCAGCAGCAGTTCGCCCTGCCGCCATGCCGCGATCCGGTCGGGCGCCTCGTCGGCCAGCCGCTGCACGCGGCCACCGGGCGCGAATGCGGCGCGCTGCCCGGCCTGCAGCCAGGTCCAGCCGCCGCCGTCGCTGGCCGCCACCCGCACCTGGCCCTGTTCCACGTCGGCCTGCACGCCGGTGGCGTCGCTGGAGACCGCAAACGCGGTGGAAATGTCCTCGACCACCCCGCCCTGCGCGCGCACTTCAAACCGCTGCGGCTGGCCGGGCGCCACCTGGAACCAGGCACGACCGCGCAACAGCGCGATGCGGCGCACCTGGCCGTCGAACTGCACGGCGATGGCCGACTCGGCATCCAGCACGGCGCGGCTGCCGTCAGGCAGCGCAACCTCGGCGATGCCGTGACCGGTGCGGTGGTCCGATTGCAGCCGCAGCCACGCATCCGGTGCCACCCAGGCCAGCGCCAGCACCGCCGCAGCGGCCAGCGACCAGCGGCGGGCCCGCGCACGCCGGCGCGCGGGAACGACGGTGGACTGCGGTCGTGGCCCCAGACTGCGCCAGAGCTGGCGTTCGCGTTCGAACACGCGCCGGTGGCCCGGCGCGGCCAGCCACCGCTCGAAGGCCTGTATGCCGATGTCATCCACCGTGCCGGAGGCCAGCCACGCAATCCACGCCTGCGCCTGCACGGCGACGGGATCGGACGATGTGGAGGGTGGCGGAAGCGGATCGATGTGCGGCGGGCTCATGGCTGGCGGGTTGGCGCGATCGGGCGATGACACCCGCAAGGGACGGAAGCGGGGGCACGCGACACCGCCCCAGTATGATCAAGACGAATGGCGGGTGCGGTTCCCCAAGGCCATGACGCGCGCGGGCGCCATCAGCGCCCGTTGCGGGCCCAGGCCAGGCGCTGCAGGGCGGCGCGCACGTGGTTCTCCACGGTCGTCACCGACACCTTGAGGCGCTTGGCCACATCGGCCTGGGTCATTCCCTGCAGGCGGTTGAGCCGGAAGATGGTGCGGGTGGGCTCGGGCAGGTGCGCGGCGGCGGCGAGCACGCGCTGCAGTTCGTCCTGGGCCATCGCCTGTTCTTCGGTCGACAGCACTTCGTCCGGTCCCCACAGGTAGTGCTCTGCGAGCAGGCGCGCGCGGCGGGTGCGTTCACGCCCGTGGTCGGTGGCCAGGTTGGTGGCCAGCCGGTACAGATAGGCCCGCGGGTTGTCGATGGCCTGGCCGCTGTCCACCCCGCGCGCCTTGAACCAGATCGCCTGGATCACGTCCTCGGCGCCGCCATCGTTGCCCAGGATGCGCTGCACCAAGCGCAGCAGCGCCGGGCGTTCGCGGATCAGCATCTCGGTGAGGGCGGAGGCGTTGGGGGTCATGCGACAGACGCAGGGGCCGGGGCGGAAGGCGCGCCATGCTACCCCGCAAATGCGAATGAGTCACGTTTGTGCGGGCGCCGGACGCTTCACCGCGCACACCCGGCCATGGCCGGCGCCGCAGTAGAACAGTCCGGCGCCGTCGGACTCCAGGCCGCTGACACTGCGTCCATCCGGCATCTGCAAGCGATGCTGCACCGCGCCGCTGGCCGGGTCGATGCGGCGGATGTCGCTCTGCCCCGCCTCGTCGGTTCCGTGCCAGAGCTCGCCGTCCACCCAGGTCACGCCGGTCACGAAGCGGTCCGACTCGATCGTGCGCAGGATGCTGCCGGTGGCCGGGTCGACCTGGTGGATGCGGCGCTGCCGGTACTGCCCCACCCACAAACTGCCTTCGGCCCAGGCCATGCCGGAGTCGGTGCCGCCGCCCGGCGCGGGGATCGAAGCCAGCACCTGACCGCTGCGCGGGTCGATCCGGTCGATGCGCGTGCCGGCGATCTGGTACAGGTGGGTGCCATCGAAGGCGGTACCGGCGTCGCACGGCAGTGCCAGGGTGCGCACCTCCTCGCCGCTGTCCGGGTCGAACGCCACCAGCGCGGCGCCGGTGGCCGCCCATACGTGGTGCCCGTCGAAGCTGACGCCGTTGACGCAGTCCGAGCCGGCGAACGGGCCGTATTCGCGCACCAGTTCGGCGGCCTCTACGGGGGCAGCGGTACCCAAGGTGTCCGTGTTCATCGTTGCAGTCTCCTGGCCCGTGGAATGGCGGTGCCTGCCCGCAACACTAGCCAACCGGCAGCGCGGCAGGGAGTAACAAGATCGTCGTGAAACCGGCCAGCGGCACCGACCGCCAGCGCTGCGCACGGCCACGTCCGCGGGTGTGCACCTGGCCTGCGGCCTGCAGCTCGACCAGCGCACGTTGCACGCTGCGCTGGCTGGCGCCCACGGCCAGCGCCAGCGACGAGGTGGACCAGGCGGCACCGTCGGCCAGCAGCGCGACCAACGCCGCCTGCTCGCCATCGAACGGCGGCAGCAGCACGGCGACCGTCTGCGCGTGGTAGGGCTGGAGGCGGAATCCTTCCGGGGTGGCGTCAATCCGCGCCTGCGCCGCGACCAGCGCGCGCAACCGACCCAGCTCCACCCGCAACCGCACGCGCAGCGAGTCGTCGGGGTGGGCAATACCGAAGACCCGTTCAATCAGCACATCGCGGTTGACGCCACCCGGCCACGCCTCGGCCAGTGCGCACAGCAAGGCGAACAACACCGGACGCCGCGCCAGACACTGCCATTGCGTGCCGGTGCGGACGCCCCGCCGGCACGCGTCCACCACCAGCGCGCCGGACCCGAGCAGCGCGGGAACGTCGTCGATGCGCAGACTGCGCGCCTTGCCGGACTGGAGGCAGCGGGCGGCCGGCCGGTCCAGCGCGGCGCGCGCCTCATCCACCTCCCGCCGCAGCGCGGGGATACCCGCGTGTTCGGCCGCCGCCTGCGCGCGGGCCAGGGCGGCACGCGCCGGTGCGACATGCAGCGCCCGCAACGCCAACGCCGCAGCGGTCAACTCGGCCATCGCGGCCAACGACGGCGGCATCGACCGGCCGGCGAGCTGGGCCAGGCCATGTTCGGCATCACGCAGGCGGCCCAGCAGCAGCCCGCGCCGGGCCAGGATCAGCCAGGCCTGCAGCGCATTGGCACCGTCGCCCCACGCATCCAGCAGCGCCGCCACCTCCTGCAGGGGCTGCGATGGCCCCGCCAGCTCGCGCATCGCCAGCGCCACCTCGGCCTCGGCGACCGTGCAGCGCGCCCGCGCCATCGTCTCGTGCGGCCCGAACGCGCGACCGGCCCGCCGCAGCAGGTGCCGCGCGGTATCCAGCTGGCCAAGCTGGGCCATGGCAATGCCCCGCAGCGCCAGCGCCGGCGGGTCCTCGCGCAGCGCAACGCAGTCAAGCGCGGCCAGCACATCACCGGAGGCAAGGGCGCGAGCGGCAGCCGTGATGAGGGCATCCATCCGCACAGGCTACCCGCCCGGCGTGGCACCTGCCGCGATCGCGCCCGCAGCTCAAAGGCAGGTGGTCAACCCGTCGTACACGGTGGTGGTGGTGCCCGGCAGCATGGTGTCGATGGCCTGAGGCCCCTGAAGCGTATCCAGCAGCCGCGACAAGGGGGTGTAAGACGCCAGCGGCAGCCGGCAGGCCCAGTCGCGGGCATCCACCGCGACCTGACCGGTATGGGCGTCCACATCCATATTGCTGCCGGCGAATGTCCACCGGCACTCCCCCACCCGGCCGCTGGCCGCGTGCACCGAACAGCGCAGGCGCATGGCCTGCAGGTTGTAGTACTCGCCCTCGCAGAAGGTGTCGCCGCAGACGTCATCGAAACCGCGTACCAGCGCCTGTTCCAGCGCACGGAAACGCGCGCCACCCTGCCCCTGGCCGGGATAATCCCGCGCGTCCACGTAACGGGGCGCCGACGCCGCGCGCTCCGGCTGCCGGGTCTGCTGGAGGCAGCCGCCCACCGCCTCGCCGATGGACATCGCCGCACCGGGCAGCACGACATCGAGCGCGTCGGCGCGTTCCAGCGACGCATGGAAGGCCTCCACCCCCACCCCTGTGCCCAGCGGCAAGGGACAGTCCCAGCGTCGGTTGTCCACCAGCACCACGCCCGTGTCCGGCGCCACCTGCAGTTCGCTGGCAATGAACAGCCAATTGCAGGCGTGCACCTGTCCGCTGGTTGCGTTGACCGAGCAGCGCAGCTGCAGTGCGCGCAGGTTGCTGTAGTCGCCTTCGCAGAGGGTATCGGCACAGACCGCGTCAAAGCGGTTCGCCAGATGGGCTTCCAGGGAATAGAAGCGGTCCCAGTTGGCCTCCTTGCGCGGGAAATCCACCAGATCGACAAACGATTGGGCAAGCAGCGGGGCGCTGGGCAGCCAGGCCAGCAGGGCGAACAGGCGCAGCAACGGCCGGAAACGTGGGTACATGGCCAGACTCCAACGGAAGGAGAACCAGCGTGGTCTGGCCCCGAGCACGGGCCCATCCGGCAAGGCCGCGCCGGGCTGTGGGAAAACCCATCGCGGGGCGGTCATCCGGCCCCCGCTGCACGCGGCCCGGCAAAGGCATAAAATGGGGGGCTATCTGCCTTCATCCCCCTCTCGGAGTACACCCATGGGTCTGGAACTCGTCTCGCCCGGCAAGAACCCGCCGGAAGAAATCAACGTCATCATCGAGATCCCGAAGGATTCCGAGCCGGTGAAGTACGAAGTGGACAAGGAAACCGGCGCGATCTTCGTCGACCGCATCCTGTCCACCCCGATGCGCTACCCGTGCAACTACGGCTACGTGCCGAGCACCCTGTGCGGCGACGGTGACCCGGCCGACGTGCTGGTGGTGCTGCCGCTGCCGCTGATCCCCGGTTCGGTGGTGCGTTGCCGTCCGGTCGGCGTGCTCAAGATGAGCGATGAGGCCGGCAGCGACGAGAAGATCCTGGCCGTGCCGATCTCCAAGGTGTTCAGCGGCTACGCCCACGTGGAAGACATCGAGCAGGTGTCCAGCCACTGGCTGGAGCGCATCGGCCACTTCTTCGAGCATTACAAGGACCTGGAAAAGGGCAAGTGGGTCAAGCTGGACGGCTGGGCCGGCGCTGCCGAAGCCAAGCAGATCCTGGTGGAAGCGCACCAGCGTTACCTCGCCAACAACGGCTGAGGCTGAACCGCATCGCTTCGGCGCTGGCCGCCGAAGCGATGGACATCACGTTTTTTGACTGCGGCACATCACTATTTGTGCCGGATTGGGTACATTGCGTCTTCACACCGTCCACGGTGCGTTTCACCGTGGTCAGCCAGGGGACTTGTCGTGCGCATTCTGCTTGTTGGGGACCAGGCCAGCCTGTCGGCTGAACTGATGGATTTCATTGCCGATCTTGGGGAAGAGTGGCAACCGCTGACGGCCTCCGATGGCCAGTCGGCCATGAGCATCGTCGCCGCCGGTCCGGTGGACGCGGTCATTGCCTGCCCTACCCTGCCCGATCTCACCGCCACCACGCTGCTGGGGCAGATCCGCACCCTGCGCCCGGAAACGATCCGGATCGCGCTGGTGGACGCTGACCACAATAACCGCCCGCCGCCGGCGCGCCTGATCGGGGTGGCCCACCGCTTCCTGCCGATGCCGCTGGCCCCGGAAGTGCTGCTGGAAGCGCTGACCAGCCTGGAAGAACTGCGCGAACTGCTCGACAGCGCGCATCTGCGCAGCGCGATCGGCCGCATCGAAAAGCTGCCGTCGCCGCCGCACCTGTACCTGAGCCTGACCCAGGCGCTGGAACACGACGACGAAACCAACACCGCCGATGTGTCCAAGCTGGTGTCGGCAGACCCGGCGATTGCGGCCAAGGTGCTGCAGTTGTCCAACTCGGCATTCTTCAACAGCGGCCGCACCATTTCCGACCTGCGCACTGCGGTAACGCGGCTGGGCCTGTCGACCCTGCGCGACCTGGTGCTGGCCAGCGAGGTGTTCTCTGCCTCGGCGCTGTCCGGTGCCGAGCGCAATTCGCTGCAGCAGCGTGCGTTGCTGGCCTCGCGGCTGGCGGCCAAGCTGCTGCCCGATTCCAGCGCCGAGCTGGGTGCAACCGCCGCCCTGCTGGCCGACATCGGGCTGCTGCTGCCGGGCGTGCGCAACGAGCGCGGCGCCCCGGCCGACGCGTCCGATGAACGCCCCGGCCATGCGGAGGCAGGCGCCTACCTGCTGGGCCTGTGGGGCCTGCCGATGCCGATCATCGAGGCGGTGGCGTTCCACCTGCAGCCGCAGAAGTCCAACACGCGCAGCTTCTGGGTGACCGGTGCGGTGCACGTGGCCCTGGCGCTGATCAACGGGGACCCGGTGGATGAAGAGTACCTGCAGCGTGCAGGCGTGCTGCACAAACTGCCGCAGTGGCGCGACCATGCCAATGGCCTGATGGGGCTGGTGGCTGCCGAGGCCTGAGACCCCGCCTCGCGGCACGACGCCGGGCAGACGTGCAACGGAAAAGCCGGCCAGTGGCCGGCTTTTTTTGTGGTTCTTCACCCATGTGCGGGGCAAGCAAAAACGTGCCTTGACGCTTTTCAGGCACAGCCGTCGGCGGGTCGGGCGCTGGGCCCCATGCCCTTTCCGGCGAATGTCCTCCGGCGTCGGCCTGCGGCCGCCCCCTCCCCCTTTACTTCGCCTCCAAGGGCATGGGGCCCAGCGCCCGACCCACCGCCCAGCGTCAAAAAAGCATGGCGTCCACCTGCGCACCGCAAGCCGAGCCCCGTAGCAGCCGGTAGGCTCCTGGGCAAAGTAAAGGAGGAGGCCGCCACGCGGCCGGGGGACATTTGCACCAGGGGCCTACCGGCTGCTGCGGGGCCCTCACGCTCGCGACGGCCCTTGCAACAAGACGCTTCCCTCAGAGGGGAGAAGAACCTTTTTGTGGCCGCAGCATCGAAACCGGTGAGGGTGGAACGCTCAGGCCCCCGCTCAACGCAAAGAGGGCGGACCTTGCGGTCCGCCCTCCTTTTTTTACTGCAACAGAGCTTCGATGGATCAGAAGCGCTGGGTGTACTTCATGTACAGGAAGCGACCGATATCGAAGCCGCCGTAGTAGGCGAAGCTCGAGTTCTGCTGCGAGTACATCAGCGGACCCTTGTGATCGAACACGTTGTTCGCGCCGACGGCAATGGTGGCATCCCACGGTGCCTTCCAGCTGACCTGCAGGTCATGGAAGGTGTTGGCGCCGGTCTTGCGCAGCGGAGCGGTTTCGCCGTAGGCGATACGGTCCGGATCGGTGCAGCCGATCTCGATGCACGGCTCGTTCAGGCCCGAGTAGTAGCGCGCGGTGTAGTTCACACCGAAGTCGCCCATCGCCCAGTTGACGCCCAGGTTGGAACGCACGCGGAACAGCGCGTCCTGACCAACCTTGCCGATCATGATGCTGTCGCCGGCGCTGTTCTGGTTGGCTTCGTCGTACTTGGACAGGTAGCTGGTCTGCCAGTCGATGCTGAACTGACCGATGGCCAGCTCCGGCAGGCGGTACTTGATGCCCAGGTCGTAACCTTCGGTTTCCATCTTGCCGAGGTTGGCGGTGCCGTAGGTGATGCCGCTGATGTGGCCATCAGCCGCACGGGTCACGCCGCTGCAACGGCCAGCATTGCCCAGCACGTAGCAGTCACGCAGGATACGGTCGACGCTGTCTTCGATGATCATGTCGCTGATCTCGTAGCGGTACCAATCCAGCGAGATGTCCAGACCCTGCACCCAGCGCGGGCTCCAGACCAGACCAACGGTCTTGCTCTTGGAGGTTTCCGGCGACAGGTTCGGGTTGGCACCGGAGACGAACTGGTCACCGGACTGGCACGGCGTGGTCGAGCACGGCACGTTGCCCTGGCCCAGCTGCACGTAGTTGGCCGGTGCACCACCGGCAAGGCAGGCGGCATTGCCGGCCACGCTGCCCGACACGCCCACGGCGCACGGATCGGTGTAACGCTCGAAGCTCGAGCTCAGGCCGCCGTACAGATCGGCGATGGTCGGAGCGCGGAAGCCCTCGGCGTAGGTGCCGCGGACCAGCAGCTCGTCCATCGGACGCCAGGTCAGACCGAACTTGCTGTTGGTGGTGCCGCCGAAGTTGCTGTAGTCCGAATAACGGCTGGCAACATTCAGGGTCAGTTCCTTGGCAAACGCCATGTCGGCCAGGATCGGCACGTTCAGTTCGAGGTAGACCTCGTTCAGATCGTACTCACCCTGGGTCGACTTCTGGCCCAGACCGGTGGACTGGCCCGACTGCGCGAAGGCGTCCGGCACGTACGAGCCTTCTTCCTTGCGGTGCTCCACGCCCACGGCGAAGCCGAGGTCGCCGGCCGGCAGGGTCACGATGGACCCGGACAGGTTGGCGGTGAAGCTGGTGGTCTTGGTGACGCCACGGGTGGTGAAGGTCGGGAACAGGTATTCCTGCAGCGCCGGATCGGCGAGCGAACCCTGGCCAGCCACGCCGTACGGCAGCAGCGGGTTCCACGGGATGCAGTCGGCCAGGCTCG
This sequence comes from Stenotrophomonas sp. 2619, assembly GCF_040548725.1. NCBI lineage: Bacteria > Pseudomonadati > Pseudomonadota > Gammaproteobacteria > Lysobacterales > Lysobacteraceae > Stenotrophomonas > Stenotrophomonas sp. 2619. The sequence continues at coordinate 103,770 of NZ_JBEPSF010000006.1, read as the reverse complement.
GGTCGACAACGCCGGCAACGCCGCAGCGTGCCACGCCGCCTGCATCGATGTAGGACGGGCCCAGGGCCTTGCGCGAAGCGATCAGGCTCATGTCACCGCGCTGGGTCTTGATCGACTCATTGCGGTTCCACAGTGCACCGACGTCCCAGTCAAAGGTCTTGTCGGCCACTTCGAAGTAGCCGCTGACGGTCGGCGCGAAGCGCAGGGTCTTCAGCTGGCTGTCGGTGGTGCGCGGCACTTCCCACAGGCGACGACGGAACTCGATGTCCTTGCCACCCACACTGTTGACGCTGGTCGGGTTGAAGGCGCTGGAGGCCGACAGCGGGGTCTTGATGTTGGACGCGCTGGACTGGTACGGGTAGCCGGCGATCTGCTGGAACGTGTTGCGCTCGTTGTAGAGCACATCGGTGTTCAGGCTGATGCGGTCGGTGAAGTCGTAGGTGCCGTTGATGTACAGCGACTTGCGCTCCACACCGGTCAGCAGGCTCATCTGCTCGTTCGAATTGACGTACTCGTCTTCGGTCAGGACGTGGTAGTCATTCGGGTTGTTCGGGTTGCCGCCCGGGTTCAGCGTCTTCCACACCGCGGTCTTGGAGTCGGCGCAGTTGACCTGCAGCGGGTTGCACCAGCTACCGGTTTCGGTGATCGGGCTGCCGTCGCCAGCAACCGAGTTCGGACCACGGCCGCCATCACGGCTGTACCAGCGGTCCTTGGCCCACACCGGATCCTGCTTGGAGTATTCGGCCGCCAGGGTCAGGCTGCCGCGCTCGCCGGACGCGCCCAGCAGCATCGAGTACTGCTGTTCGTCGCCGTCGCCGTTGCCGTACTGGCCAACGCGGACGCTGGCTTCGCCACCGTCGAAGTTCTTGCGGGTGATCACGTTGACCACGCCGGCAATGGCGTCCGAACCGTAGATCGAGGACGCGCCGTCCTTCAGGATTTCAATGCGCTCCACGGCAGCCATCGGGATCTGGCTCAGATCCTGGTAACCGGCCGTGGTGGCGCCCAGGCGCTTGCCGTTCATCAGCACCAGGGTGCGCTGGGCGCCCAGGTTGCGGATGTCGACGTAGTAACCGCCCACGTTCTCGCCCGAGGACAGCGAATCCGAACGCGAGATGGCCGGGGAGCCGGCCGAGGTGAGGTTGTTCAGCACGTCAGCGACGTTCGAGAAACCCTGCTTCTCCAGGGCTTCACGCGTCATCGTCAGAATCGGCTGCTGGGTCTCCATGTTGGCGCCGCGGATGCGCGAGCCGGTGACCGAGATGCGATCCAGGTCAGTGGTGCCGGCTGCAGCTTCCTGCGCCGAGGCAAAGGTCGGCGACAGCGCGAGCGCAATGCCGGCGGGCAGAAGGCCCAGCCGCACTGCAGGAGTACGAAAATTCATTTATCTCTCCGAGGTACGTTAGTAGCGTGTTAAACCGCCTCGGAAAGTTACGATTGCGTTGCGGTTAATTATTTGCGGGAAGCAACCGATGGCTTTGCCGACTTTGGCGGGAGCACTCCACCACCCTCGCGGAAGCCTGACGCAGACTGCCCGTAACGTGCCCGAAACGCCCGTGCAAAGCTGCAGCAGTTGTCAAATCCACTCGCAGCGGCGACTTCGCCGATCATCATGTCGGTATCACGCAGCAGGTCGGCCGCGCGCTCCAGCCGAAGGCGTGCCGACAGCGACTGCGGGCTTTCTTCATACAGGCTCTGGAAGGTCTTGGACAAGTACCAGCTGGAGAAGTTGGTCAACTCGGCCAGTTCGCCGATGCGCACCACGCGGTGGCTGTTGCCTTCCAGGTACAGGCGCGCACGCTGCATGCGGCCGAACACCTGGCGCTTGCGCACGCGCGAACGGCCCGGGCAACGCTGCACGCCGGTGGCCAGCACGCGCTGCAGCGACGCCAGATGCAGCAGCACCGGGCGCAATGCCTGCGCAGGCTGGCCGCTGGCCAGTGCATCGCGCCACAGGCGCAGCGCCACGCGGACTTCGGCGCGGCTCATGCTGCCGCGGCCGGCATACAGGCTGCAGTCTTCCAGTTCGCCCAGCGCGCGCAATGCATCGGGGGTGAGGCTCAGGCCGATGCACAGACCATCGCGGCCGGCCTGGATCATCGGCTTGGATTCCTTCTCGAAGGCGATCCATTCGCGCTGACGCAGACGGAAGCGACCTTCCTTGGATTCCACCCACGCGCTGCCGCGCAGCTGCATCCACACAGTGAAGGTTGCGCCGGCGGTCTGCAGGCTGCCGAGCCGGGCCACGCCCAGGCAGGTGGGCAGCGGACCGTCGTCGACGATCTTGTCCAAGGAGAGCGATTGGCCGCGATCGGCCAAGGAAAGCTGACGCATGACTGCACACCGTGTTTGCCGTTGCGGGGCAAACGTTTTGCCAAATCAGGCGAGCCAGGTCAGGAAAGTCCTACGAGATTCATCCGAATTCGACACGAGGCCGATACGAAAGAAGTACGAAGACTATTTTCCCTTCAAAAACAGCGCGTTGGACACCGCCGAGAAGACCGCCACCGGAGCCTCGGGCAGCGGCATCACGCCGATGTCGGCCCCGTCGGCCACCGCCAGCGCCACGTACAGCGCGCTGCCATCGGGTTGCGCACTGAAGCCGTTGCCGGCGCTCAGCCGATCCATGTCCAGGCAGTGTTCGGTGCGGGTGGCGCCGGCGTTGATGCGCGAGAACAGCGTGGCGCAGGCGGCGTTGTTGGACAGATAGTCCACGCTGCCATCGCGTGCCACCGTCCAGGTCCGGTAGCGCCAGCGCGACGGCCGGTCTTCGCTGACCTGCTGGATGCTGCCGGCGCTGAGCTGCGCATCCACCGACCACAACCCGCCCGCCGACAACCGGGTGAACAGTACCCGCTGCGCGCTGCGGTCGAAGCGTGCCTGCGATACCCCTTCGATACTGGCCAGCAGCCGCCACGGCGACTGCCGACGATCGAACAGGGACAGCCGCAGCCGTTCACGCGCGTCACGGTCCACGATCAGCACGTGGTCGCTGTCGCCGCCGTACAGCGCCTGCAGCGGTTGGGCAACGGGCACCGGCAACGCCACCACCTGCTCATCGCGCGGTGACACTTCATAGATGACCGGGTTGGCCTGCGCATCGCGCCCGGACACCAGCAGGTGCGTGCTGTCCGGCGACCAGTCCGCGGCCTGCCGCGTTTCCGGGCGCAGGCCTTCCACCGGACGCAGCGAGTCGGGCCGGGTCAGGTCGGCCCACCACAGACCGTAGTTGCCGGACCGGTCGGAGGTGAACACCAGTTGCCGGCCGTCCGGGGCGAGCATCGGCTGGCCATCCCGGCCATTGGACGGGAACAGGCGTTGCGGTTGGCCCGGCTGGCCGTCTTTGAGCGGCACCCGGAACAACCCGAACTGCGCCTTGCGGTGCACGAAGGCCAGCATCTCGTTGTGGCGCGACACCGCCGGTGACTGCGCATCGTCGATGCCGACGTCGCGCAGCGTGCGGTTCTGCGTATCCAGTTCATACAGGCGCGATTCGCTGTCCACGCGACGGCCGAACACGATGTGGCGGCTGTCACCGCGCCAGGCCCAGCCGCGGATCTCGGCCGAATCGGCGGTGAGCTGTTCGGGCACCCCGCCGCTGGCCGGGAGCCGCCACAGATCGCCGATCTGCGGGTTGCGCACGAACACGATCCAGCGCCCGTCGGGCGAGTAGCGCGGCGCGTAATCAAAGCTGTCCTCGGCCACCTCGTAGGCCAGCGGCGTCCAACGCCCACTGGCGATATCCAGCACGCGGATGCCGCGGTGGGCATGCGCGCCGGCCAGGGAGCCGAACACCAGGCCGCGTCCGTCCGGGGTCCAGTCAAAGCTGAGCAGTTCGGTGCCGTCACAACGGGTGACGTGGCGTACCGCACCGCCCGTGGCGCTGGCGATCAGCACCTCGCAGCTGCCGCCCGGCCCGAACCGCGCGAACGCGATGTCGCGCCCGTTGGGCGACCAGTTGGGGAAGCGGTCGGAATGACCGTCCGGGGTTTCGGCCAGCAGCCGCGCCGGCGCATTGCCGGAGGTCTGCACCTTCACCGAGCTGCCTGTGCGGGCGCTGCTGTCGGCCTCGTAGGCAACCTGCGAACCGTCGGGGGACAGCGTGGGATAGGTCTCGAACCCGGCCGTGGCGGTGATCAGGCGGTACGGCCGCTGTGGGCTGCCGATCACCCGGCTGCCGTCCTCCAGCACGCCGCTGGAACCGGGCTCGGCCGACGGGCGCTGCAGCAGCAAGGCGGCCATCACCAGCAGCGCCACCAGCATGGCCAGCCCCACGGCCAACAGCACGTAACGGCGGTTGCGCCGCCAGCGGCTGCGCACCGACGCCGGTGCCGGGCCTGTTGTAGTGGGCGTTGGCGCAGGTGCTGCTGCGTTGGCCGCGGGCGCCACGCCCGGGTCGGCGGGGGCCGGTGCAACGGGATCGTCGGCCAGCATGCGGACCGGCACCAGCAGGCGGTAACCGGTCTTGGCGATGGTTTCGATGTACGCGGTGCCGTCGCCCTCGTCGCTGGCAAACGCCTTGCGCAGCTGGGTGACCGCCTGGGTGAGGACATCATTGGTGGGCAGCGTGTCGGGCCACACCTCGGCGAACAGTTCATCGCGGGTGACGACCGCACCGGGCGAACGCAGCAACGCCTTCAGTACGCCCAGGGCCTTGGGGGTGAGCCGACGCACGCGACGCGCACCGGGCACCGTGACCTCGCGCGAGGACAACGTGACGGTGCAGCTGCCGATACGCACGACATCGGCCGAAGGAGGCTCACTAATGTTGCTGATCATTCCAGTGGTACGAAGGACTGCAGAACAACAGGAACGCAGCATTCATCGCAACCGACACCGATCGAACGAACCGCCAGATTCCGCACATGCCATCAGCGCAAACCGTAAAACAACTGAAGCGCGCGAATACTAGCCTATGCCGGTTAACCGCGCCTGTGCGTGCGGCCAACATCAGGCTCTCTCTCGCCGACGAATTCACATAAATCGCTTCAGTATTCGCGCCTTCGGGCGCGAATTTTTTATCTGCGATTCAGCTTTGTACACGCTTGATCATGGTCAATCCGACCAGTCGCGAGACCACCAAAGCCACGTACATCACGCCTGCGAACTGCTCCAGCATGACCAGTGCGCGTGCTTGCGGATGCACCGGCACCACATCGCTCAACCCCACCCCGGACAGCAAGCTGAAGCTGAGATAAAGAAGCTCCATCCAGGTGCGCAATTCGCTCTCGCTGGTGGCCAGGAAACTGCCCGGGTACCACTGCTGGCAGACCGAGAAGGCAAAGGCGAATGCCCAGGCCAACAGGGTGAACGTTGCCCCGGCCGCGAACAGTTCGTCGCGGGTGACCTTGTGGTCCTGGAGCATGTAGGCGGTCAGGCTGCCGGCGGTATAGAAGTACAGCAGGCATTCCAGCAACTGGGCCGTGGTGGTGAGGGTGGGCCTGTCGAGCAGTGCCCCGGCGATGGAGAAGACCACCGCCGGGATGGCCAGCAGCAGCGCCAGCCACATGCCCAACGGGCTGCGCCGCACCACCCACAGGGCCAGGCCGAGCACGGCAATGCCGAACGCCCCGAACACCGCGCGGCTGGCGCCGGCTTCGTCCATCGCCGGGTACAGCAGCACGCCCAGCAACTGCACGGCCAGCAACCACGCCGACGGATGCCGCCGTGCGATGGCCAGCCACTTGGTGGTACGTGCGATTGCCATGCCAGCTCCCTTCCCTGCCCCGTTTCGTCGCCGAGCTTAGCGCGCTTGCCGCCCGTGCCGCATGAGCATGCCGGGGCGACGGCGCGCCACCCCGGCACCGGCCTCATTCCTGCCGGTAGACCTGCGCGCCGAGGTCGTGGAACTGCGCCGACTTGCCGGCCATGCCCTCCTCGATCGCGTCCTGTTCGGACAGGCCGTGTTCGGCGGCATAGTCGCGCACGTCCTGGGTGATCTTCATCGAGCAGAAGTGCGGGCCGCACATGGAACAGAAGTGGGCCAGCTTGTGCGCGTCCTTGGGCAGGGTTTCATCGTGGAATTCCTTGGCCTTCTCCGGATCCAGGCCGAGGTGGAACTGGTCTTCCCAGCGGAACTCGAAGCGCGCCTTGCTCAGTGCGTTGTCGCGCACCTGCGCGCCGGGATGGCCCTTGGCCAGGTCCGCGGCATGCGCGGCGATGCGGTAGGCCATGATGCCGTCGCGCACGTCCTGGCGGTTGGGCAGGCCCAGGTGTTCCTTCGGCGTGACATAGCAGAGCATGGCGGTGCCGTACCAGCCGATCATGGCGGCGCCGATCGCGCTGGTGATGTGGTCATAGCCCGGCGCGATGTCGGTGGTGAGCGGCCCCAGCGTGTAGAACGGCGCCTCGCCGCACTCGCGCAGCTGCTTGTCCATGTTCTCCTTGATCAGCTGCATGGGCACGTGGCCCGGGCCTTCGATCATGGTCTGCACGTCGTGCTTCCAGGCGATTCTGGTCAACTCGCCGAGGGTTTCCAGTTCACCGAACTGGGCGGCATCGTTGGCATCGGCGATACAGCCCGGGCGCAGGCCGTCGCCCAGCGAGAAGGTCACGTCGTAGGCCTTCATGATCTCGCAGATGTCTTCAAAGTGCGTGTAAAGGAAGTTCTCCTTGTGGTGGGCCAGGCACCACTTGGCCATGATCGAGCCGCCGCGCGAGACGATCCCGGTCACCCGCCTGGCGGTAAGCGGCACGTAGCGCAGCAGCACGCCGGCGTGGATGGTGAAGTAGTCCACGCCCTGCTCGGCCTGTTCGATCAGGGTGTCGCGGAAGATCTCCCAGGTGAGCTCCTCGGCGCGGCCATCCACCTTCTCCAGCGCCTGGTAGATCGGCACGGTACCGATCGCCACCGGCGAGTTGCGCACGATCCATTCCCGCGTTTCGTGGATGTGCTTGCCGGTGGACAGGTCCATCACCGTGTCACCGCCCCAGCGGATCGCCCACACCAGCTTTTCCACTTCCTCGGCGATACCCGAGGACACGGCGCTGTTGCCGATGTTGGCGTTGATCTTGGTCAGGAAGTTGCGGCCGATGATCATCGGCTCGCTTTCCGGATGGTTGATGTTGTTGGGCAGCACCGCGCGGCCACGGGCGATTTCGTCACGCACGAATTCGGGCGTGATGCACGTTGGGATGGACGCGCCGAAGGACTCCCCGGGATGCTGCCTGAGCAGCGCGGCATCGCGGATGGCCTCGATGCGCTGGTTCTCGCGGATGGCGACGAATTCCATTTCCGGGGTGATGATGCCGCGCCGTGCGTAGTGCATCTGGGTGACGTTGGCACCGGCCACGGCACGGCGCGGCTGCAGGCGCGACGGGAAGCGCACCGCGTCCAGGCGCGCGTCGGTTTCGCGCGCCCGCCCGAAGCTGGAGCTCAGGCCATGCAGCAGTTCGGTGTCGCCGCGTTCGGCCACCCAGCCGGCGCGCAACGCCGGTAAACCGCAGGAGAGGTCGATGCGCGCATTCGGATCGGTATACGGGCCAGAGGTGTCATACACGGTGACCGGTGCATTCTCTTCCCCGCCAAACAGCGTGGGCGTGCGGGTCAGCACGATCTCGCGCATGGGCACCTGCAGGTCGCTGCGTGAGCCGGGCACATGGATCTTGCGCGAGCCGGGGATCGGTCGGGTGACCGATTCGGACAATTGCTGGGCCTGCTGCTGCAGGGAGGAAAGCGCTGCGTTCATGACTTCGTCCTGGATCGGGTTCCGCCCGGGAATGGGCGGAACGGACGAAGCGGCGGCGCACGACGGACGCAGCACGGGCGGTCTTCGGGCGGGGCAGCCCTACGGCGCAGTGCGTCTGCATTGCGAAGCATCCCTACGCCGGTATCAACCGGATCAGGTTCGAAGGGACTGTCTCAACCGTGGCCACTGGGCCGCGGTACCCCCGCTTCGGGGCGAATTAGACCACAACCCCGACCCAATTGCCGCGCCCGGCGCGGGGTCGCGTATACCGCAGTGGGAACGTGAAAAAGGCGCTGATCTGCCATCCGCTAGAATGCTGCGGCGCGGAATGGCCGTCTGGCTGGTCCGCCCTGGAGTTCCGCAACCGGCATCGACCGGCTTGAATCGCCCCAGCCGCCGCCTCGGCAGCGCTGGAGACGGCAGGCATTCGCTCGCCCCCTTTGTACGGAGAAACTCCTCCATGGTGTTTCGCATATCCATCGCACTGATCGTCGCATTGGTGCTGATCGCCGGCCTCGCGCCCGGCCCCTTCAACGACGTGATCCAGAGTGGCCTGGGCCACATCATCCGCAGCACCGGCTGGCTGTACCTGCTGGTGGTGTTCATCACGCTGTCGTTCCTGATGTACCTGGCCTTCGGACGGCTGGGCGCGCTGCGGATCGGCGGCGAAGATGCCGAGCCGGATTTTTCCAACGCCAGCTGGATGTCGATGCTGTTTGCCGCCGGCATGGGTATCGGCCTGGTGTTCTGGGGCGCGGCCGAGCCAATCTCGCATTTCGTCAAGCCACCGGAAGGGCTGGCACCGCAGAGCATGGAAGCCGCCCGTGCCTCGATGCGCTACGCGTTCTTCCACTGGGGCCTGCATCCGTGGGCGATCTATGCGCTGATCGGGCTGGCGATGGCGTGGTTCCAGTTCAACCGCAATGGCCGCGGGCTGATCAGTGATCTGCTGCAGCCGATCATCGGCGCGCACCACCGCGGCTGGATGGGGACGGTGGTGAACGTGGCGGCGGTGGTGGCCACCGCGATCGGCGTGGCCACCACGCTGGGCTTCGGTACGATCCAGATCGCGGCGGGCCTGCATCGCGTGTTCGGCATCCGTGATTCGATTCCGGTGCAGCTGACCATCATCGCGGTGGCGTTCGTGCTGTACATGGCGTCGACCACCAGTGGGGTGAACCGCGGCATCAAGTGGCTGTCCAACTTCAACCTGGGGCTGGCGGCGGTATTGCTGGCGCTGGTGATGGTGCTGGGCCCCACCGGTTTCATCTTCGATACGTTCACCACCACCATCGGGTCCTACCTCAATTCACTGGTGACGATGAGCCTGCGCATGTCGCCGTTCTCGGGCAGTACGTGGGTGGCCGACTGGACGATCTTCTACTGGGCGTGGTGGATCGCGTGGGCGCCGTTCGTGGGTTCGTTCATTGCGCGGGTATCGCGCGGGCGCAGCATCCGCGAGTTCGTGCTGGGCGTGGTGATCGCACCGAGCGTGCTGGGCTTCCTGTGGTTCTCGGTGTTCGGCGGCACGGCGCTGTGGTCGCAGATCTTCGGCCACGTGGACCTGGCGCAGGCGCTGGGCAACGGCTATGAGACGGTGCTGTTCACGATGTTCGACAGCCTGCCGATGCCGATGGTGTTGTCGGTGATCGCGCTGGTGCTGTTGATGATCTTCTTCGTGACCTCGGCCGATTCGGCGGTGCTGGTACTGGCCACGATGTCGACCGAGGAGGCGGGCGACCCGCCGCTGGCACGCCGTATGGTGTGGGGCGTGGCGATCGCGCTGATTGCCGGCGTGTTGCTGCTGGCCGGCGGACTGACCGCGCTGCAGGGCATGATCACGATTGCGGCCTTGCCGTTCGCGCTGTTGATGCTGCTGGTGATGTGGTCGCTGTACCGGGTGCTGGACATGGAGTACGCGTTGCAGCGCCGGCGTGCGCAGCGGGCACGGCGGATGATGGACGAGTGGATCGAGCGGGAGATTGCCGCGCAGGAAGAGACGCGGGATGAGGCGGCGAGGGCGCCGTAGGGCGTACACCGTTGCGCTGTCGGTGGCAGGGTCGCGCCGGGTGGGTTGGCGGGACACGCTGCAAGTACGTCCCTGTAAGCTCCGTCGCCGCATCCATGCGGCTCAGGGTCCCGCCAACCCACCCACCGCGCCCCTCTGACAGTGGGTCGGTGAGTTGAGGAGAGCAGCCGACCAACGGTCGGCTCTACCCCGCCGCGTTGGTTTAGTAGCCTGCGGCCTGGCCGTCTTTGCGGCTCTCCGAGGCGCCGTAGTACACGCCGGTGTCGGGGTCGCGCAGGATTGCCTGGTAGCCGCCGTAGGGACCGTCGGCGAAGGTGACGCGGTGGCCTTTGCGCATCAGTGCGCGCACCGTCTCGTACGGGAAGCCGGTTTCCAGGTTGACTTCGCCGCCGTCGCTCATCGCCGTGGCCTGCCCGGTTGGTTCGGTGGAACCTTCGTGCTGGATGCGCGGCGCATCGCCGGCTTCCTGCAGGTTCATGCCGAAGTCGACCATGTTCATCACGATCTGCGCGTGGCCCTGCGGCTGCATCGCCCCGCCCATCACCCCGAAGCTCATCCAGGGCTTGCCGTCCTTGGTCACGAAGCCGGGAATGATGGTCTGGAACGGGCGCTTGCCCGGCGCGTAGCCGTTCGGGTGGTCTTTCTGCAGGACGAACATCTCACCGCGATCCTGCAGGATGAAGCCCAGCCCCGGGGGGGCCATGCCACTGCCCATGCCGCGGTAATTGGACTGGATCAGCGAGACCATCATCCCGTCCGCGTCGGCCACGGTCATGTAGATCGTGTCGCCTTCCTGCAGCTGCTTGGGCGTGCCCGGCTGCACTTCGCGCAGGGCCTTGTCCATCGAGATCAACGCGCGCCGCTGTGCCGCGTAATCTTTCGAGATCAGCCGGTCCACCGGCGCCGGGTGGAATGCCGGATCGGTGTAGAAGCGCGCGCGGTCGGCGAAGGCCAGCTTCTTGGCTTCCACGAACAGGTGCACGTGCTCGGGCGAGCCGAAGGGGATCTTCAAGAAGTCGTAGCCCTCCAGCACGTTCAGGATCTGCAGCGCCGCGATGCCCTGGCTGTTGGGCGGCAGTTCCCACACGTCGTAGCCGCGGTAGTTGCTGCTCACCGGCTCCACCCACTCACCGTGGTGGCTGGCCATGTCCTCGTAGCTCAGGTAGCCGCCATTGGCCTTGAAGTAGCTGCCGATGGTGCGGGCGATGTCGCCCTTGTAGAAGGCATCGCGGCCGCCGCGGCCGATCTGCTCCAGGGTGTTGGCCAGGTTCGGGTTCTTCCACATCTCGCCCTTGCGCGGCGCATGCCCGTTGACGGTGAACTGTTCCTTGAAGCCCGGGTACTGCGACAACCTGGGCACCGAGCGGTCCCAGTAGTAGGCGATCACCTCGGCCACCGGATGGCCCTCGCGGGCGTAGCGGATGGCCGGGGCCAGGTTGTCGGCCATCGGCTTGCGGCCGAAGCGCTCGTGCAGCGCGAACCAGGAGTCCACCGCGCCCGGCACCGAGACCGGCAGCGGGCCGGTGGCCGGGATCTCCTTCAGCCCGCGCCGCTGGAACTCGGCCAGGGTCAGCGACTTGGGCGAGCGGCCCGAGCCGTTGTAGCCATAAAGCTTCTGGGTCTTCGGGTCCCACACGATGGCAAACAGGTCGCCACCAACGCCGTTGCCGGTCGGCTCCATCAGGCCCAGCGCGGCGTTGGCCGCGATCGCCGCGTCCACGGCCGAGCCGCCGCCCTTCATCACATCCAGCGCGATCTGGGTCGCCAGCGGCTGCGAGGTCGCGGCCATCGCGTGCGGGGCGATCACCTCCGAGCGGGTGGCGAAAGGATGGCCGGTGACGCGGTCGGCGGCACTGGCGACGATGGGGAGGGCACACAGCACGGCGGCGGCAAGCAGGCCGCGGGCAAGACGTCGGGACACGGGGTGATTCCTGGTGGGTGGTAGCCCCACCGATAGTGGCGGCAGAGCGGCTGCGATGGCATCCCACAATGGTCATGCCACCGGCCGCATCGGCACCAGAATCCGCGCAGAACGTGCCTGCAAAATAGTGAATTCGGGTTCACCGCAACGCTTTCAACCGCAACCATCCTTGCGTGGCGGGGCTTTGCGCTGGATGCAGGCGAAACTGTTGGAAATATGCCTGTCAGGGTTGACAGCCTTAAAACCGCTGTGGTTTTCTCGATCTCATGTTGCAGCGCACAGCCATCCGCGAATCCATCGAACACGCCGACACCGGCGGGGCGTCGATCCGTTCGCTTCTTGTCCTCGTACTTATTACCCAACCAACAGGTGCGGGACGGACCGGCGTGTAAGCAAGACTGCCAGGTATCCATCAAAACCCGCACCCACCCAGGTGCGGGTTTTTTCGTTTCAGAGCCCCCTCGTTTTCCCTCCCCCTTCCGAGTTGCCCTCCCCCGCCATGACCCGCCAGCCCGCCACCACCGCCGTCACGCCCACCGCCCCCACGGCGGATGCGTGCGGTTGTGGCGCTGCGCGTGCCACCGCTTCCCCTGACTGGCCGACGCGTCGCTGACCGTCGGCCATCTTTTTATTTCCGCCAAAGGACCTCCCCCATGAGCACCAACGACCTGCCCCAGATCAAGATCGCTGTTGTCGGCTACGGCAGCCAGGGCCGCGCCCACGCACTGAACCTGCGTGAATCCGGCTTCGACGTTGTCATCGGGCTGCGCCCGGGTGGCCCCACCGAGGTCAAGGCGCAGGCCGACGGCTTCACCGTCAAGGCCCCGGCCGAGGCGGTCAAGGATGCCGATCTGGTGGCCGTGCTGACCCCGGACATGGTGCAGAAGAAACTCTACGAAGACGTACTCGCGCCGAACATGAAGCAGGGCGCGGTGCTGTTGTTCGCGCATGGCCTGAACGTGCATTTCGACATGATCAAGCCGCGCGAGGACCTGGACGTGGTGCTGGTGGCGCCCAAGGGCCCGGGCGCGCTGGTGCGCCGTGAGTACGAGATCGGCCGCGGCGTGCCGTGCATCTGGGCGGTCTACCAGGACAAGAGCGGCAAGGCCGCCGAGTACGCGCTGGCCTATGCGGCCGGCCTGGGCGGCGCACGCGCCAACCTGATCCAGACCACGTTCAAGGAAGAGACCGAGACCGATCTGTTCGGCGAGCAGGCGGTGCTGTGTGGCGGTGCCTCGGCGCTGGTCCAGGCCGGCTTTGAAACGCTGGTGGAAGCCGGTTACCAGCCGGAAATCGCCTACTACGAAGTGCTGCACGAACTGAAGCTGATCGTGGACCTGTTCTACGAGGGCGGCATCACCCGCATGCTGGAATTCATCTCCGAAACCGCGCAGTACGGCGACTATGTCAGCGGCCCGCGCGTCATCGATGCCGGCACCAAGGCACGCATGAAGGACGTGTTGACCGACATCCAGAACGGCACCTTCACCAAGAACTGGGTGGCCGAGTACGAAGCGGGCCTGCCGAACTACAACAAGTTCAAGCAGGCCGACCTGGAGCACCCGATCGAGAAGGTAGGCAAGGAACTGCGCGCCAAGATGGTCTGGTTGCAAAGTCAAGCCGCGTAACCGCGCGGCTCCCCCACCCGCTTTCGTAAAGGTCACCGCATGAACACCTCCGCACACAGCACCGCGCCCCGCAACGGCGCACGCTGGTTGACGCAGGCCCTGGAAGCCGAGGGCGTGCACACGCTGTTCGGCTACCCCGGCGGCACCATCATGCCGTTCTACGACGCCCTGGTGGATTCGGGGCTGAAGCACATCCTGGTCCGCCACGAACAGGGCGCGGCCCTGGCGGCCAACGGCTATGCCCGCGCCAGCGGTCAGGTCGGCGTCTGCGTGGCCACCTCCGGCCCTGGCGCCTCCAACCTGGTGACCGGCATCGCCGATGCGATGCTGGATTCGGTGCCGATGGTCTGCATCACCGGCCAGGTCGCCACCCCGCTGCTGGGCACCGACGCGTTCCAGGAACTGGACGTGTTCGGCCTGACCATGCCGATCGTCAAGCACAGCTGGCTGGTGCGCAGCGTCGATGACCTGCCGCGCGTGGTCCGCGAGGCCTTCCGCATCGCCCGCGAGGGTCGCCCCGGGCCGGTGCTGATCGACCTGCCCAAGGACGTGCAGATCGCCGATGCCTCGCACCTGCCGGCCCACGTACCGGAGGCGGTGAGCCCGCCGCCGGCGCCGCAGGAAGCGGCCGTGGCCGCGGCCATCGCCGCGATCGCCGCCGCCGAAAAGCCGGTGATCTATGCCGGTGGCGGTGTTGCACTGGGCGATGCGGTGGAGGACTTCCGTGCCTTCGTCGAGGCCAGTGCGATCCCCACCGTGCTGACCCTGCGTGGCTTGGGCGCGCTGCCGCCGCAGCATCCGCACTACCTGGGCATGCTGGGCATGCACGGCACCCGCGCGGCCAACATGGCCGTGCAGGAAAGCGACTTGTTGGTCGTGGTCGGCGCGCGCTTCGACGACCGTGCCACCGGCAAGTTGAACGAGTTCGCCCCGTTCGCGCGGGTCATCCACATCGACGCCGACGCATATGAGATCTCCAAGCTGCGCAGTGCCGACATCGCCGTGCCGGGCAACGTGGGCAGCGCGCTGCGTGCGTTGACCGCCGCAGCCACCACGCCGGCCTCGCAGGAGGCCTGGCGCAAGCGGTGCGGCACCCATCGCGAGCGCTTCGCCGCCCGCTACGACGCGCCGGGCAAGCACATCTACGCCCCTGCGCTGCTGAAGCGGCTGAGCGAGCTGGCCCCGAGCGATGCGATCATTGCCTGCGACGTGGGCCAGCACCAGATGTGGGTGGCCCAGCACTGCCGCTTCAACCACCCGCGCAACCACCTGACCAGCGGCGCACTGGGCACCATGGGCTTCGGCCTGCCTGCGGCGATGGGCGCGCAGTTCGCCTGCCCCGACCGCACCGTGGTGCTGGTGTCCGGCGATGGCAGCTTCATGATGAACGTGCAGGAGCTGGCCACGATCGCCCGCTGCCGCCTGCCGGTGAAGATCGTGCTGTTGGACAACAGTTCGCTGGGCATGGTGCGCCAGTGGCAGGAACTGTTCTTCGCCGAGCGTTACAGCGAGATCGACCTGTCCGACAACCCGGACTTCGCCGCCCTGGCCCAGGTGTTCGGCATTCCCGCTACCCGCATCGAGGCCCGCGACGACGTCGAGGGCGGCCTGGCCGCGCTGTTGGCCCAGCCGGGCCCGGCGCTGCTGCACGTGGCCATCGATGCCCGCGCCAACGTGTGGCCACTGGTGCCGCCCAACAACGCCAACAGCACCATGCTGGAAAGCAACCCTGCCCATCAGTCCCAGGAGTTCCCCAATGCAATACCGGCTTGACCTGGTGCTGGTTCCCGCCGAGGGCGCGCTGCTGCGCGTGATCGGCATGGCCGAACGCCGCGGCTTCGCGCCGCGCGCGATCGCCGGTGCGCCCAACGCGGCCGACAACGGCCGCTGGCACCTGCAGATGGTGGTGGACAGCAGCCGTCCGCCGGAGACCTTGTGCCGCCAGATCGAGAAGATCTACGACTGTGTTTCGGTGCGCATCAGCGCGCTGGAACCCGGCGCAGGAGTATCGGTATGAACGCCCGCACCGTTTCCACGGTGCCGGTACGGAGGTCTCTTCTCGCAGCACAGGGATGTGCAAGTGGTGCGCGCGCAGGATGCATGGCGTCGCACCACGCAGCACAGGGAAGTGCAAGTGGTGCGCGTGCAGGATGCGTGGCGTCGCACCACGCAGGGACGTCGTGGCACCGCGCAGCGCATGCCGGCGATCACCGTGGCCGGGGGCGAAATGCCCACTAGCGGTGCCCCGCAGGAACCGGAAGTAGGCGACGTAAGCGTCGCCGACGTGCTGGCCGCGCAGGCGCGGCTGCGCCGCTACCTGCCGCCTACCCCGCTGCACTACGCCGAGCGCTTCGGCGTGTGGCTGAAGCTGGAGAACCTGCAGCGCACCGGCTCCTACAAGGTGCGCGGCGCCTTGAACGCGCTGCTGGCCGGGCGCGAGCGCGGTGATGACCGCCCGGTGATCTGCGCCTCGGCCGGCAACCATGCCCAGGGCGTGGCGTGGGCGGCCTACCGCCTGAACATCCCGGCGATCACGGTGATGCCGCACGGCGCACCGGCGACCAAGATCGCCGGCGTGGCCCACTGGGGCGCCACCGTGCGCCAGCACGGCACCAGCTACGACGAGGCCTACGCCTTCGCACGTGCGCTGGCCGACCAGCACGGCTACCGGTTCCTGTCCGCGTTCGACGACCCCGACGTGATCGCCGGGCAAGGCACCCTGGGCATGGAGCTGGCGCCGCATGCGCCGGACGTGGTGATCGTGCCGATCGGCGGCGGTGGCCTGGCCTCCGGCGTGGCGCTGGCGCTGAAATCGCAGGGCGTGCGCATCGTCGGTGCACAGGTCGAAGGCGTCGATTCGATGGCCCGCGCGATCCGCGGTGATGTCCGCGAGATCGCCCCGGTGGCCACGCTGGCCGACGGGGTCAAGGTGAAGATTCCCGGCTTCCTGACCCGCAAGCTGTGCAGCGCGCTGCTGGACGATGTGGTGATCGTGCGCGAGGCCGAGCTGCGCGAAACCCTGGTGCGGCTGGCCCTGGAAGAACATGTCATCGCCGAGGGCGCCGGTGCCCTGGCCCTGGCCGCCGGGCGCCGCGTGGCCGGCAAGCGCAAGTGCGCGGTGGTCAGCGGCGGCAACATCGACGCGATGGTGCTGGCCCAGCTGCTGGCCGACATCCGTCCCCGCCCGCCGCGCAAACCCCGCCGCCGCGCCAGCGAGCGAACGCGACTACCGCTGCCCACCGCGCTCGCCCCACCCAAGATTCCCGCTGCTTTCCCTTCCTTTGTGACCCCATCCGACATCGCTGTCGAGGAGACCTCCTGGTGACCACGCCCAACTCCCCCCGCATTAGAATTTTCGACACCACCCTGCGTGACGGCGAGCAATCGCCTGGCTGCAGCATGAGCCCGCAGCAGAAGCTGGTGATGGCCCGTGCGTTGGACGAGCTGGGCGTGGACATCATCGAAACCGGCTTCCCGGCCAGCTCGCAGTCCGACCGCGAAGCGATGGCGATGATCGGCCGCGAAGTACGCCGGCCGACCCTGGCGGTGCTGTCGCGCTGCCTGGCCGCCGATATCGAAACCTCGGCCAAGGCCCTGGAGGCCGCGGCCAATGCGCGCCTGCACGTGTTCCTGTCCACCAGCCCGCTGCACCGCGAGCACAAGCTGCGGATGAGCCGTGAGCAGGTATTGGAATCGGTGCACAAGCACGTCAGCCTGGCGCGCAGCTACATCGATGACGTGGAGTTCTCCGCCGAAGATGCCACCCGCACCGAGGAAGATTTCCTGATCGAGGTGGCCCGCGTGGCCGTGGCCGCTGGCGCCACCACCATCAACCTGCCCGACACGGTGGGCTTCACCACGCCCGAAGAGATCCGCGGCATGTTCCAGCGGGTGATCGCCGGGGTGCCGGACAGCGACCGCATCATCTTCAGTGCGCATTGCCACAACGACCTGGGCCTGGCCGTGGCCAACTCGCTGGCCGCCATCGAAGGCGGCGCGCGGCAGGTGGAGTGCACCATCAACGGCATCGGCGAGCGTGCCGGCAACTGCTCGTTGGAAGAGATCGCCATGGTGCTGAAGGTGCGCAACGCCTTCTACGAGGAAGACACCCGCATCAACACCCCGCGCATCGTCTCCACCTCGCAGCTGCTGCAGCGCCTGGTCGGCATGCCGGTCCAGCGCAACAAGGCGATCGTGGGCGCCAACGCGTTCGCGCACGAGTCGGGCATCCACCAGCACGGCATGCTGCGCCACCGTGGCACCTACGAAATCATGCGCCCGGAAGACGTGGGCTGGGAGTCGTCGCAGATGGTGCTGGGCCGCCACAGCGGCCGCGCCGCCGTCGAACAGCGCCTGCGTGCGCTGGGCTTCTGGCTGGACGAGGACGAGCTGAAGCACGTGTTCGAACAGTTCAAGGCGCTGTGCGAGCAGCAGCGCGTGGTCACCGACGCCGATCTGCAGGTGTTGATGCAGGGCAGCGCCACCCAGAACGGCTACCGCCTGGCCTCGATGACGATCAGCGACGTGGGCAGCCGCGCCAACGCGCTGGTCGAACTGTCCGACCCGGACGGCAACCGCGTGGCCGAAACGTCGCAGGGCGACGGCCCGGTGGATGCGCTGTTCGGCGCACTGTCGGCGGCCACCGGCGTGCAGCTGATGCTGGACAGCTACCACGTGCACAGCGTGGGCATCGGCGCCGATGCACGCGGCGAAGCCAACCTGAGCGTGCGCCACGACGGCGTGGAGTACGAAGGGACCGGCACCAGCCGCGACATCATCGAAGCGTCCGCGCTGGCCTGGCTGGACGTGGCCAACCGCCTGCTGCGCCAGCGCAACGCCACCGCCGAACAACCCGCGGCCAGCGCCGCAGCCTGAGGAGTTTGCATGAGCGCCTTCGACAGCCACACCACCCCCGACGCCGGCCAGCAGTGGAACGCGCACGACTACGCCATCGACGCCGGCTTCGTGCCCGTGCTCGGCGGTGCGGTGGCGCGGCTGCTCGATCCGCAGCGCGGTGAACGCATCCTCGACCTGGGCTGCGGCGACGGCGTGTTGAGCTTCGACCTGGCGCTCAGCGGCGCACACATCACCGGCGTGGACGCCTCGCCGGAGCTGGTCGGCGGTGCGCGCGCACGCGGCATCGAGGCGCACGTCATGGACGCCCACGCCCTGACCTTCAACCGCCAGTTCGATGCGGTGTTCAGCAACGCCGCCCTGCACTGGATGCGCGGCGCCGACCAGGTGATCGCCGGCGTTGCCCGTGCGTTGAAGCCGGGCGGCCGCTTCGTGGCCGAGATGGGCGGGCACGGCAACGTGGTGGCAATCACCAGCGCGCTGCAGGCCGCCCTGTGCAGCAACGGCCACGCGGTGCCGGCGTTCCCGTGGCACTTCCCCACTGCCGACGACTACGCCGAGCGCCTGCGCGCGCAGGGCTTCCAGGTCCGTTACATCGAAATGCAGGCCCGCCCCACCGCACTGCCCACCGGCATGCGCGGCTGGCTGCGCACCTTTGCCTCCCCGTTCCTGGCCGGCCTGGACGCCACACAGCGCCAGCGCGTCATCGACGACGCGGTCGCGCTGCTCGAACCGGCCCAGTGCGACGCCCGCGGCCAGTGGACCGCTGACTACGTACGGCTGCGCTTCGATGCGCGCCTGCGCACTATTTGACCTATCTTCTACACGTACACAGCAAGGCCATTCCATGACCCCAGCTCCCCGCACCCTGTACGACAAACTGTGGGACGCCCACATCGTCGTACCCGAATCGGACAGCGCGCCCGCCGTGCTGTACATCGACCTGCACCTGATCCACGAAGTGACCTCGCCGCAGGCCTTCACCGAACTGCGCGAGCGCGGCCTGGCGCCGCGCCGCCCGGATCGGACCAAGGCCACCATGGACCACTCCACCCCGACCCTGCCGGCCGGCCCCGACGGCAAACTGCCCTACGCCAGCGCTGCCTCCGAAGCGCAGGTGGAGATGCTGGCGCACAACTGCGCCGCGCATGACATCGAGCTGTTCGACCTGCAGTCGGCCAACCGCGGCATCGTGCACGTGATCGCGCCCGAGCAGGGTTTCACCCAGCCGGGCATGACCATCGTCTGCGGCGACAGCCACACCTCCACCCACGGGGCGTTCGGCGCGCTGGCCTTCGGCATCGGCACCAGCGAAGTGGGCCACGTGCTGGCCACCCAGTGCCTGCTGCAGCGCAAGGCGAAGACCATGGCCATCACCGTCGACGGCGTGCTGCCGGTGGGCGTGGGCGCCAAGGACGTGGTGCTGCACATCATCGGCGTGATCGGCGTCAATGGCGGCACCGGCCACGTGCTGGAGTTCCGCGGAAGCGCCATCGAGGCGATGGACATGGAGCAGCGCATGACGTTGTGCAACATGTCGATCGAGGCCGGTGCACGCGCCGGCATGGTGGCCCCGGACCAGACCACCTTCGACTGGGTCGCCAACACCCCGCGCGGGCCCAAGGGCGCCGACTTCGACGCCGCCGTGGCGGCCTGGTCGCAGCTGCGCAGCGATGCCGGCGCACGCTTCGATGCGGAGGTCCACATCGAGGCCGCCGACATCCGCCCCACCCTGACCTGGGGCACCCACCCCGGCACCGCCATCGCAGTGGACCAGCCGATCCCGGCGGCCAACGATGCGGCCGACCAGAAGGGTCTGGACTACATGCATTTCCACGCCGGGCAGACCCTGGCCGGCACCCCGGTGGACGTGGTGTTCGTCGGTTCGTGCACCAACGGCCGCCTGAGCGACATGCGCGAAGTGGCGCAGGTGCTGCAAGGCCGCCGCGTCGCCGATGGCGTGCGCATGCTGGTGGTGCCGGGCTCGGAGATCGTCAAGCGCCAGGCCGAGGCCGAAGGCATCCACGCCATCGTGCGCGCAGCCGGTGCCGAGTGGCGCGAGCCGGGCTGTTCGATGTGCATCGCCATGAACGGTGATCTGGTGGCACCGGGCCAACTGGCGGTGAGCACCAGCAACCGCAACTTCGAAGGCCGCCAGGGCCCGGGCTCGCGCACGCTGCTGGCCTCGCCGATGACCGCGGCCTGGGCAGCGGTGAACGGGCGGGTGTCCGACCCACGTGAGCTGTATGCCGCCCGGGAGGTGGCCTGATGAGCGGCTTCCGTACCCTGACCTCCTCCAGCGTGGTGCTGCGCGAGACCAACATCGACACCGACCAGATCATCCCGGCGCGGTTCCTGTCCACCACCGAGCGCGCTGGGCTGGGCAAGCACGCCTTCAACGACTGGCGCTGGCAGGCCGACGGCGCGCCCAACCCGGGCTTTGCCTTCAACCAGCCGCACAATGCCGGGCGCAGCATCCTGCTGGCCGGGCGCAACTTCGGCTGTGGCTCCTCGCGCGAGCACGCGCCGTGGGCACTGACCGACCTGGGTCTGCGCGCGATCGTCAGCAGTGAGATCGCCGATATCTTCCGCGGCAATTCGCTGAAGAACGGGCTGCTGCCGATCGTGCTGGACGAGGCCGACGTGCAGACGCTGATGCAGCGCCCGGACGACACCTTGACCATCGACATCGCCGCGCGCGAGCTGCGCACGCCCGATGGCCGCGTCTACACCTTCCCACTGGACGGCTTCTCGCAGACCTGTCTGCTGGAAGGCGTGGACCAGTTGGGGTATCTGTTGGGCCGCACGTCTGACATCGAACGTTACGAGAGTGAACATGCACGCTGAGATCGTCGTACTGCCGGGTGACGGCATTGGTCCGGAAGTCGCCGCCGCCGCCGTCGCGGTGCTGGGCGCCGTTGCCGACCGGTCTGGCCACACCTTCAACTTCAGCGAGCACGACATCGGGGGCATCGCCATCGACCGCCATGGCGAGCCGCTGCCGGCCGCTACGCTGGCGGCCTGCCGCGACGCCCAGGCGATTCTGCTGGGCGCGGTGGGCGGCCCGAAGTGGTCCGACCCCAATGCAAAGGTACGCCCCGAGCAGGGCCTGCTGGCGATCCGCAAGGCGCTGGGTCTGTACGCCAATCTGCGCCCGGTGCGCACGCATGAGGCCGCACTCAACGCCTCGCCGATCAAGGCCGAGCTGCTGAAGGGCGTGGACTTCGTGGTGGTGCGCGAGCTCACCGGTGGCATCTACTTTGGCGAAAAGACCCGCACCGCCGACACCGCCAGCGACCTGTGCAGCTACAGCGTGGGCGAGATCGAGCGCGTGCTGCGCACCGCCTTCCGTCTGGCCCAGACCCGTCGCGGCAAAGTGACGTCCGTCGATAAGGCCAACGTGCTGGAGACCTCGCGCCTGTGGCGCGACGTGGCCGCGCGGATCGGACGCGAGGAGTTCCCGGACGTGGCGCTGGAGCACCAGCTGGTCGATTCGATGGCCATGCACCTGCTGGCCAAGCCGCGCGAGTACGACGTGATCGTCACCGAGAACATGTTCGGCGACATCCTCACCGACGAAGCCTCGATGCTGGCCGGTTCGCTGGGCCTGTTGCCGTCGGCCTCGCTGGGCGAGCCCGGCGCGGTCGGCATCTACGAGCCCATCCACGGCTCGGCGCCGGACATCGCCGGCAAGGGCATTGCCAACCCCTACGCCACGATCTTCAGCGCCGCGATGCTGTTGCGCCATTCGTTGGGGTTGGAGGACGAAGCCGCCGCGGTGGAAGCGGCCGTGCATGCCGCGCTGGACGAGGGTGTGTTCACCGCCGACCTGGCGGCCCAGGGTGCGGCGGTAAGCACCACCCAGGCCACCGACGCGGTGCTCGCCCGCCTGCGCGGCTGAGCGCCGTTCCGACGAACGTTCGGTGGCTACCGTGGCGCCGAATAGGTCCTGCTGCTCATGCAGCCGGCCAGCACGGTGCCATCGTCCGTTTGAAGCACGCTGCGCTCACGCATCAGCGTGCGCCCGGGCGTTTGATCACGGGCCACGCTGCGCGTCCACACGCCGTCGCCCTGACGCGCGGCCGCGTCCATCCCGGTTGCCGCAAGCACCTTGACCAGCGGCGCCTGACCCAGGTCGCCGGCGATGTAGCCGCCGATGGATATGGCGATGCGCTGGACCGGAAAACCGTGCAGGTTCAGCGGCTGATCCAGTTCGATGACATGCGCCGGTAGCGTTTCTTCACCCACGACATACCCCCGTTCGGCCACGGCGCGGATGCTGTCCGGCCAGGCCAGCTGGGGCTGCTCCACGACCCGCTCGAACGTAGTGGCAATGCGCTGCAGCGCAACCGGGTCGGCCCGGCATTCCAGCGCCGCTGCAACGTCCTGCGCGCTTGCCACAGCGCGCAAGCGGGCCGGAACACGTTCATCGCGCGTCTGCCCGTCGTAATCGCAGCCCAGCCGATAACCCGGGCGCTGCCCATCGCTGCGTACCACGATCGACGCGGGCACCGGCACACTGCCCGCCGGCGCCTGCACCGACCAGACCTGCAGCGGCTCGCGCAACGTGCTCGACTGCAGGCGCAGCCCCTGCGCGGCCACGATGCGCGCACGCGACGCCGCATCGATCTGCATCGCAAGCCCGATGTCATCGGCGACCAGGCGACGGGTAGCGATGCCGTGGGCAGTCAGCCCCACCGGCATGTCGATGTTGACCACCGATGCTTCGTCATCACCCACCCGCTCGAACCGCCACGCCCGCAGATGCGCCGGGCGCTGCTGCGGGTCGCCATACATCGCCGCCCGTAACGTGCTGACCACCGCCTGCGCGGTTGCCGGTGCCGCCCTGCATTCCAGGGTCGCGACCAGGTCGCGCTCGAACAACGCCGCAGACGGTGCCGCGCCTGACGACGCAGCAACAGGCGTGCAGGCACACAGCAGCACAAGGGCGGCAATACCGCCGCGCAGACGAACGGGAGAGAGGTACATGGCAGCGAATGGATCGACAAGGCGCAATCGCGCATTGTCACGCCTGCGCGCGGCCAAGGCCATCGGCAGTGACGGGGTGCTGCACGCAAAGCGCCGCCGGGCAATGCCCGGCGCCACGCGGGGCCGACAGTGGGTCGGCCCCGGCAACATCAACCTTCCGTGGTCCTGGCCTCATCCGGCTTCACCCGGAACCATGCCGCATACAGCGCCGGCAGGAACACCAAGGTGAGCACGGTGCCGACGATCAACCCGCCCATGATCGAGATCGCCATCGAGCCGTAGAACGCACTGCGCGACAGCGGGATCATCGCCAGCACCGCGGCCAGCGCGGTCAGCACGATCGGGCGGAAGCGGCGCACGGTGGCGTCGATGATGGCGTGCCAGCGGTCGTGCCCGGCGTCGATGTCCTGCTGGATCTGGTCGATCAGGATCACCGAGTTGCGCATGATCATGCCGGCCAGCGCGATGGTACCCAGCAGCGCCACGAAGCCGAACGGTGCGCGGAACAGCAGCAGGAACAAGGTTGCGCCGATGATGCCCAGCGGCGCGGTGACCAGCACCATGGCCGCACGCGAGAAGCTGCGCAGCTGCAGCATCAGCAGCGTGGCCACCACGATCAGGAACAGCGGCATGCCGGCCTTGATCGAGTTCTGCCCGCGCGCCGAGTCTTCCACGGTACCGCCGGTTTCCAGCAGGTAGCCCGAAGGCAGCTGCGCGCGGATGCCGTCCAGGGTGGGCAGGATCTGCTGCACCACGTCCAGCGGCTGCATGCCATCGCCGATGTCGGCGCGCACGGTCACCGTGGGCAGGCGGTTGCGGTGCCAGATGATGCCGTCCTCGAAGGCGTACTCCAGGCGCGCCACCTGCGACAGCGTCACCGGCGTGCCGCTGGCGGTGGGAATGGCCAGGCTGCCGAGCAGGCCCAGTTGGGCGCGCTCGTTGTCCGGGCCGCGCAGCAGCATCTCGATCTGGCGGTTGCCTTCGCGGTAGGTGCTTACGCTCATGCCCGACAGCGAGCTGCTCAGGAACTGGCTCACCTGCGCGCTGCTCACGCCCAGCGCGCGGGCGCGGTCCTGGTCGATCACCAGCCGCACTACCTTGCTCGGCTCGCTCCAGTCCAGGTTGACGTTGATCACGTGCGGGTTCTCGCGCACCTTGGCTTCAACCTGGCGGGCAATGGCCTGCACCTGCGCGATGTGCTCGCCGGAAATGCGCATCTGCACCGGGTAGCCCACCGGCGGGCCGTTCTCCAGGCGGGTCACGCGCATCTGCACGTCGGGGAACTGCTTGATCACGTCCTTCATCAGCCAGTCGCGGGTGGATTCACGGGCCTTGGCGTCGGCCGTGAGCACCACGAACTGGGCGAAGTTGGTGGCCGGCAGCTGCTGGTCCAACGGCAGGTAGAAGCGCGGCGAACCGGTGCCGACGTAGGCCACGTAGTTGCTGATGCCCTCGCGGCCCTTCAACAGTTTTTCCAGCTTGCTGGCCTGGGCCTGGGTGGAGGCCAGCGATGCGCCTTCGGCCAGCTCGATGTCGACCATCAGCTCAGGCCGGGTCGAATCGGGGAAGAACTGCTGCGGCACGAAGCGGAAGATCGCCAGCGAGAAGATGAACAGCGCAATCGTGGCGCCGATCACCCACCAGCGGTGGCGCAGGCAGGTATCCAGGAAGCTGCGGAAGCGCGTGTAGAACGGCCGCTGGTACGGGTCATGGTCGTGCGCATGTTCGGCCGGCTTGATCCAGCGCGCGAACGCCGGGTGGCGGTCGGCCCACTGCAGGCGGCGGGCGTGCCAGCGCCCGGCCAGGCTGGTCGGCTTGGGCGGCTGCCGGTTGAACAGGTCCGGCAGCATCTTGTCGCCCAGGTACGGAATGAACAGCACCGCGGCAATCCACGACACCACCAGCGCGATGGTCACCACCTGGAACAGCGAACGGGTGTACTCACCGGTGCTCGATGCCGCAGTGGCGATCGGCAGGAAGCCGGCGGCGGTGATCAGGGTCCCGGTGAGCATCGGGAAGGCGGTGGATTCCCAGGCGAAGCTGGCCGCGCGCAGGCGGTCGTAGCCCTGCTCCATCTTGGTGGCCATCATCTCCACCGCGATGATCGCATCGTCCACCAGCAGGCCCAGCGCCAGTACCAGCGCGCCCAGCGAGATCTTGTGCAGGCCGATGCCGAAGTAGTGCATGACGAAGAAGGTCATCGCCAGCACCAGCGGAATGGTCACGCCTACCACCAGGCCGGTGCGCAGGCCCAGCGAGAAGAAGCTGACCAGCAGCACGATCACCACCGCTTCGGTGAGCACCTGCACGAACTCGCCCACCGACTCTTCCACCGCGTGCGGTTGGTCGGACACCTTGCGCAGCTGCATGCCGGCCGGCAGGGTTTTCTGCAGGCGCTCGAACTCGGCGTCCAGGGTGGCACCCAGCTTGAGGATGTCGCCGCCGTCCTTCATCGCCACCGCCAGGCCGATGGCGTCTTCGCCCATGAAGCGCATCTTCGGCGAGGCCGGGTCAGCGAAGCCGCGCTTGACCTGCGCGATGTCGCCCAGGTGGAGGGTGCGGTCGCCGGCCTGGATCGGGAACCGGCGGATGTCCTCGATGGAATCGAACTGGCCGGTCACGCGCAGCTGCACGCGGTCGCTGGGGGTTTCAAAGAAGCTGGTGGCACTCACCGCGTTCTGATCGGCCAGCGCCTGCTGCACCTGCTGCAGCGACACGCCCAGCGTTGCCAGCTTGGTGTTGGACAGCTCGATCCAGACCTTCTCGTCCTGCAAACCCACCAGGTCGATCTTGCCCACGTCCGGCACGCGCTGCAGTTCGAGCTGGATGCGATCGGCGTAGTCGCGCATCACCGCATAATCGAAGCCCTTGCCGGTGAGCGCGTAGATGTTGCCGAAGGTGTCGCCGAATTCATCGTTGTAGAACGGCCCGACGATCTCGCGCGGCAGCGTGGCGCGGATGTCGCCCACGCGTTTGCGCACCTGGTACCACAGGTCCGGAATCTGCTTGGAGCGCAGGCTGTCGCGCGCCATGAAGATCACCTGCGATTCGCCCGGGCGCGAGTAGGAGCGGATGAACTCGTACTCGCCGGTATTCATCAGCGCTTTTTCGATCGGCTCGGTGACCTGCCGCGAGACCTGCTCGGCGGTGGCGCCGGGCCACATCGTGCGCACCACCATCGCCTTGAAGGTGAACGGCGGATCTTCGGACTGGCCCAGGTGCTTGTACGACCACGCGCCGATGACCGCGAACGCCAGCATCGCAAACAGCACCAGCGGGCGGTTGCTCAATGCCCATTCGGAAAGATTGAAGCGGCGCACGGCTCAGTGCCCCTTGCCGGCAGCAGCAGGTGCAGCCACCGGTGCGAGCACCGGGCGGTTCTGGCGATCCACCGGGGTCACCACCTGGCCCTCGCGCAGCAGGTGGCCACCGGCGGCGACCACCCAGTCGTTACCGGTGACACCGGACAGCACCGGCACCGCGTCGGCACCGTAGGCCCCCACCGTCACCGGAGTGGCCTTGAGCGCACCGTTGGCCGGGTTCACCACCCACACGCTGGCCTTGCCGTCAGCGCCACGCAGCACCGCCGCCAGCGGCAACTGCAGGGTGCCGCTGCGGCCGGCGCGGGCGAACACGCGCGCGCTCTGGCCCAGTTCCACTTCGCTCAGCGCTTCGGCCGCCAGGCTGACCCGGGTGGCATAGGTGCGGGCCTGCGCATCGGCGGCCGGGGCGATCTCGCGGATCGTGCCGGGCAGCAGCTGGCCCGGGCGGTTCCACAGTTCCACCTGCACCGCCTGGCCCACCTGATAGTCGCGGATGCTGCTTTCCGGCAACGCGATCAGCACCTCGCGGCCGCCGTCGGCGGCCAGGGTGAACACGGTCTGCCCCGCGCTCACCACCTGCCCGGCTTCGACCTGGCGGCTGGCGATCACGCCGTCGGCCGGGGCGCGCAACTGCGCGTAGTCGGCCTGGTTGCGGGCCACGGCCAGGTTGGCGCGGGCCGCATTGGCCTGGCCTTGGGCGGCCTTGAAGGCGGCGGTCTGCTGGTCCAGCGCGGAACGGCTCACCAGCTGGTCTTCGGCCAGCTTGGCGTAGCGCTTCTGGTCGTCGCGTGCACGCACCAGGTCGGCATCGGCGGCGGCCAGCTGGGCCTGCGAGGCAGCGGCCTGGGCGCTGTAGTCGGCCGCGTCCAGTTCGGCCAGCAGATCGCCCTTGCGCACGCGCTGGCCGGCATCGACCAGGCGCTTGACCATGTTGCCCCCCACCCGGAAGGACAGCTGGCTCTCCTGGCGCGCATGCACCTCACCCGGATAGGCGGCCGCTTCCTGCCCGGCCACGGTGCCCGGATGCACCACCAGTACCGGAATGGCCGCCACCGGCTCGGCATCGTGCTTGCCGCACGCCGCCAGCAGCACCACCAGCAAACCACCGCCCATCCAACGCATGCTTTTCATGAGGTACAGGACCTGAGAAGAAATCCGGGAAATTTCGCGCCGGCAACATATTGTTGCAGCACGGCTAATAGTGAACCAGCCGGTATAGTATAAATATCGAACCGATTGGTCTAGTATTGTTTGGATGACCGATTCGACCGCCCCCCTTCCCCCTGCAAAGCCTGCCGCCAAGGCCTCCGGGCCGGGACGCCCGAAGGATCTGGGCAAGCGCGCGGCGATCCTGGAAGCCGCCAAGGCCCTGTTCGTGGACCAGGGCTACAACGGGGTGAGCATGGACAGCATCGCCGCCCTGGCGGGCGTGTCGAAGCTGACCGTTTACAGCCATTTCGGCGACAAAGAGACACTTTTCACCGAAGCTGTGAAGTCCACCTGCGTCGCCATGCTGCCTGATGCGCTGTTTGTCACCGACGCCGAAGGGCCGTTGCGCGACCAGCTGCTGGGCATCGGCCACGCCTTCTTCAGCATGATCACCTCGGCCGAGGCGGTCGCCGTGCAGCGGGTGATGATGGCGCCGGAAACCGACGACCGCCTGCGCGAGATGTTCTGGGTGGCCGGCCCGCAACGCACCACCGACGCCCTGGCCGAGTTCCTGCGGGCCCGCGTGGCCCGGGGCGAGCTGGAGATCGAGGACTGTGAAACGGCCGCGCTGCAGTTGATGACCCTCATCAAAGGCGAGCTGCATACGCATATGATGTGCGGGCTGCGACCGACCCCGGCCGACTGCGACGCCGATGCCCATGTGAGCGCCAGCGTGGCGTTTTTCCTGAGGGCCTACGCGCCGCGCCCCACGGCGTGAGAACAACATGAATGGACCGGAGGTCGCGGTGACTTCCGGCACTGCGACCCCGGCGCGACGGCAGCGATGCTCTCAGCGCGCCGCCGGCTCCCGGCACCGGTAAAATGGCCGGCCCACTGCGCTGGAACTAGAAACCTCATGACGATCGATTACTCCCACGCCCGCGAACTGATGGTCGAACAGCAGATCCGTCCCTGGGACGTGCTGGAGATCCGCGTGCTCGACGTACTGGCACGCCTGCCGCGCGAAGCGTTCGTCGCTGAATCGCACAAGGCCCTGGCGTATGCCGACATCGAACTGCCGCTGGGCTTCGGGCAGAAGATGATGAAGCCGGTCATCGAAGGCCGCACCCTGCAGGCGCTGGATCTGCAGCCGGGCGACGAAGTGCTGGAAATCGGCACCGGCAGCGGCTTCCTGAGCGCCTGCATGGGCGAGCTGGCCCGTGAAGTGCTGAGCCTGGAAATCCAGCCGGAACTGGCCGCCACTGCGCGCGCGCAGCTGGACGCCGCCGGCCTGGGCAACAACGTGCGGATCGAAACCGCCGACGCCCTGACCTGGAACACCGAGCGCCGCTTCGACGCCATCTGCGTGACCGCCGCGGTGGACACCATCCCGTCACGTTTCACCCAGTGGCTGCGTCCCGGTGGCCGCCTGTTCGTCATCCACGGCCGTTCGCCGGTGATGGAAGCGGTGCTGGTCAAGGCCGACGGCAGCACCGAGTCGCTGTTTGAAACCGATATCGATTACCTGCGCGGTGCCGCTCCGGCGCCCCAGTTCCAACTCTGAGTCCAAGGAAGCCGCAATGATCCGCCGATCCCTCGCTATTGCGCTGGCCGCCGCCCTGCTGCCGATGACCGCCTCTGCCGCCGACCTGCTGCAGGTCTACGAAATGGCGCGCAATGGCGACCCGCAGCTGTCCGCGGCTGAATCGACCCGTCTGTACGACAAGGAAGGCGCCGTGCAGGCGCGTGCCGCGCTGCTGCCGCAGCTCAATGGTGAGGCCGCGCTCAACCGCAGCCGCAGCGACGACCGCGGCTTCAACACCGGCACGTCCACCACCAAGCGTCGTACCTACACGATCAACGGCACCCAGACGTTGTTCAACTTCAGCCAGTTCGCCAACCTGCGCTCGCAGCGCGAACTGAGCCAGGCTGCCGACTTCACCCTGGATTCGGCCAACGACAGCCTGATCGTGCGTACCTCGGCGGCGTACTTCAACGTGCTGGTGGCGATCGAATCGCTGACCGCCGCGCAGACCAACGAGGCGGCGGCCAAGAAGCAGTTCGACTTCGCCGACAAGCGCCTGGAAGTGGGCCTGGCCCCGATCACCGACGTGCATGAAGCGCGCGCCCAGTACGACCAGGCACGTGCCAACACCATCGTGGCGCAGAACACGCTGGCCGACAGCTACCAGGCCCTGACCGAGTTGACCGGCCAGCCGGTGGCCGACCTGCGCGCCCTGCCGGCCGACTTCCGTCCGGAACTGCCGGCCAAGTACGCCCAGATCGACCAGCTGGTCGGTGAAGCGGTGGCCCAGAACCCGGCGCTGAAGGCGCAGGAGCTGAAGGTCAGCGCGGCAGAGTCCGGCGTGTCGGCCGCGCGCGGCGGCCACTACCCGACCCTGTCGCTGGGCGGCAGCTGGGGCAAGAGCGCCACCTGGGGCGATTCCAACGTCGGCAGCGGCGGTGCCTTCAACCCCGACCTGCGCACCAACAGCGTCGGCCTGACCCTGAGCGTGCCGATCTTCTCCGGCGGCGCCACCCAGTCCGGCGTGCGCCAGGCCCTGGCCCAGCGCGACATCGCCCAGGACGGCTACGAGCAGCAGAAGCGCGCCCTGGACCGCAACACCCGCAACGCCTACCAGACCCTGGTGGCCGGCATCAGCGAAGTGGAAGCACGTCGCCTGGCCGTGGTCTCGGCACAGAGCGCCTACGACGCCTCGCAGGTTGGCCTGGAAGTGGGTACCCGCACCGTGCTGGACGTGATCCAGAACCAGCGCATCCTGTTCTCGGCGCAGCTGGACTACGCCAACGCGCGCTACACCTTCCTGCAGAACCGCCTGCAGCTGGGCCAGGCCGTGGGCACGCTGGACATCGCCGAACTGCAGGACATCAACCGCCTGCTGACCCAGGCCGCTGCCACGCCGAGCACCCAGGTCAACTGATCTGCAGCAACAGCGTTGGATGAAAACCACCCGCATGCGGGTGGTTTTTTTTGCGCTGCGCCCGCCGATCACGTCATTGCGCCGCGGTCTGAACAGCACGTCATTTCACCGTCAAACCGGCGTCTTCCACGTTTCAGGGCGTGCGCCGGCATAGCGCCGCGATACCTTGGTATAGACGGCCGAAATACGCTTGACCGTGCCTTCGCCACGCTCTAACTTCCGCCCCGCAGACCCCTTCCCTTCCGCCCAGAGACCCCTCCTTGGACAGTCATAGTCGACCTCGTTGCTGCTCCTGAGCCGACGGACCCGCTGACCCCAAGGTTGGCTCCGTCCGCACAGGACGGGGCTTGCCCGCGCATCGCATGATGCGCCCGCCCCGCATCACCTGCATCGCCGTTTCCAACGACCCCGACGAGGGTGCCGCTGGCGTTTCCGCTTGCCTGGAGATTGCCCATGCACCATGGCCGTGTGCTGGTCGCGCTGTTGTTGAGCGCAGCCGTGCTTCCCTTCGATACCCGCGCCGCCGCCAGCCTGCTGGTGGACGACGCCACCATCACCGACGCACACCACTGCCAGCTGGAAAGCTGGGTGCGGCATACCCGCGACGGCCAGGAATGGACCGCGGTACCGGCCTGCACCCTGGCCGATACCGAATGGTCGCTCGGCCTCACCCGCCTGCCGGGGCAGCCATCCCCGCAGTGGGCCGTGGGCGCCAAGCGCGTGCTGGTGGAGCGTCGGCAGCGACGCTGGGGCCTGGCCGCCAGCGCCGGTCTGGGCGGCACTGCACACCCTCCGCGCGGCGATGACTGGAACCTCGCGGTACCGCTGACCGTTGCGCTGGATGCGCAGGACAAGGTGCAGCTGCACCTCAACCTGGGCTGGGCCCGCCACGCGCACGTGCAGGGCCATACCAGCGGCGTCGGCATCGAGGTGGCGCTGCACCACGACTGGTCCCTGCTGGCCGAAAGCGCGCGCGATGCAGACCGCCAGCGCAGCAGCCAGGTCGGCCTGCGCCGGGTGCTGTGGCCCGGTGCCAGCGTGGACCTGCTCGCCGTGCAGGCGCATCACCTCCGCGACACGCGGTGGCTGACGCTTGGTTTCAATCTCGCCGCCCTGCCCTGAGCCGTTGCTGCGGGCCTCGCCTGTCGCACGGCGTCGCAACGCCTGCCCTCTGCCCTGCCGCGCCCGCGTCGGACCCGACGCCTGCTGCGGCACGCGCCACCGCTACCTCCTGGAGACGCCCATGAACCGCGAAGACCTTCTGTTCTCGATCCGCACCCTGATCTGCTCGCGCGATGCCGCTGCCTTTGCCAGCATTGCCAGTACCACGCATGCTCTGGACCTGGTCGAAGCGCTCGACCTGTTCGGTACCGATGCCACGCTGGCACTGCTGATGCTGCTGCCACCGCCGGCACGTGCCGAGCTGTTCGCGCACTTTCCCGACGGTGCCCAGGACGCACTGCTCACGGCGATGCCGCGCGACGCCGTGGCAACGCTGTTCGAGCACCTGCCGTCCGACGACCGCGCCGACCTCTACCACCGCCTCGATGACGCGGCACGCCAGCACCTGCTGCCCGCGCTGGCCAAGGTCGAGCGCGACGACCTGTTGCGCATGGCCGCCTATCCCGAAGGCACCGTGGGTGCGGTGACTACCTCCGACTATGCCAGCCTGGGCCCGCAGATGACGGTGGCCGACGCCATCGCCCACCTGCGCCGTACCGCGCTGGACAAGGAAACCATCAACATCCTCTTCGTGCTCGACCACGACCGGCGCCTGCGCGGTAGCGTCACGTTGCGTGACCTGGTGCTGGCCGACGGCCACGCGCCGATCGCATCGATCATGTGCAGCCCGCCCACCACCGCCGAGGCCCACTGGCCGCAGTTGCAGGCCGCCGAACTGATCCGTCGCTACGACCTGCTGGCGCTGGCGGTCACCCATGCCGACGGGCGCATGATCGGCATCGTCACCGTCGACGATGCGATGGACATCGAGAAGCAACAGGATGCCGCGCAGCTGGCGCGCTTCGGCGGCACGGTAAGCGCGCAGGGCAACGACCTGGACGTGCGCAGCACGCCGCTGACGCAGATGTTCCGGGTGCGCGTGTTCTGGCTGGCGATCCTGACCGGCTTCGGCATCCTCACCAGCACCTTCGTGGCCGCGCAGGAGGAACTGCTGTCGCAGGTGATCGTGCTGGCGGCGTTCATTGCCCCGATCGTGGACATGGGCGGCAACACCGGCAGCCAGTCGGCCACGCTGGTGATCCGCAGCATGGCGCTGGGCGAGCTGACGCTGCGCTGGCGCGACGTGTGGTTCGTGGTCAGGCGCGAGCTGCCGGTGGCGGCCGGGCTGGGCGTCACCATCGCGGTGCTCGAAGCCATCCTGGCGTACTTCAGCAAGGGCGTGGGCATGGACGTGCTGCTGGTGGTCGGCTCCAGCATGCTGGTGTGCACCGCGCTGGGCGGCATCATCGGCGCGCTGCTGCCGTTCGCGGCACGCCGCATCGGCACCGACCCGGCCACGCTGTCGTCGCCGATGATCACCTCGATCATGGATCTGATCGGTGTGTTCATCTACTTCGGCTTCGCCTACCTGTTCCTGGGCGATCTGCTGGTGGCAGCGGCCTAGGCGGCCGACCGCCGCCGCACCTCACGCCACCGGCGGCGGCAGGTGCGGTGCGATCAGGGCCACGGTGCGGTCGAGCGCGCCGCGCCCATTGCTGACCAGCATGCAGCCGGCGCGGGCCATGTCTTCGCGTGCCTGCGGATCGCGCAGCAGGGTCAGCAGCGCATCGCCCACGCCCTGTGCATCGTCGGCGATCACCACCGCACCGGCCTCGCGCATGCGCCGGGAGATCTCGGCGAAGTTGTGCAGGTGCGGGCCGGTCACCGACGCGGTGCCCATGGCCGCCGGTTCCAGCAGGTTGTGGCCGCCGATGGCCTGCAGGCTGCCGCCGACGAAGGCAACCTGCGCGCAGCCGTAGAAGGACATGAGCTCGCCCAGCGTGTCGATCACGAACACGTCGGTGTCGGCCTGCGGCCATTGCTGCTGGCGGCGCGTGGCCACCTTCCAGCCCTGCTCGCGGGCCAGCGCCTCCACCCGCGGGAAGCGCTCGGGATGCCGCGGCGCCCACAACAGCAGCAGGCCCGGCAGTGCCTCGCGCAGGCGCCGGTGCAGGTCGATGGTGGCCTGCTCTTCGCCTTCATGCGTGCTGGCGGCGATCCACACCGGGCGATCGGCCGGGACCAGCGCATGGAACCGGGCCACGAAGTCCTGCACGTTGGGGGCGGCAATATCGAACTTCAGGTTGCCCAGCGCCTGCACCTGCTCGGGCCGTGCACCCAGCTGGATGAAGCGCTCCGCATCGTCCTGCGACTGCGCGGCCACGCAGGTGACCGTGCGCAGCGCGCGCCCGATCAATGCCCTCAGCAGGCGATACCCGCGCAGCGAGCGTGCCGACAGCCGCGCGTTGAGGATGTACACCGGAATGCCCCGGTCCCGGCACCCGAACAGCATGTTCGGCCACAGCTCGGTTTCCAGGATCAGCGCCAGGCTGGGCTTGAAGTGGCCGAGGAAGCGGCCGACGCTGCCCGGCACGTCGTAGGGCAGGTAAACGTGGTCCAGGGCGTCGCCCCACAGCGCGCGCACGCGTTCGGAGCCGGTCGGGGTGATGGTGGTGATCACCCAGCGGATATCCGGGCGCAACGTGCGCAGGGCATTGACCAGCGGCGCGGCGGCGTTGACCTCGCCCACCGACACCGCGTGCAGCCACACCCGCGGCTGCCCGCTGGGGTGAGGGTAGGAGGCGTAACGCTCGTCCCAGCGGCGGAAGTACTCGCGCACCCGGAACCCGCGCCAGACCAGGTGGTACACGGTGATCGGCAGCAACAGGTACAACACGGCCGAGTACAGGCCGCGCAGGATCCATTCGACAGGGCTTTTGCGCATGCGCAGAGGATACGGGAGCGGCGCGGGGAAGGCATCCTGCACCGCCGTGATGGGCCTGCCGGGATGCATCCATTAGAATCGAGTCATGTCAGATAACGCGTCCACCGCTACCCGCCCGTCCCTGCGCGATCCCCGCCACTGGCCGATGTTCGCCGTCATGTTCGCCGCCTTCGGGATCGCCCGGCTGCCGTGGATGCTGCAGCGCGCGCTGGGCCGCGGCGTGGGCACCGTGGCCTACCGCCTGGCCGGCAGCCGCCGGCGCGCGGCCGAGGTCAACCTGCGCCTGTGCTTCCCGGAAAAGGACGAGGCCTGGCGCCAGCGTCTGCTGCGTGACAGCTTCGATGCCCTGGGCGTGGGCATCTTTGAATTCGCCCGGGCTTGGTGGGGCAGCATCGACAGCATCCGCCCGCAGGTCCAGATCGAAGGCCTGGAGCACCTGCAGCGCCTGCAGGCCGAAGGCCGCGGCGTGCTGCTGGTATCGGGCCACTTCATGACCCTGGAAATGTGCGGGCGCCTGTTGTGCGACCACGTCGAGCTGTCGGGCATGTACCGCAAGCACCGCAACCCAGTGTACGAGTGGGCGGTGAAGTTCGGCCGGCT
Source organism: Stenotrophomonas sp. 2619 (assembly GCF_040548725.1). NCBI lineage: Bacteria > Pseudomonadati > Pseudomonadota > Gammaproteobacteria > Lysobacterales > Lysobacteraceae > Stenotrophomonas > Stenotrophomonas sp. 2619. Next base: position 68,701 of record NZ_JBEPSF010000006.1, on the reverse strand, counting down.
GCGCTATGCCAAGGCGATGTATGCCAACGAGGACATCCGGGCCACCGTGCGCCACCTGAAGAAGGGCGGATTCCTCTGGTACGCGCCGGACCAGGACATGCGCGGCAAGGACACGGTGTTCGTGCCGTTCTTCGGGCACACCGCCGCCACCATCACCGCCACCCACCAGTTGTCGCGCATGACTGGGTGCGCGGTGGTGCCCTACTTCCATCGCCGCGAAGGCGGCCGGTACTTCCTCAAGATCGGCGCGCCGCTGGAGAATTTCCCCAGCGAGGATGTGGAAGCCGATACCGCACGCGTCAACCAGGCCATCGAAGCGATGGTGCGCGAGGCACCGGACCAGTACCTGTGGATCCACCGCCGCTTCAAGCGCCAGCCGGGCGGCCGCAGCGATTATTACCGGTAACGGCACCCACGGGTGGCTGCACAAATTCCCTCGGTAGAGCCACCCCATGGGTGGCTGCACGAATCCCAGCGGTAGAGCCACCCCATGGGTGGCTGCACGAATCCCAGCGGTAGAGCCACCCCATGGGTGGCTGCATGGTGCCAGACCGCGAACAGCCACCCATGGGGTGGCTCTACCCATCCATGGGCCACCGCGACCACGCGTGCGGGTACTCGCCCAACGCACCGGCCAATCCCGCACGTATCGGGTTGGCGAGGATGTACAACGCCTGTCGGCGCAAGGATTCCTCACTTCTCACGGCGTGGTCGAAGTACCCGTGCTGCCAGAGCTTCCCCGTTCGCCGCAGACGCTCGTTCAACAATCGGCTGCTGCGTGATTTGAACAGCAGCATGCAACGCGCCAAGGTGTCTTGCCGCAGCTGGATCAACCAATGCACATGGTCCGGCATGACCACCCAGGCCAACGTGCAACTGACCCCACAACGATCCATATAGCGCAGCGTATCGATGATTACCTCTGCATTGAGGGGATCGTCGAACCATCTCCGCCTGCCGTGCGTGGTGGTGGTGAGCGCATAGCAATACCCCGGATGCGAGTATCGGCCGCGTTGGAGGCGTGGGCTGGTCATCGCACGAGAGTGCGTTGGGCCGGGCGTGGTGCCCATCGGTGGATGGCGCGCGCGTGCGTCGGTGTGTGCCCATGCCTGGGCCAAGAGCAGCCACCCATCGGGTGGCTCTACCTCCAGAGCACCGGGTAGAGCCACCCCGTGGGTGGCTACGCGCAACGCCGGATTCCCAAGCAGCCACCCATGGGGTGGCTCTACCCGTCGTCGCGCGCCAGCAGGCTGCCGGCGTACAGCGCGGCCAGCAGCAGGGTGAGCCCGCCCCAGAAGGTGGAATAGAACGCCAGGTGGGTGTTGAGCGGGAACACGGTGACCGCCAGCGCCAGCATGGCCGGGCGGGCGCGTTCGCGGGCCGGCAGCGGGGCGAAGCGCCACGCGCGCCAGGCCTGGGCGGCAGCGGCCAGCCACAGCAGCAGGCCCAGTGCGCCGGTTTCAGCAAGTATTTCCAGCACGATCTGGTGCGCGTGCAGCGCCGGGCCTTCGCCCCATACTTCCTGCGCCTGCGGTGTGGGGTTGCAGCCCGGGTACGCATCGCGGAAACCGCGCGCGCCCACGCCGTTGACGGGGTGGCCGGCAATCATGCAGCCGGCCGCTGCCCAGATCTGCGCGCGCCCGGACAACGCCTGGTTGACGCCGTCGCCGTCGCCCTCCCACGCCATCGCGGTGCGCGCCACGCGCTCACGCACCTGGCTGGAACCGACCCCGATCGCGACCGCGGCCACCAGCCCTAGCGCCAGGCAGCCGATCAACGCGCGCGGGCCGAGCAGGCGCCAACCGGAGTACGCCACGACCAGCGCATAGGTGAGCCACGCTGCACGCGAGCCCGCCAGCACCAGCACCACGCCCACTGCGGCAGCGGCCGCGCCCCAGCCCCACAGCCCCGCGCGTCGCGCGGCCGCAAACAGCAGGAACGGCGAGAGGCTGGCCAGCACCTGGCCAAACTTCAGGTTGCACGGCCCCAACACGCCGCTGAGCCGATCCGCGGCAGCCACCTCGGCGGCATTGCACAGGCCGTGCCCGCTCACCAGCTGCTTGAGCTGGTCCAGCGACCAGAACAACGCACTGCTACCGAAGGCAGCCTGGGACAGCGCATCGACAGTCCACACCGCCGTGATCAGCGCGATGCCGCCCAGCGTCAGGCGCCGACGCTGCGGGGTGGCTACGGCAATCGCCACCAGCCACATGAAGGGCAGATAGCGAAGGCCGGCCGCGGTCTTGCGCCAAGCCGTCGCCGGGTCGATCGCGTCGAACGCGGAAAACGCCTGCGGCAGCCAGTAGCCCAGGAACAGGATGCTGGTGAGCGCCCATGCCGGGCTGCTCAGCAGGTGCTGTTTGCCCTGCATGCGCAGCTGCACCATGCGCACGGCGGCATACAGCGCGCCCAGCACCAGCACGCTTTCGGCGATGCCGGGCAACGGCCACAGCGCCACGAACGCCAGTACCCACCACGGCGCCCAACGACCGGCGCGGGACGCCGGGGAGCCGGGCACAAGCACCGGCTCAGCCGGCAAGGGAGGTGTAGAGCTTGAGGGTGTCACGCTGCATCGCCTGCAAGGTGAAAGGAATCCGGGCAGGCAGGCTGGGCGGTTGCTGCAGCAGCTGCAGCGCGCGCGACAGCAGCGCCGCACCGTCGTGCAAGGCTACCGCACCAGAGGGTTGCAGCTGCGTCAGCAGTTCGCCCACGCCGCCGTGGTTCCAGCCCAGCACCGGGCGCCCTACCGACAGCGCTTCCACCACGGTGCGGCCGAACGCTTCGGCCTTGTCCGACACCTGCAGTACCAGGTCGCTGGCCGCGTAGGCCTGGGCGATGCGGGTGGTGGGTGCGGTCATCAGCACCGCATCGGCGATGCCCAGGGTGCGGGCCTGTGCTTCAAGTTCGGCCACGTAGGCCTCGCGGCCCGGCTCGCGGGTGCCCGGCATCCACAACGTGGCGGGCACACCGGCCGCGTGCAGGCCGGCCAGCAGTTGCAGCGCATGCCGGTGGCCCTTCAACCGGGTGCCACGGCCAGGCAGCAGCAGCAGCGGCGCATCGCCGGCCAGCACCGGGTGCTGCGCGGCCACCGCCAGGCGGGCCCGGCGATCGGTGCGCGCCACGCGCGGGAACTGGGCCACGTCCACGCCGCGCGGAATCACCTGCAGGCGCTCGGCGGGCACGCTGGGGTAATGCGTCTGCACGAAGCTGCGCACCGTGTTGGACACACAGATCACCCGTTCGCCGCTGGTCATCACCGCGCTGTAGCGCCCCGGCGAGTTCAGCCCGTGCACGGTGGTCACCCAGTGCGGGCGCTGGGCCTCGGGAAGACTGCGCAGCGCGTACAGGCCCAGCCAGGCCGGCAGGCGCGAACGCGCATGCACGATGTCGGCCCCCACCTCGGCGAACAACGCGCGCAGGCTGCGCACGTGGCGCAACGTCAGCAGCGACTTGCGGCCGATGTCCAGGGTGAGATGTTCGGCGCCGCTGGCCAGCAGGGGCTCGACCAGCCGCCCACCCGCGGACACGACGATGGCCCGGTGGCCGGCGGCAACCAGGGCAGAGGCAATTTCAAGGGTGGAGCGTTCGACCCCGCCGGAGTGCAGCGCCGGCAGCAGCTGCACCACGGTGAGTCGGCGCACGGGAGCAGCGCTGATTTAGTCGGCCAGCACGAACACGGCGCCGCAGTACGGGCACTTGGCCTCGCCGTTGGGCTCGTCTTCGATCGGCAGGTACACGCGCGGATGCGAGTTCCACAGCGCCATTTCCGGGGTCGGGCAGCTCAGCGGCAGGTCGGCGCGATGCACGGTGTAGCGCTTCTCGGCGTTGGCGGGCGCAGTGGCGGTATGGCTCATGGCGTGGACACACAAAGGAATTGCGAAGACGGTGATTCTAGCACCCGGGGCTGTTGCATCGCCGTCCTCGTGCAGGCCGCCGCATGCCGCCCAGCCGTACCGCCGACGCACAGCACCGTTCTTTTTAAATCGATCCAAAGTGACTGTCAACCGGAACGGCAAGTGGCTGATTCTTCAGGTTTGGATCGAACTAAATGGCACTTGCCAGCATCGCCCCGGCTGTTGCAGCATCGGTCCGGTTCGATTCCTGCCCCGATCGCATGGCCCGTCCCCCGCCGGACCTGCATCGCCCTTGTGCCCGCCCCCGGCGGCCGGGGTGCTGCCTGTCTGCCGAGGTCGCCGATGCGGGCTTTGCCTGCCGCCTGCCCTTCCCGGGAGTTCCCTGCATGACCCTGCCTGCCCCGCGCCCTGCCCGCCACGCCCTGCTGCCGCTCGCCCTTGCCGTGGCGTGCGCCTCGCTTGCCCTGCCCGCCCTGGGCCAGGGCCTGCAGACCTCTTTCGAGCGCGGCGAACCGGCGCCGCTGGCCGGCACGCAGGCCCTGCAGGTGGAGGTGGGCGGCGGTCCGCGCGCGCCGTATGCGGCCAAGCCCGGGGTCGGCTACAGCGGCCTGCGTGCGCTGCATTACACCGGCAGCGGCGGCACCCAGCAGCGCCGCCTGTTCAACACCGACGTGACCATCGAGGCCGACACCACGCTGAGCTGGCTGGTGCTGCCGGAAATTGTCGGTGCTGACACCGTGGCTTCCACTTATGTGTCGCTGGACCTGCTGCTGGACGACGGCAGCCGGGTGTCGGCCAGCGACGCCCGCGACCAGCATGGCAGTGCGCTGGGCGCGACCGCGCAGGGCGACTCGAAGACGCTGTACCCGCAGCAGTGGGCGCGCAAGGCCGTGCGCCTGGGCGAGGTGCCGGCGCTGCGTGGCCGCCGCGTGGTGGCGGTGGAACTGCAGGTGGCCAGCGCGGCCGGTGCGCCGGTGTCGGGCTGGATCGACGACGTGCAGCTGGGCGCGCAGCCGCGCACCGCGCCGCAGCGCCCGTCGGACTGGGTGCTGACCACGCGCGGCACGCAGGCCAACGGCACCTTCTCGCGCGGCAACAACTTCCCCGCCACGGCGGTGCCGCACGGCTTCAACTTCTGGACCCCGGTCACCGATGCCGGCGCGTTGAACTGGCTGTACCGCTGGAACGAACAGAACGACGCGCGCAACCGGCCGCAGCTGCAGGCACTGGCCCTGAGCCACCAGCCCAGCCCGTGGATGGGCGACCGCCAGACCTTCCAGGTGATGCCGTCCAGCGCCCGCGGCGTGCCCGAGGCCGACCGCGGCAAACGTGCGCTGTCGTTCTCGCGCGACAACGAGCGCGCGCGCCCGTACCGCTACGACGTCCGGTTCGACAACGGCATCGCTGCGGCGATCGCGCCCACCGACCATGCCGCGCTGTTCCACTTCACCTTCCCCGAGAAGGGCGACGCCAACCTGCTGTTCGACAACGTCGACGCACGCGGCGGGCTGACCCTGGACGCGGCCACGCAGACGCTGTCCGGCTACACCGACACGCGCAGCGGCCTGTCCAACGGCGCCACCCGCATGTACGTGGTGGCCAGCTTCGACGCGCCCTGGCGCAGCAGCGGCCAGATCACCACCGGCCGCCCCACCGGCTACATCAAGTTCGATGCGGGCAGCACGCGCACGGTCACCATGCGCATTGCCACTTCGTTGATCTCCGTTGAGCAGGCCCGCCACAACCTGGCCCTGGAGCTGGCCGCCGATGACACGCTCGACCGCGTGGCGGCACGCGCGCAGGACGCGTGGGATGCACGGCTGGCCCCGTTCGACATCGGCGATGCCAGCGACGACCAGAAGACCACGCTGTATTCCAGCCTGTACCGGCTGTACCTGTACCCGAACTCCGGCCACGAGAACGTGGGCAGCGCCGCCGCGCCCGAATGGCGCTACGCCAGCCAGGCCAGCGCCGCCGAGGACAACACCGACGGCAGCGCCACGCGCAGTTTCGCCCCGGTGCGCGACGGCAAGGTGTACGTCAACAACGGCTTCTGGGACACCTTCCGCACCACCTGGCCGGCCTATGCGTTGTTCACCAAGAACGACGCCGGTGCGCTGGTGCAGGGCTTCCTGGAGCAGTACCGCGCTGGCGGCTGGGTGGCGCGCTGGTCCTCGCCCGGCTACGCCGACCTGATGGTGGGCACCAGTTCGGACGTGGCCTTCGCCGATGCCTGGCTGAAGGGCATCGGCGGCTTCGACCCGGAGGAGGCCTATGCGGCCGCGCTGAAGAACGCCACCGTGGTACCGCCCGACCGCCATGTCGGGCGCAAGGGCATGGACCGCTCCACCTTCCGGGGCTACGCCAGTGCCGACGTGCATGAAGGCATGTCGTGGACGATGGAAGGCGCGCTCAACGACTTCGGCATCGCCAACATGGCCGAAGCGCTGGCCAAGCGCGCCGGCAGCGCCGCCGCACGCGAACGCTATGCCACCGAGGCCGACTATTTCAGCCATCGCGCCGGCACCTACGCCACGTTGTTCGACCCGGCCGCCGGGTTCTTCCAGGGCCGTACCGCCGACGGACACTGGCGCCTGGCCGCCAAGGACTACGACCCGCGCGTGTGGGGCCACGACTACACCGAGAGCAACGGCTGGACCTTCGCCTTCACCGCCGCGCACGACGGCGAGGGCCTGGCCGGGCTGTATGGCGGCCGCGCGCAGCTGGCCGCCAAGCTCGACGCCTTCTTCGCCACCCCGGAAACCGCCGATCCCGCCTTCGCCGGCTCCTACGGCGGCACCATCCACGAGATGACCGAGGCGCGCGACGTGCGCATGGGCATGTACGCGCACAGCAACCAGCCGGCCCACCACATCCCCTGGATGTACCTGTACGCCGGGCAGCCGTGGAAGACCCAGCAGCACGTGCGCGAGATTCTGGCGCGGCTGTACGTGGGCAGCGAGATCGGCCAGGGGTATCCGGGCGATGAGGACAATGGCGAAACCTCGGCGTGGTACGTGCTGGCCTCACTGGGCCTGTACCCGCTGCGCATGGGCGCGCCCGAATACGCGATCGGTTCACCGGCGTTCCGCCATGCACGGGTGGAACTGCAGGGCGGCGCGGTGCTGACGGTAAATGCCGCCAACAACTCGCGCGAGAACGTGTACGTGCAGTCGCTGAAGATCAACGGCAAACCCTGGTCGAAGACCTGGGTGCCGCACGAGGTGATCGCCAAGGGCGCCACGCTGGACTTCGTGATGGGCCCGCAGCCCTCGACCTGGGGCAGCGGCCCGGACGATGCGCCGCGCTCGCTCACCGCACGCGGCCAGCGCCCCGCCCTGCTGCATGACCTGCTGGGCAGCGGCGCACGCGCGCAGCTGGCCGATGGCCGGCCAGTGCCGGACCTGCTGGATGACGATGCCGGCACGACGGTGCCGGTGGGCGCAGGCACGGTGGTGTTCAGCGGGGTGAGCGATGGCACGCCCTCGATGTACACGCTGACCAGTGGCAACGCCGCGATCCGCGGCGGTGCATGGACGCTGGAAGCCCGCCGCACGGGCGGCCGTTGGGTCACGCTGGACGAGCGCCGCGGCGAGGACTTTGCCTGGGCGCTGCAGACCCGGCCGTTCGCCATTGGCAAACCCGGGCGATACGCCGAGTACCGGCTGCGCATCGCCGCGCCGGGGCGGATGCAGTTGGCCGAAGTGGAGTTGCTGGCACCCATGGGGGAGCAGTGAGCATGGGCATGCGTGGGTTTTTGAAGCGGGCGGCGGCTTGGGGTGCGGGGAGCCGGCCAGCGGCCGGCGCAACCGGGGCTCGCGTGTCGATTGTTGCGGGGAGCCGGCCAGCGGCCGGCGATACCGGCGCTCGCGTGTCGATTGTTGCGGGGAGACGGCCAGCGGCCGGCGATACCGGGGCGCGTGTGTCGGTGGTTGCCTGGGGCCGGCCAGCGGCCGGCGCTACCGGGGCGCGTGTGCCGGTGGGTGCCTGGGGCCGGTCAGCGGCCGGCCTTGCCGTGTTGCTGGGGGCGTTGGTGGGGTTTGATGCGGCTGCGTTCGAGGCCAGCCAGCAGCGCGAGGGCGTGACGTTGCGCTACAGCGATCCGGCCGATGCGCTGGCCGCCCCGATGCGCACGCGCATCATCGACACGTTCTTCGCCGCGTACGTGCGCGAGCGCGCCGACTTCCATCCGGGCGCGCCCTCGCAGGTGCGGATCGTGATCGATCCGGGCTACGACGGCATCGCCTTCGTCGGCGAGGGCAAGGGCGCGGCCACCATCACCATCAATCCGGCCTGGCTGGCCAAGCACCCCGACGACGTCGACCTGGTCACCCACGAGGCGATGCACATCGTGCAGGGCTACCCCGAATACGCCAATGAACGCGTGCCGGGCTGGCTGGTGGAAGGCATTGCCGACTACGCGCGTGCTCGTTACGGGCGGGAAAATGCGGCCGCGGGCTGGGCACTGCCGACGGCGGTGAAGGACGGGCAGAACTTCGACACCGGCTACCGGGTGACCGGTGCGTTCCTGGCGTGGAGCGAGGGGCAGCATCCGGGGCTGGTCAAGGCACTGGACGGCGCATTGCGCGACGGGCGTTACACGCCGGCATTGTGGCAAGCCCGCACCGGCATGGCGCTGCCGGCGCTGTGGGCGGCGTACGTGCAGGCGCGTTGAGTCCCGCGGTGGGCCGGGGTACGGCGGGTACCGACCGTGGGTCGGTACGCTTTCGTGGGTCAGCGCGCGCCCACCAAGCCGGCATACAACGCAAACAACTGCTTGAAATAGCGGTGGGTCATTCGATGGCGCATGGCACGGCTCCGGACTCGCAGGGGGATCTGGTCGGGCCCAGGGCGGCGGGAGCCGGTGGCCCGCCGCCGCGGCCGGGCCGCGTGGGTGTATTGGGCCCTCGGCAGGTTGCAGGCGGGTGACCGGGGTGCGGCGTGCGTATGGCAGCGTACGACGCCGGCCGACCAACGTCGGTGGCTACCGGTTTTGCGGCGCGAAACCAAAAACGCGCCCCGTAGGGCGCGTTTTGGCAACTGCAGGGAGAAGAACGCCTTAGGCGTTCTTCTCGGCCTCCAGTTGCTTCCGGATCTGCGCATCCACGGCCGCGATGGCGGTCATGTTGAGCACGCGGCGCGAGGTCGCGCTGGTGGTCAGGATGTGCACCGGCTTGGCCACGCCCATCAGGATCGGGCCGATCGCCACGCCGTCGGTGAACACGCGCACCAGGTTGTAGGCGATGTTGGCCGCTTCCAGGTTGGGCAGCACGAACAGGTTGGCGCGGCCCTTCAGCGTGCTGTCGGGCAGCAGCTTCTGGCGCAGTGCCTCGTCCCATGCGGTGTCGCCCTGCATTTCACCGTCCACGTTCAGGCGCGGGTTGCGCTTGAGCAGCAGCGAACGCACGGTGCGCATCTTCAGCGCGTCGCGGGAATCGTGGCTGCCGAAGTTGGAGTGCGACAGCAGCGCCACCTTCGGTTCGATCCCGAACAGCTTCATGCGGTAGGCCGCCTGCAGGGTCGCTTCGCAGATCTGCTCGGCGGTCGGGTCTTCCTGCACGTGGGTGTCCACGAAGAAGAACACGCCCTGCTGGTTGATCACGCCGGTCATCGCCGAGGTCGAGGTCACCTTCGATTCCAGCGGCAACACGCTGCGCACGTAGCCCAGCTTCTTGTGGAAGCGGCCGACCACGCCGGTCAGCATGGCGTCGGCTTCGCCGCGTGCCACCATCACCGCGGCGATCAACGTCGGCCGCGAACGCATCAGGTTCTTGGCCGCCGCCACGGTCACGCCGCGACGCCCGGTGAGGTTGTGGTAGTACTGCCAGTAATCGTTGAAGCGCGGGTCGTCGTTGATGTTGGTAATGTCGAAATCATCACCGGCCTTCATGCGCAGGCCCAAGCGCTCGATGCGCGATTCGATGACGTCCGGGCGGCCGATCAGGATCGGACGGGCCAGCCCTTCATCCACCACGTTCTGCACGGCGCGCAGCACCACTTCCTCTTCGCCCTCGGCGTAGACGACGCGCTGCTTGTCGGCGCGCGCACGGTCGTACACCGGCTTCATCATCAGGCTGGTGCGGTAGACGAACTGGGCCAGCTTCTCGCGGTAGGCGCCCATGTCGGCCACCGGGCGGGTCGCCACGCCCGAATCCATCGCGGCCTGGGCCACGGCGGCGGACAGCTCCACCAGCAGGCGGCGGTCGAACGGACGCGGAATCAGGTAATCACGGCCGAAGCTCGGGGTCTCATCGCCGTAGGCCGAGCCCAGGTCGCTGGCCTCGCGGCGTGCCATCGCGGCGATCGCGTGCACGCAGGCGATCTTCATTTCCTCGTTGATCGCCGTGGCACCCACGTCCAGCGCACCGCGGAACAGGTACGGGAAGCACAGCACGTTGTTGATCTGGTTCGGGTAGTCCGAACGACCGGTGCCGATCAGCGCGTCGGGACGGACCGAACGGGCCACTTCCGGCATGATTTCCGGGGTCGGGTTGGCCAGCGCGAAGATCACCGGGTCCTTGGCCATGGTCTTGACCATGTCCGCGGTGAGGATGCCCGGGGCCGACAGGCCCAGGAAGATATCGGCGCCGTCGACGATCTCGGCCAGCGTGCGCTTGTCGGTGTCGCGTGCGTAACGCGCCTTTTCCGGGTCCAGGTCGGTGCGGCCGGTGTGGATCACGCCGTCGCGGTCGAAGGCCAGAATGTTCTCTTTCTTCAGGCCCAGCGAGACCAGCATGTTGACGCAGGAGATGCCCGCCGCGCCCATGCCGGTGGTGGCCAGCTTGACGTCTTCGATGCGCTTGCCGGTCACGACCATGGCGTTGAGCACCGCGGCACCGACGATGATCGCGGTGCCGTGCTGGTCGTCATGGAATACCGGGATGTTCATCCGCTCGCGCAGCTTGCGCTCGACGATGAAGCATTCCGGGGCCTTGATGTCTTCCAGGTTGATGCCGCCGAAGGTCGGCTCCAGCGAGGCGATGATGTCGACCAGCTTGTCCGGGTCGTTCTCGTCGATCTCGATGTCGAACACATCGATGCCGGCGAACTTCTGGAACAGCACGCCCTTGCCTTCCATCACCGGCTTGCCGGCCAGCGGGCCGATGTTGCCCAGGCCCAGCACGGCGGTGCCGTTGGAAATGACGGCGACCAGGTTGCCGCGGGCGGTCAGTTCGCTGGCCTGCTGCGGGTCGGCCATGATCGCCTCGCAGGCGTGTGCCACGCCCGGCGAGTACGCCAACGACAGATCACGCTGGGTCAGCATCGGCTTGGTCGCTGCGACGCGGATCTTGCCCGGCGGCGACATGCGGTGGTAATCGAGGGCAGCCTGTTTGAAATCTTCGTTGGACATCGCTTTCTGCAGATGAATGGGCGAGAGGAACAGGGGATCATACCCCCGTTGGCGTGGATGGACCTGTCGCTACGCTGTCGCGATCATGCTGCAACCGCACATATTCGCGCCGTCCGGCAGCGTATGCGCAGCGTGGCGCAGTGCGATGACAACCCGCATCACCGACGGTACGTGGACAAAAAATCAGGGCCTGCCATCCGGGGGGACGGGGCAGGCCCTGCAACACACGCAAGCATCAAACGGGTATCAGCGGGCCGGGGCGGTCAGCGGCGACGGCAGGTCGTCGGTGGTCAGCGCCGGCAGTTCGGCCTCGCGGCCGTCCAGGGCCAGCGCCAGGCGGTCGCGGTCCAGCGCGCCTTCCCAGCGCGACACCACCACGGTGGCCACGGCATTGCCAATGAAGTTGGTCAGCGAGCGGCATTCGCTCATGAAGCGGTCCACGCCCAGGATCAGCGCCATGCCGGCCACCGGCACTTCCGGCACCACGGCCAGGGTGGCGGCCAGGGTGATGAAGCCGGCCCCGGTGACGCCGGCAGCGCCCTTGGAGCTCAGCATCGCCACCAGCAGCAGCGCGATCTGGTGGCCCAGGGTCAGCTCGGTGTTGGTGGCCTGGGCGATGAACAGCGCGGCCAGGGTCATGTAGATGTTGGTGCCGTCCAGGTTGAACGAGTAGCCGGTGGGTACCACCAGGCCCACCACCGACTTGGCGCAGCCGGCGCGCTCCATCTTCTCCATCAGCGACGGCAGCGCCGACTCCGACGAGGAGGTGCCCAGCACCAGCAGCAGTTCGGCCTTCAGGTAACGGGCCAGCTTGAACACCGAGAACCCGCACAGGCGGCAGACCACGCCCAGGATGACCGCCACGAACAGGAAGGCGGTGAGGTAGAACGAGCCCACCAGCCAGGCCAGGTTGACCAGCGAGCCCACCCCGTACTTGCCGATGGTGAAGGCGATGGCACCGAAGGCGCCGATCGGGGCGGCCTTCATCAGGATGTGGACCAGGCGGAACACCGGGGCGGTCAGCGCCTCCAGGAAGGTCAGCACCGGGCGGCCCTTGGCACCGGTCAGGGCCAGGGCCACGCCGAACAGCACCGCCACGAACAGCACCTGCAGGATGTTGCCGTCGACGAAGGCGCTGACCAGGGTGGCCGGGATGATGTCCATCGCAAAGCCGGTCAGGGTCAGCTCATGGGACTTTTCCACGTAGCTGTGGACCGCGGTCTGGTCCAGGTCGGCCGGGTTGATGTTCATGCCGGCGCCGGGCTGGACCACGTGCGCCACCACCATGCCCACGATCAGGGCCAGGGTGGAGAAGAACAGGAAGTAGGCCATCGACTTGGCAAACACCCGGCCCACGGTGCGCAGGTGGGTCATGCCGGCGATGCCGGTGACGATGGTCAGGAAGATGACCGGGGCGATGATCATCTTCACCAGCTTGATGAAGGCATCGCCGAGCGGCTTCAGCGATTCGGCGAAGGCCGGCTCGAAGTGGCCCAGGATGGCGCCGAGGACGATCGCCACCACCACCTGGAAATACAGTTGGCGGTAGAACGGCAGCGGCTTGGCCGCGACGGGGGCGGCGGTGGGAATGTGCATGGCGGACTCCGGAGGGACGGTATCGGCGCGTCCGGCCTGCACGTGTGCGGGCCGGTTCCGTGGGGAACACCGCAGCCCGGATCGTGCATCGAGGGTCGCGGCGGATGGACGCATTTGTACGCGCGAGTCACCGCCGCGCAGATAACCTATTGGTACTAGCCCCCCGGTTCAGGTGGCGTTGGGTGCCTACACTGCGCCCCACACCGCCCTCCCCCACGGCGGCAAGTGACGCGCGCGGCCCGGCTGGGCAACAGTTTCCGGCGCTGCGGCCGTTGTTGTCCTGTCCCGTCTCAAAGAGAGAGCTGCACGTCCATGCGCCCGACCCCGACCCTGCTGGCCCTGTGCCTGGCTGCTACCCCCGCCCTGGCTTCGGCCGCCGACTTCGACAACTGGCCGACCAAGGTCGCCTTCAGCGATGGCACCGAACTGGCTGCCACCGCCAACATCGCCTACGACCTCAACGATTTTTCCGGCAACAGCGGCATCGAAGACGATGACGCGGTGCGCCGCAAGGAATTCGGCGCCACCCTGAAGAAGAAGGGCGTGTACGACGCGATGGTGTATTACGACTTCCAGGCCGACACCTGGCTGGACGTGTTCGTGCGTTTTGAGAGCAAGGCCTTCTTCGGCAGCGACATCGGCCGTTTCCGCTTCGGCTACATGAAGACCCCGGTGGGCCTGGACGCGGGCACCTCCTCGCGCGCCGGCAGCTTCCTGGAAACCGCCCTGCCCGTGCAGGCGTTCTACGAAGGCCGCCGCACCGGTGCCGAATGGGTGCTGGAACGCCCGCAGTACCTGCTGCAGGCAGGCGCCTACGGCGGCAAGGACCTGCAGGGCGACAACCCCGGCACCACCCAGGCCGTGCGTGCGGTGTGGACCCCGGTCAAGGCCGCCGGCGACGTGCTGCACCTGGGCTTGGCCTACTCGCAGGAAAACCCGCGTGGTTACCGCGATGGCCGCGACGTGCACCACGAGGCCAGCGCCCGCCTGCGCGCCCGTCCGGAAGCCGGCCTGACCGACATCCGCCTGGTGGATTCGGGCGCGCTGGCCACCGCCGACCAGATCCGCCGTACCGGCCTGGAAGGCATCTGGATCCGCGGCCCGTTCTCGCTGCAGGCCGAAGCGCTGCAGACCACCGTGACCCGTGAGGGCAAGCCGGACTACACCGGCAACGGCCAGTACGCCATGGCCAGCTGGGTGCTCACCGGCGAATCGCGTCCATACAGCGCGGGCGCGGTGGCCAACATCAAGCCGGCCCACGACTACGGCGCGGTGGAACTGGTGGCCCGTTACAGCCGCCTGGACCTGGACGACGCCGATGTCTTCGGTGGCCGCCAGCACGACTGGACCCTGGGCGCCAACTGGTACCTCACCAGCCACTTCAAGTTCCAGGCCAACTACGTCAAGGCCGACGCCAGCCGTCGCGGCGTGCACACCACGCCGGAAATCTTCGAACTGCGCGCCCAGATGCACTTCTGATCGGCATCGCGGCGGGCGTGTACACCGCGCCCGCCGCACGACCGTAGACTGCCGCCATGTACTGGCTCGGCCGCCACCGCACCCTGTTGCTCACCCTGCTGCTGATGATCGGCGGTACCGTGCTGTGCGCGGCCGCCGCCGGGCACTATGCGTGGCGCCGTGCGCTGGCCACCGAAAGCGCGCAGGTGCAGCGCCAGCTGGAACTGTACGGCCAGGGCCTGCAACAACGCATCGACCGCTTCGGCACCCTGCCGCAGGTGCTGGCACTGGACCCGGACCTGCGCCGCGCGCTGCTGCAGGTGCCCGACGCCGCCGCCCGGCAGCGCCTGAACCTGAAACTGCAGCGTGCCAACCAGGTCACCCGCGCCTCCACCCTGACCCTGGTCGGGCACGACGGCGTGGCCGTGGCCGCCAGCAACTGGGACCAGCGCAGCAGCAACGTGGGCGAGGACTACAGCTACCGCCCCTATTACCGCCAGGCATTGGCCACCGGCCGTGGCCGCTTCTACGGCATCGGCATGACCACCGGCGTGCCCGGCTACTTCCTGTCGCAGGCCATCGAGGAAGACGGCCGGCGCATCGGCGTGGTGGTGATCAAGATCGAACTATCGGCACTGGAACAGGAATGGCTGTCCAGCCCGGACGTGGTGCTGGCCAGCGACGAGCACGACGTGGTGTTCCTGGCCAACCGCGATGCCTGGCGCTACCGTCTGCTGCGCCCGTTGGGGCCGGGCGAGCGTCGCGAGATGCTGGAGGCGCGGCAGTACGCCGACCGCTCGCTGCAGCCGCTGCGGGTGCGCACCGAAGATGTGCTTGAGAACGGCGGGCGCATGGTGCGCCTGCTCGACCCGGTGCTGCCCGGGCCGATGCTGTGGCAGAGCCTGGCCTTGCCCGAAGAGCACTGGAACCTGCACCTGCTGCACGATGCCGGCGCGGCCACCAGCGCCGGGCGCAGTGCGGCCATCGGCGGCGGCGCGGCGTGGCTGGCGCTGGGCTTCCTGGTGCTGTTCGTGCAGCAGCGGCGGCGCCTGGATGCGCATCGGCAGCGCAGCCGGCGTGAGCTGGAAACCGTGCTTGCCCAGCATGCCGAGGAGCTGCGCACCGCGCAGGACGGCGTGCTGCAGGCCGCCCAGCAGGCCGACAGCGGGCTCAGCCGCAGCCTGGCCCACCTGCCGCAGGGCGTGGTGGTGATCGACAACGCGCAGAAGCTGGTGGCCTGGAATGCGCGCTACCTGGAACTGTTCAAGTTCCCGGCCGGCCTGATCCGCGAAGGTCGCCCCATCGAGGAGATCTTCCGCTACAACGCACGCCGTGGCCTGCTGGGCCCGGGGCCGATCGACGAAGCCATCGAGCGCCGCCTGAATCACCTGCGCAGCGGCCGCCCGCACATGCGCGAGAGCGAGAAGGACGACGGCACCGTGCTGGAGATCCGCGGCAATCCGCTGCCCGATGGCGGCTTTGTCACCAGCTACGCCGACATCACCGCCTACAAGAACACCGCGCGTGAACTGCGCTCGCTGGCCGATGCGCTGGAGCACCGCGTGGCCGAGCGTACCCGCGACCTGGACGAGGCGCGCCGCGAGGCCGAGCGCGCCAACCGCTACAAGAGCCGCTTCGTGGCCTCGGCGGTGCACGACCTGCTGCAGCCCTTGAACGCCGCGCGCATGTTCGTGTCGGTGCTGCGCGGCAAGCTGGCGGGCGATGCGCGCGAGTTGAGCGAACACGTGGATGCGGCGCTGGCCGCGCAGGATGCGATCCTGACCAGCCTGCTGGATATTTCCCGGCTGGAATCGGGCGCGTTGCAGACCCAGGTGCAGGCGTTCGCGCTGTCGCCGCTGCTGGAAACGCTGGCACGCGAATTCGGCATTGCCGCCGATAGCCGCGGCCTGCAGCTGCGCTGGGTGGACACCCGCGCGGTGGTGGTCAGCGACGAGGCGCTGCTGCGCCGGATCCTGCAGAATTTCCTGTCCAACGCGCTGCGTTACACCCCGCGGGGGCGCGTGCTGCTGGGCTGCCGGCGCGTGGGCGACCAGCTGCGCATCGAGGTGCACGACCAGGGCCCGGGCATTCCGGAAAGCCTGCAGGGCGAGATCTTCGAAGAGTTCCGCCGACTGGACGACGGCGTCGAACAGGAGCGCGGTGCCGGGCTGGGCCTGGCCATCGTCGAACGCATTGGCCGCCTGCTGGGCCACGGCATCCACCTGAGCTCCACGCTGGGCCGCGGCAGCGTGTTCGCGGTCAGCGTGCCGCTGGGCGATGCGGCGTCGATCCCGGCACCGACGCCGGTGCCAGCCGTGTCCGCTGATGCCGGCGATGACAGCCCGTTGCGCCATTGCCGGGTGTGGAGCATCGACGATGACCCGCGCGTGTGCGCCGCCACCCGCGCGCTGCTGGAGCGCTGGGGCTGCGCGGTGGAGCTGGCCGACGGCCCGCAGGCGGCGTTGGAGATCGCCTCGGCGCTCAACGTGCCGCAGTTGCTGCTGCTGGACGTGCGCATGGGCCAGTGGCATGGCCCGGATTTGTACGACGCGCTGTGTGACCTGTGGCAGGCGCGCCCGCCGGTGATCCTGGTCACCGCTGAACGCGACGACGCATTGAAGGCGCAGGCCGTGGAGAACGGGTGGGGGTTCCTGTCCAAGCCGGTACGGCCACCGGCGTTGCGGGCGTTGATGACGCAGGTGTTGGTAAGGCACAGGGCATGAACCGGCCGCGCATTTTCTCCGGCACGGCATGCCGCAGATGCGACCCTGCCTCGGCCCACACATCAGTGACGTTCGTGATGCGCTGCGGCGGTAGGGTCGGTTCCCAAACGACTGCCGACCTTGCTGATCCGCGCGGCGAACGCATGATCTGCGACGAAGCCGCCTTCGACACAAGGTCATGCCACCACCGAACGCTGCGCAGGTTTTCGGCAGTCGATCGGGATGCGACCTTACCTCCATCAACGCATCGCGGTTCGCGCGTCAGCCGTCCAGCCCTGCGCCGGCATCGCCTTCCGGCTCCAGCGCCTTCACCAGCACTGCGGCTTGGGTGCGGCTGTGGCAGTCGAGCTTTTTCAGGATCGCGGTGACGTGCACCTTCACCGTGTTTTCGGCCAGGCCCAGTTCGTAGGCGATCTGCTTGTTGAGCAGGCCGTCGGCCAGGCACAGCAGCACGCGGAACTGCTGCGGGGTGAGCTGGGCCAGGCGTGCGGCTAGCAGCGCGTCGGACTCCGAGCGCTCCGGTGCCATGGCCGGGAACCAGATCCCGCCATCGAGCACCGCCGCCACCGCCTGGCCGATGGTTTCGGCAGGGGCGGATTTGGGAATGAAGCCGGCCGCGCCGAACTGCTGGGCACGGCGGATCACGCGGGGGTGGTCGTTGGAGGAGACGATGACCACCGGGATGTCCGGGTGCGCGCCGCGGACGTGCAGCAGCGAGGAAAACCCGCGGGCGCCGGGCATGGTCAGGTCCAGCAGCACCAGTTCGATTTCCGGGTGCTGGTCCAGCGCGGTTTCCAGCGTGGCGGCGCTGGCCACTTCGATCACCTGCGCCTGCGGCAGCGATTGGCGCAGGGAATGGACGACGGCCGCGCGCAGCAGCGGGTGGTCGTCGGCGATCAGGACGGTGAGTTCGCTCATGCGGTCAATTGTAATGCCGTTGCCGGGCAGAGCCCGGCGCTACGTGGGGATCGTTGTCATGGGGTTGCCGGGCAGAGCCCGGCGCTACGCGGGATCGTTGTTATGGGGTTGCCGGGCAGAGCCCGGCACTACGTGGGGATCGTTGGCATGGCGTTGCCGGGCAGAGCCCGGCGCTACGTGGATCGTTGTGGGGTTGTCGGGCAGAGCCCGGCGCTACGCGGGTGCGGTTGTCAGCGGTCGTCGTGCTGCCGCATGCTGCCGCGCCAGGCGTCGAGGAACTGGCGGCGCTTGAGGCCGTCCAGGTACACGAGCAGGCCCGGGCCGAGCTGGATGGGGCGGTAGCTGCGTTCGGGCGAGCGGCCGCGTTGCTGGCCCTGTGCGGGCAGGATCGGCATCAGCCGGGCTTCGCGCGAGAGTACCCGCTGGCCGCGGGGCGACAGCAGGTAGTCGAGGAAGCGTCGCGCCTCGTCCGGATGCGGGCTGCTGCGCGGAATCACCGCGGTGCGCAGTACCACCAGCGTGTAGTCCTCCGGTTCAACGATGCCCAGCGGTGCGCCGGCTTCGATACGTGCCTGCGCGTAGGAGCCCAGCACGTTGTAGACCAGGGACAGTTTGCCGCTGCTGACCTGGTCGAGCAGCACGCCGGTGCGTTCTTCCAGGTGCACGCCGTTGTCGCCCAACGCGCCCAGCAGCGCACCGGCAATGCTGCCGCGCTGGCCGTCCTGGGTGGCCAGCAGGTAGCCCACGCTGCTGCGCTCCACGTCGTAGGTGCCCACCCTGCCCTGCAGCGGCGCGTCCGGGGCGCGCAGTAGTTCCAGCAGTTGCCGGCGCGTGTGCGGTACCCGCGCGGCCGGCAGGGTGCGGGTGTTGTAGACGATGGCCACCGGCTCGTAGCTGATCCCGAAGGCCTCGTGGCGCCACTGCGCCCAGGCGGGCAAGGCGTCGGTCTGCACCGAGCGATGCGGCAGCGCGTGGCCGTCGTTGACCAGCTTGGTCTGCAGGTCCATGCCGCTGCTGATCAGCATGTCCGGCGCCTGCGGGCCACTGCGGTCGCGCAGGTAGCGCGCGTAGATGTCCTGGGTGATCACATCCTCGTAGAGGATTTCGGTGCCCGGGTGCAGGCGCTGGTAATCGGCAATCACCGTGGCGAACACCTCGATGTCGGTCGAGCCATGGATGCGCAGCTTCGCCACCGCCGGGCCCTTGGCCGGGAACCGCTGCACATCGCCCGGCGCGGCCAGCACCGGGCCTGCCCCCAACGTCAGCAACAGCAACAACCACGCGTACTTCATGCATGCATCCTCGGCAGGCGGATGGTGGCCACCAGGCCCCCTCCGACGCGGTTGCTCAGGTCGATCTGGCCCCCATGGCTGTCCACCACGCGCTTGACGATGGCCAGCCCCAGTCCGGCGCCGCCGGCGGCGGCCCCTTCACCACGTGCGAACCGCTCGAACACGCGCTCGGCATCGGCCGCGGCAATGCCCGGGCCGTGGTCGGCGATGGTCAGCACCCAATGCTGCGCCTCTTCGGTCAGCGCCACCTGCAGCGCACCGTCGCCGCCGTACTTGAGGGCGTTGTCGATCAGGTTCTTGATGGCCTCGCGCAGCAGCAGTGCGTCGCCGTGTATCCAGGCCGCCTGGGCACTCACCGCCAGCTGCACGCGCGGGGCCGGCAGTGCCTGCGGCAGTGCTTCGTGCAGCGCCTGGTGCACGGTTTCGGCCAGGTCCACCGGGGCGAAGCGCTGCAGGTTGGCGCGGTGGATCACGCTGGCATCGCTGAGCAGCTGGTTGAGCAGGCGGCTCATGTGGGTGGCGTTGCGCTCGATGGCGTGCAGGCTGCGCCGCATGTCCTCGGGATCCTCCTCGTCCAGGGCCAGCTGCGCCTGCGCGCGCAGCGCGGCCAGCGGCGTGCGCATCTGGTGCGCGGCCTCGGCCATGAACGCCCGCAGGGTTTCATTGCTGCCCTGCAGGCGGCCCATGAAGTGGTTCAATGCGCCCACCATCTTGTCCATCTCGCGCGGCACGCTGGCGTCGAGCGGTTTCAGGTCGGACGGTTCGCGACGGGCCAGCTCGCGCTCCATCCGCACCAGCGGGCGCAGCGCGCGGTGCACGCCGAGCCCCACCAGGGCCAGCGACAGCAGCGACAGCACCGCGATGGCCAGCAACGCACGGGTGACCATGTCCTGCGCCAGCGCTTCACGGGCGCGCCGGGTCTGGCCCACCTGCACCCGAACCTCGCCCTGCGCCGACGGCGAGGACACCCGCCGCGCCACCACCACGAACCGCACCTGCTCGCCGCTGTAGGGGGCATCGAACAGCTGTGGGCGGTCGCTGGGCGCGTGCGGCGGCAGCGGCAGATCCGCGTACCCGGTCACCGTCTGGTCGCGTGCGTCGGACACGCGGTAGAACACGCGGTCCTCCGGTGCCATGGCCAGCAGGTCCAGCGCGGCATACGGCAGGTCCACCTGCCATTGCGCCTCCACCAGCGCCACCGAGTCGATGATCGACAGCGCCGAGGACACCAGCAGGTGGTCATAGGAGCGGTTGGCGGCACGTTGCCCGTAGGCGCGTGCGCCGAACAGCAACGCCACCGCGAACAGCGCCAGGAACGCGCCCAGGTACAGCCACAGCGTGTGCCGGATCGAACCGGAGGTGCGCGGGTCAGTCGTCATCGCCGCCTGCACTGCCGGCGTCGTCGCCCAGCGCTTCGAGCAGGTAGCCGCTGCCGCGCACGGTGACGATCCGCAGCGGTGCGTCGGCCAGCTTGCGACGCAGGCGGCCCACGTAGAGTTCGATCGCGTTGGGGCCGGCCTCGTCATCGAAGCCGAACAGACCGTTGCCAATCTCATCCTTGCCCACCACCTGGCCCAGCCGGCCCATCAGGATTTCCAGCAGGCGGTATTCGCGGTTGGGCAGTTCGATCGGCTGGCCGTCCAGGCTGACCCGGTGCGAGGCGTTGTCGAACTGGAACGTGCCGATCTGCACCACTTCGCTGGCCTGGCCGCGGGTGCGCCGCAGCAGCACCCGGCAGCGCGCCTCGAATTCGCGGAAATCGAACGGTTTGCCCAGGTAGTCGTCCGCGCCCACGTCCAGCGCCTGCACCCGGTCTTCAATGCCGTCGCGCGCGGTCAGCATCAGCACCGGGGTGCTGTCGCCGCGCTCGCGCATGCCGGCCAGCACGCGCAGGCCATCCAGCTTGGGTAGGCCGATGTCCAGCACCACCAGGTCGAAGCTCTGGTAGCGCAGCACGCTGGCCGCGGCCAGCCCGTCGCTCTGCCAGTCCACCGCGTGCCCACTGCGGCGCATGCGGCGGACGATGGCATCGGCCAGGTCCGGGTTGTCTTCCACCAGCAGCAGGCGCATCGGGTCAATTCGTCGAAGGTGCACGAATGCTAGCGCGAGCGGCCGCTGCCGTGGGCTTCGCTGCAGTGCACAAACCCCTGACAGGTGGATGACAGCTTCCCGGCACTAGGCTGCGCCATCGCGTCGCAGTCCCCTGCCACGCCATTGCCGACATCACCGCACTGACGTACCTGGGAGGGTCCGTGGAACTGAACTCACTGCGCTGGCGCACGCCGGCTGCCTGCACCCTGCTGTTGCTGACCGCGCCGGTCTGGGCCGCCGAGGGCACCGACGATGAACGCCCGGTCACCGCTACCGTTGGCGGCCGCCTGCACCTGGATTTCGCCGACTTCAGCAACGACAGCCGCGGCACCCCCAACAAGGACGACACCGAGATCCGCCGTGCCTGGGTGGACGTGTCGGGCAAGTTCTTCGTGGTGGACTACAAGCTGGAAGCCGACTTCTCCGGTGACCGGGTGGAAGCCAAGGACGTGTTCGTCAGCCGCAGCTTCGGTGACGCCGGCAAGCTCACCGTGGGCCAGTTCAAGCAGTTCTTCTCGCTGGACGACCGCACCAGTTCCAACTACGGCACCTTCCTGGAACGCGGCAACGCCGGCACCACGCTGGCCCCGCTGTACCGGCTGGGTGCCTCGTGGCAGGCCGCGCACGGTGACATGACCTGGGCGGCCAGCGCCTACAGCCTGGAGAGCATCGACGCCTGGCAGGTCAAGGGCCGCGCGGCCGGTGGCCGCGCCACCTGGGCACCGGGCGCCACCGCCGGCGAGGTGCTGCACCTGGGCCTGTCGCTGGCTCACGAGCGCTACGACAATCCCGGCGCCAACGGCGTACCCGGGCTGAGGATCCGCCCGCGCCCGGCCGGCCACCTGTCCGACAACAGCCGCCTGACCCTGGTCGACTTCTCGGCCGGCCGCGACACCGACGTCAACAAGTGGTCGCTGGAATACGCGCAGGTGCGCGGCCCGTTGTCCTGGCAGGGCGAGTTCAGCGGTGCCACCTTCGACGACGGCAGCCAGCGCGGCAAGGTGATGGCCGGCTACGGTCTGGTGAGCTGGTTCGTCACCGGCGAGTCGCGCGTGTACGACCGCAAGACCGGCCGGTTCGGCCGGGTCAAGGATTTCCAGCACCCCGCCGGCGCCGTCGAAGTGGCGCTGCGCTACGACCAGATGCGCGGCGACCAGCACCTCATCGGCCAGCCGGACTTGCGGGATGCACAGACCGAGGCATGGACGCTGGGCGGCAACTGGTACATGCGCCCGAACCTGCGCTTCATGCTCAACCTGATCGAAAGCCGCAACCGCGACCGCCTGGCCGCGACCACGGTGGACCGTACCCGTGCAGTGACCGGCCGCCTGCAGTTCGATTTCTGATTTCTTCCTTCCGCACTACCTCTCCAGGAGTCTGCAGATGATGCTCAGCATCCTCGGCTTTGGCATGGTCATTACGTTCATGTACTTGATCATGAGCAAACGGCTGTCGCCCCTTGTTGCCCTGATCACCATTCCGATCATCTTCGCGCTGCTGGGCGGCTTCGGTGCCGACATCGACGAGATGATGCTGGAAGGCATCAAGAAGATCGCGCCGACCGGCGTGATGTTGATGTTCGCCATCCTGTACTTCGGGGTGATGATCGACGCGGGCCTGTTCGACCCGCTGGTGCGGATCATCCTGCGCTTCGTCAAGGGCGACCCGATGAAGATCGTGCTGGGCACGGCGATCCTGGCGATGCTGATCTCGCTCGACGGCGACGGGTCGACCACCTACATGATTACCGTGTCGGCGATGCTGCCGCTGTACCAGCGGCTGGGCATGAACGCGTTGAACATGACCTGCGTGACCATCCTCGCCGGCGGCGTGATGAACCTCACCCCGTGGGGCGGTCCGACCGCACGCGCGGCCACTGCGCTGCACGTGGACCCGGCCGACGTGTTCGTGCCGCTGATTCCCTCGATGGTGATCGCCTGCGCCGGCGTGCTGCTGCTGGCCTGGTACCTGGGCCTGAAGGAGCGCCGCCGCCTGGGCGTGGTCAGCCTGCCGCAGGGGGGCAGCTGGATGGACAACAGCGTGTCCGATGACGGCAACGCGCTGCCCACGGTGGAAGACGCCGAAGACACCAAACGGCCGAAGCTGCTATGGGTGAACCTGGCCCTGACCCTGGCGCTGATGACCGCGCTGATCATGGGCGTGCTGCCGATGCCGGTGCTGTTCATGGTCGGCTTCGCCATCGCACTGGTGATCAACTATCCGAACCTGGCCGAGCAGCGCCGCCGCGTGGTCAACCACGCCGGCAACGTGCTGTCGGTGGTGGCGCTGATCTTCGCCGCGGGCATCTTCACCGGCATCCTCAACAACACCGGCATGGTGGAGGCGATGTCGCACAGCTTCCTGGCGATCATCCCCGACAGCTGGGGCCCGTACCTGGCGGTGATCACCGCGATCGCCTCGATGCCGTTCACCTTCTTCATGTCCAACGACGCCTTCTACTTCGGCGTGCTGCCGATCCTGTCCGAGGCGGCCGGCAACTACGGCATCACCCCGGTGGAGATGGCCCGCGCCTCGCTGGCCGGCCAGCCGGTGCACCTGCTCAGCCCGCTGGTGCCCTCGACCTACCTGCTGGTGGGCCTGGCCAAGGTGGAGTTCGCCGACCACCAGAAGTTCACCCTGAAGTGGGCCATCGCCATCTCGATGCTGCTGATGCTCGGCGGCCTGCTGTTCGGCCTGTACCCGCTTGCGTCCTGATCCGCCTACCAAGGAGCGTTCTGCCATGACCCTTCGCATCGCCTACGTCACCAGCGGTATGGGCAGTGTCGGCACTGCCATCTGCCAGAAGCTGGCCCGCAACGGCCACACCGTGGTGGCCGGCTGCGCACCGAACTCGCCGCGCAAGGCCGGCTGGCTGCGCGAACAGCGCGAGCTGGGCTTCGATTTCATCGACTCCGAGGGCAACGCCGCGGACTGGTCCTCGACCGTGGCGGCCTTCGCCAAGGTCAAGGCCGAGGTCGGCGAGATCGACGTGCTGGTCAACAACGCCGGCGGCAGCCGCGACGTGCTGTTCCGGCAGATGAGCCCGGACGACTGGAACGCGGTGATGGGCTCGAACCTGCATGCGCTGTTCAACATCACCAAGCAGGTCATCGACGGCATGGCCGCGCGCGGCTGGGGCCGGATCGTGAACATCGGCTCGGTAAGCGCGCACAAGGGCCAGATCGGCCAGGTCAACTTCGCCACCGCCAAGGCGGCCATGCATGGCTTCAGCCGGGCGCTGGCCAATGAGGTGGCCACCCGCGGGGTGACGGTCAATACGATTTCGCCGGGCTACATCGCCAGCCAGTCGATCAGCAGTTTCCCGCCGGACGTGCTGGACCGGTTGGCCGGCTCGGTGCCGATCCGCCGCCTGGGCAAGCCGGAAGAAGTGGCCAGCCTGTGTGCGTGGCTGGCCTCCGATGATGCGGCGTATGTGACCGGCGCGGATTATGCGGTGAACGGTGGCCTGCACATGTTCTGAAGCTTGACGCGTCCGGTTGACGCGTGACCTCCCCCACGAGGTGGCCGCGACGCTGAGAGGCGTTGCGGCTTCTTTTTTTCGTCAACGTCCCGCCGGGGTTTGCATTACGTACCGGTGGGTGCCGACCGCTGGTCGGCACACATGCAAACCCCACCTGCCACCGACCAACGGTCGGTGGCTACCGTGAGGGTCGGTCGGTGGTAACCGCGCCGGTCAGAACTCCGCTGCCACCGTCATGAACACCTGGCGCGGGGCGCTGGCGTGGATCGCGTAGCGGGTACCGGTCGGGTCGGTCGGGGCGAACGAGCTCAGCTGGCCGGCGTAGCGCTTGTTGGTCAGGTTGGTCGCGTTGAGCGACACCTTGACGTCGCGCAGGCCCAGGCCGGGGCCGAACGAATAGCCCACGCCCGCATCGAAGGTGGTCACGCCTGCCACCGACTGGTCGTTGGTGTAGGTGTAATAGCGCTTGCCGGTGTACTTGGCGCGCAGGCTGGCGAAGTAGCCATCGCGGTTCCAGCTGATTTCACTGGACGCCATGCGCTGCGGGGTGTCCACGGTGATCTTGCCGGCCACCGGCACGATCGCCCCGCCGGAGGTGTAGTTGTCCTCGTAGGTGGTCTTGTTCCACGACAGTGCGTTGTACCACTGCAGGCCATCCACCGGCTTGAGGATGAAGGTCAGCTCGGCACCGCGGCTCTTCACCGAGCCCACGTTGATGAAGCGGGTGATGCACTCCGGACGCGTGCCCACCTCGATGCTGGTGCACGGGTTGAGCGAGAGCAGGCGGTTGTCGAACATGACGTGGTACGCCGCGATCGAGGCCTGGTACTTCTCACCGAAGGTGCGGAAGCCCGCTTCCAGCGTCTTCGACTTCTCCGGCTCCAACCCGGCGCTGGCCGCGAATGATTCCGGCGACACCTGCAGCGGGCCGCCGCTGCCACCGCCCACGAACGCGGCGATGTTCTCCGAGTACGAGGCGAACAGCTCCTGGTTCGGGCTGAGCTTGAAGCCGATACCGGCCTGCGGCAGTACCGATTCCTTGGCGGTCAGCGTGCCCGAGGCGTAGCTGGCCTCGGTGCCCGGCTTGGCGTTGGCGGTCATGCGGGTGTTGGGGCTCTTGATGCCCACATCAACGGTCAGGCGGTCATCCAGGAAGCGCATGCGGTCCTGCACGTAGAACTGGCGCGTGCGGATGTCGAAGTCCTGGTCGAACAGGCGGCGGTTCGGGTAGTTGAGGTAGGCGTCATCCAGGAACGGACCGGTGATGTAATAGAAATTGCGCTCCACGTTGTGGTCGTTGCGCTCGTACCACAGGCCCGCTTCCAGTTCATGGATGCCCCACTGCCAGCTCAGCGCGGCGGTGATGCCCTGGCGGTTGATGGTGTAGTTGGTGCTGCGGATGGAAATCGGCAGCGCCTGCGCCGTGCCCGGGTAGGACGGCTGGCCCGGCGCCCACCAGTGGCCCTGGCCGCGGTTTTCATGGTGGTAGCCGAGCAGCTTCAGGCGCGCGGTGTCGCCCAGCGCCAGGTCGGCATCCAGCGAATACAGGTTGTCGTCGCGCAGCGCGCGGCTCTGGTAGTAGGCATCGTCGATGCTGTTGACGCCGCCGCTGAAGGCACACTTCTGCGCGTTGTAGGTGCCCGGTGCGCAGTAGGCGGCGGCCACGGCGCGGTCCCAGTCCGGGGCGTAGATGTTCCAGTCATAGCCCAGGCCGCGCCGCAGCATGTCCTTGGACAGGTAGGCGTAGTTGGCCTGGCTCACCCGCGAGGTGGCGGCGAACGCACCGAAGCGGTGGTCGCCCACGTTCCACACGGCCTTGGCATTGAACTGGCGCGTGGTCTGGTTCTGGTACGGCGCGGCCCACATGTCCGAATCCTGGTGCACGCCGGACACGTAGGCCGAGAAGCCGTTGAGGTCGCCGGTGTCCACGCGCAGGTAGCCACGGCGCTGGTTGTCGTCGCCCACGGTCACGCTGGCACGGCCGCCGAACTCGGTGGACGGGTCCTGCGAGAAATACTGGATGGTGCCGCCCAGGTTGCTGGTGGACGCCACGCCCAGCGAGCCGATACCCTGCGACAATTCCGCCCCGGCCAGGTTTTCGGCGATCAGGGCGCGCGCGATGCTCAGGCCGTTGTAGTTGCCGTAGCTGTTGTCGCCCAGCGGGATGCCATCCAGCGTGTAGCCCAGGCGGCTTTTGTCGAAGCCGCGCAGGGTGATGCTCTGCGATTCCTCGTTGGCGCCGAAGGCATCGTTGGACTGCACCGACACGCCCGGCAGGCGGTCGAGGATCTTCTGGCCGCTGGTGCCCGGCGGCAGCACCTGCTTGTCCACCGTGCCGATGCGCTGCACCTGGCGGGTTTCGCCCTGGCCGATCACCGACACGGTGTCCAGGGTCTGCGCGCTGAGCGCAACGGTGGCATCGGGGCCCGCGTTGGCGGCTACGTCGGCAGCGTGGGCATTGGCGGCGCACAGCGCAATCGCCACGGCGATCGTCAGGGGTCGGGTAAGCATGGTAATCCGTTGCGTGGGGGGTGATGACCTGCGCACTGCAGGTGCGTGACCATCATGCGAGCGCAACATGAAAGGATTCTTACGCCACGGGGTGCGGCATATGAAATGCGACCCAACGCGCGAAACCACGCGCGCACGCACCCCGCGCGCACCGCACGTACAATGCACGCCTTACCGCAACGGCAGGGACAGCAGGCAATGAACGAACAGGACTACGAAGCCGCCAAATGGGCGCTGCTGCACGCGCATCTGGTGCAGGCCACGCCCGAACAGCGGCATCTCTATGTGGCGCGCTCCAACTACGGTGACAACCAGCGCGCGCTAGAATGGCTGGCCGACCAGCCCGATCTGGACCGCGCCACCGCGCTGATGCTGTTCTGGAGCGTGGGTGCGGGCTCGCATGCGCAGTACGAATCGCTGGACGATGTGCCTGACTACGATCGCGACACCCACCAGTTCATCGGCCTGGTGCAGCAGCGCTTCCTGGGCGGGTTCTATGCCGACCATGGCATCGGCTTCGATCCGACCCGGTGGGACGGTGCGGGCCCGAACGAGCATTCGGCCGACGAGCTGCAGCGGATGCCGGCGCAGATGCTGCAGGCCGTGGACGGCGAGCATTACATCGATCCGTTCGATGAGGCCTACGACGAAGACTACGACGACGGCCTGCCGATGGCACTGGTCGAGCAGCTGTACGAGCTGGCCGACGTGCATATCGCCTGGGAAGAAGCGAACCCGCAGGCGTAGGGCACCACCGTGGGTGCTGACGCCTCAGGCAGGTCACCACCACCGGTGGTGACCTACTCGGCGGCCAGCTGGTCCATGCGGATGCGGTTGGCGAACAGCGAAAACGCCAGCATGCCGGCCAGGCCGTTGGCGCGGCTGACCCAATGCGGCAGCCAGCGCGGCGGGCGCAGGATGCCTTCTTCGAACAGCGGTGCGAAGGCGATGGCATCCTGCAGCGACATCTTGCCGGCAAACAGCCACCGGCAGACCTGCAGGCGGTCTTCGGCCAGCATGTGGCGGAAGAAGGTGTGCACCGACACCAGCCCGCGCAGGTACACGGTGTCTTTGGTGAACGCCGCGCCGCCGGTCGGTGGCACGCCGCGGAACACGCGCTGGGCCGACGCGAAGCTTTCTTCGTTGTTCTGCCCGGCGTCGCAGAAGTAGCGGAACACCTGGATGAAATCGGCGCCTTCGCGCGCCATCGCAATGGCTTCGGTGCGCAGGCTGATGCGCTTGAGGCGTTCGATGTCGATGCTGCCGGTGATCTGCTCGGCGAACGTGGCCAGCCCTTCCTGGGTGGCGGTAACCCGGGGCGAGGACAACGCCAGGCTGGGCAGGTGCGGCTGCTCGCGGCCGTTGAGCGCGGTCAGCGAATGCACCAGCGCTTCGTGGTGGAACAGCTGCGCACGGTCGTAGGCACTGAAGCGGGCGCTGGTGCGCAGGCGGATGCGGGTGGGACCGGCGGCCGCCTTGGAAATCAGCTCCGGGTCGAGCTGCACGCTGATGATGCGCGATTCGAAGAAGGCATCCAGGTCGCCCTGCAATTGCAACTGCAGCGCGGTGGCCGAGACCGGCACCTGTTCTTCCGGGGCGAGCAGCTCGTGGTCCAGCTCCTGCGCGATCTGGATGAAGTGACGGGCCGCCTCGCGGGTGCTGGGGCCGTTGCCGGGCAGCGGGTGCTCGGGCGCGCCGAACAGCTCCACCGAGTAGTGGTCCACCGCGGCGGTGCCCAGGGATTCCAGAAGGCCGGCGGCCAGGTCCCAGCTGTGCGCCGAGCGCTGCACGTACAGGCCGATGGGGTGCGCGGGATCGCACTGGGCGCTGATTCCGGCCAGGGCGCGGCGCGTGTCGCTGAAGTCCAGTTTCGGATAGCTCACCTGGGGCAGCACCGGGTTGCCGCGCGCCACGCTGGCCAGGAACGGCGCCTGCAGCGCGGCTGGCCAACTGGTGAGCCCGAGCAGCTTGATGCCGCCCACCGCCTCCACCAGCTGCGCATCGAGCGCGGTGTGGTGGGCCACCTCACGATCCACGGTCATCGGTGTGTCCATGGGCGGACAATAGCAGCCACCCATGGGGTGGCTCTACCCGCCCCCGCACCACGGCCGCCGTACAGCGCCCGATCGTGGCCGCCCCACCCCAGCGGCAGCCGCACGCAACCCAACCGCAAGGGTAGAGCCACCCCATGGGTGGCTGCACGAAATCCCAAACAAACCGGTAGAGCCACCCCATGGGTGGCTGCACAAAATCCCAGACAACCGGTAGAGCCACCCCATGGGTGGCTGCACAAAATCCCAGACAACCGGTAGAGCCACCCCATGGGTGGCTGCACAAAATCCCAAACAAACCGGTAGAGACACCCCATGGGTGGCTGCACGAAATCCCACACAAACCGGTAGAGCCACCCCATGGGTGGCTGCGCTTGATCGCAGGTGGCCGCACGCAACCCCGGATGGCTGCGCGGTGCCGGATCGCAGATCAGCCACCCATGGGGTGGCTCTACCCGGCGTGGGTTACCGGCGGCCGCCTTTTCCGCCAGGGCGCCACTGCGCGCCCTTGCCCACGTGCTTGCGCTCGATGGCCTGCTGCGCCTGGCGCACCGCCAGCTTGGCCGCTGCGGCCGCCACTTCTTCCTTCAGCTTGAAGTAGTTCAGCAGACGCTCTTCATCCAGCGTGCCATCGTCGATGGCCGCACGGATCGCACAGCCCGGCTCACGCTGGTGCGCGCAGTCGCGGAAACGGCACTGCGCCGACAGCGCTTCCACGTCGGAGAAACCGCCTTCGCTCAGCGCTTCCTCACCGGTCGGCTTCAGCTCGCGCATGCCAGGCGTGTCGATCAGGCAGGCGCCGGCCGGCAGCGGGATCAAGGCGCGGTGGGTGGTGGTATGGCGGCCGCGCGAGTCGTTCACGCGCACATCGGCGGTCTTCATGCGCTCCTCGCCGAGCAGGGTGTTGGTCAGCGTGGACTTGCCCGCGCCCGACGACCCCACCAGCACCACGGTGCGGCCCGCGCCCAGCCACGGCAGCAGCGCCGACGCGCTGGCCGGGTCGCGGCCGTTGATGGCCAGCAGCGGGATGTCCTGCGCGGCCAGCTCTTCCAGCACGTCCAGGGCATCCTGGCTGTACTCGGTCTGGTCGGCCTTGGTCAGCACCACCACCGGCTGCGCGCCGCCCCCGCCCACCAGCAACAGGTAGCGCTCGATCCGGCGCGGGTTGAAGTCCGCATCCAGCCCGCACACGATGAACACGGTATCGATGTTGGCCGCGATCACCTGCTGGTGGTAATGCTCGCCGGCCGCCCCGCGCTTGATCGCGGTGCGCCGCGGCAGCAACGCGATGATCTTGATGCCGTCCAGCAGCACCCAGTCGCCCACCGCCGCGCGTTCGTGGCTGGGGAACCGCGGCCGCTGCCATTCCGGCGGGGATTCGGTCTTGATCGCCGCGTCCGGCATGTCCGCCACGATGTAGCCGGTGCGGTGCTGCTCGATCACCCGGCCCGGACGGGCCTGCGGGTGTGCATCGAACAAGGCCTGCCAGCTGGGCAGCTCGGGGGCGCCTGCCCAGGGCCAGCCTATGGTCTGCAGGGCGCGGAAATCGATCGGTTCGCTCATCGCCCCATTCTACCCTTCCCCGCCGTCCCGGCCGGGTCCGGCAACTGCCCGCCAACAATGGGGTTTTGGCCCCGACGGGGCTTGCCCCGCAACGCACCAATTCCGCTACCATGCAGATTCCATGCCCTCCAACGGCCCAGTCATGTCCACGCCCCCGATCAAGCCGCTAGCCACCCGCGAGCGCCTGTCCGAAGTCCGCTACGAGATCCGGGGCGAACTGGCGCGGCGAGCGCGTGAGCTGGAGGCCCAGGGCCGCAAGCTGATCAAGCTGAACATCGGCAACCCGGGCAACTTCGGCTTCCGCGCACCGGAACACCTGCAGCGCGCCATCGCCGACGACATGGGCCGCACCGACCCGTATACCCACCAGCAGGGCCTGCCGGAGGCCCGCGAGGCCATCGCCGCCGCCTACGCCCGGCGTGGCGCGCCCGATGCGCACCCGGACCGGGTGTTTGTCGGCAACGGCGTCAGCGAGCTGATCGACCTGTCGCTGCGCGCCCTGCTCAACCCCGGCGATGAAGTGCTGGTGCCCTCGCCCGACTACCCGTTGTGGTCGGCGGCCACCATCCTCAACGACGGCCGCCCGGTGTATTACCGCTGCGCGCCGGAGAACGGCTTCCAGCCGGACCCGGTGGAAATCGAGACGCTGGTGTCCTCGCGCACCCGCGCCATCGTGCTGATCAACCCGAACAATCCCAGCGGCGCCAGCTACTCGCGCGACCTGCTGGAGCGCATCGTGGCGATCGCGGCGAAGCACAACCTGCTGCTGATGGTCGATGAGATCTACGACCAGATCCTGTACGACGACGCGCAGTTCCACCCGGTGGCCCCGCTGGCCGGCGAGCATCCGTGCATCACCTTCAGCGGGCTGAGCAAGGTGCACCGCGCCTGCGGCTGGCGGGTGGGCTGGGCGATGCTGTCCGGCGCGGCCGAACGGCTGGGCGAGTTCCGCGCGGCGATGGACCTGCTCAGCGCGCTGCGCCTGTGCGCCAACGTGCCGGGCCAGTACGCCATCGATGCGGCCGTCAACGGCCCGGACACCGTCTCGGCGCTGTGCGCGCCCGGTGGCCGGCTGTATGAAACCCGCCGTGCGGTGATCGAGGCCTGCAACGCCAGCGAGCACCTGTCGCTGGTGGCCCCGGCCGGCGCGCTGTACGCCTTCCCGGCCGTGGTCGGGCCGGCGGCCCGCAGCTTCGACGACCACGATTTCGCGCTGGAACTGATGAACGAAGAAGGCGTGCTGGTGGTCCCGGGCTCGAGCTTCAACGTGCCTTACCGCCACCACTTCCGGGTCACCCTGCTGCCCGAAGCGGAGGTGATGCGCGATGTCTTCGCCCGCATCGACCGCGCGTTGGCGCGGCGTGCCGAAGCGAACACCAAGGTGGTGCCGCTGAAGCCGCGCAGCGCGGTGGCCTGAGTGCCGCTGTCCTACCTGGCCCTGGGCGACTCCTACACCATCGGCGAAGGGGTCGACCCGGCCGCGCGCTGGCCGCAGCAGCTGGTTGCCGGCCTGCGCGACATCGGCGTGGCGGTGGACGACGCGCAGATCATCGCCACCACCGGCTGGACCACCGACGAACTGGAGGCCGGCATCGATGCCGCCGCGCCGCGGGGGCCCTTCGATCTGGTCAGCCTGCTGATCGGAGTGAACGACCAATACCGCGGCCGCAGCGTGGACGACTACCGCCCGCGCTTCACCGCCCTGCTGCAGCGTGCGCTCGGCTTTGCCGGCGACCGTGCGCAGCGCGTGCTGGTGCTGTCCATTCCCGATTGGGGCGTCACCCCGTATGCGCGCGAGCACAACCGCGACCGCGTGCAGGTCGGGCAGGAACTGGATGCCTACAACGCGGCCGCCGCCGCGATCTGCGCTGAGCACGGCGTGTCGTTCATCGACATCACCGACCTCAGCCGGGTCCCCGGCGCCGAAGCGGTGATGCTGGTCGACGATGGCCTGCATCCGTCGGCGGCGATGTACGCGCTGTGGACCGAACGCGCCTTCCAGGTGGCGCGCGTGCAGCTGGCCGACGAGGTGCCGCGCTGAGCACGGACGCCCTGCCACTGGCCAAGGAACAGGCCCGCCGCATCGCTGACGCCTTCATGCCGGTTCAGCGCTTCGGCAACCGACGCGATTACTACTACAGCCGCGGCAAGCTCGGCAGCGATCCGCTGTACCCGGGCGTGCTGGCCGCGCTGGCGCCCGCGCACGGCGCCCTGCTCGACATCGGCTGCGGCCTGGGCCTGCTGGCACACGTGCTGCGCCAGGCCGGGCACCGGCAGCCGTACCTGGGCGTGGACATCGATGCGGACAAGATTGCCCGTGCCCAGCGCGCGGGGACGCGCGCGGCGCTGGCCGACGCGCGCTTCGACTGCCTGGATGCCAGCGCCACGCTGCCCGCCCACCACGGCAGCGTGGCGCTGCTGGACGTGCTGCAGTACCTGCCCGCGCACGCCCAGACCGGGCTGCTGCAGGCGGCGGCCGCGCGTGTGGCACCGGGCGGGCGGCTGGTGATCCGCACCACCCTGGCCGACAACAGCGGCCGCGACCGCACCACCCGCATCACCGACATGCTGGCGCACCTGGTGGGGTGGATGGGCACGCGCCCGCGCCACTATCCCGATGCCGCCAGCGTGCGTGCGCCCCTGGAAGCGGCGGGCCTGCACCTGCAGATGCGCCCGCTGTACGGCAATACCCCGTTCAACAACTGGCTGGTCAGTGCCGAGCGACCCGCGCTTGCCTGAGGGTCGCGCACGGCGCGCCGTACGCGCATACTCGCGCCCCGATACCGGCATGGAGCCCGCATGACCCCGCCGTCGCCCCGACATTCCGCCCTGGGCATCGCCGCGCTGGTGATCAGCCTGTGCGGGCTGGTGATGTTCGCGATCAGCGCGCACTACTCGCATACCCCGGCCCATGCGAAGATGCAGACGCTGCCGGTGGTGCTGCTGGTGGTGCTGTGCGTCAGCATCGGCCTGGCCGTGCTGGCCACGGTGATGGGCATCGGCAGCCTGCTGCAGCACCGCCGCCGGCGGGTGACCGGGGTGCTGGCGCTGGGGCTGGCGGTCACCCTGCTGCTGGCCCAGGTGTCGCTGGCCAGCTGGATGCGCCAGCAATGGCAGCACGCGCACCCGGTGGCGGGCAGCACGCAGCCGTAACCCGGCGGCGCCTGTCGCCTACGCTGCGTCGGGCAGGACCGCACTCAGGCCACGGTCCTGCAGGGCCTGCAGCACCGCTTCAATGATCGCCAGGTTGTGCCCGTGGGCCGCGCCCTCATGCAGCAGCACGATGGCGCCCGGCCCCAGGTCGGCCACGATGCGCTCGACCACGGCCGCCGGCTCGCAATCGACCCCGTCGAACCCGCGCGCGCTCCAGCCCACCCGGGTGAGCTGCCACTGCGCCAGGGCCGGGGCCACGAACGGGTTGGTCATGCCCACCACCGAGCGGTACCAGCGCGGCGGCTGCCCGGCGATAGCGGTCAGTGCCTGCTGGCACCGGGCGATTTCGTCGGCCATCGCCGCCCGCCCGAGCCGCCAGAAGCGGGTCTGCGGGTGGCGGTGGCTGTGGTTGCCCAGCGTGTGGCCGCGGGCCAGCATCTGCCGCACCAGCTCGGGCTGGGCCAGGGCCCGCTCGCCGACCAGGAAGAAGGTGGCCTTGGCCTGGTAGCGGTCGAGGAGGTCCAGCACCGCCGGGGTTTCGGGCGAGGGGCCGTCGTCGATGGTCAGCCACACCCGCGGCGCGCTGCCCGGCAGGCGGCTGAGCACGGGGGCGTAGAAGCGGCTGTTGGGCAGGAACACGGGCACCATGAACAGCGCGTGCGAGGCCACCATCAGCGCCAGCCCGACGGGCCAGCCCAGGCCCACCCACGCCAGCACCACGAGCAGCTGTGACACCAGCAGCCAGGGCAGCCAGCGCCAGGGGCGCAGGGGAATGCGATGCAATGTTTCCGGTACGGTCATGCCCCATGATGCCATGCGGCGTAGAATGACCGGTTCCAAACGCCGGACCCGACCGTCATGTCCCTTGATCCCGCCCTGCGCTCGCGCATCGAATCCATCCTCACCGCCAACCGCGTCGTGCTGTTCATGAAGGGTCAGCCGAGCATGCCGCAGTGCGGTTTTTCGGCCAAGGCCGTGGGCGCGCTGCAGGACCTGGGCGTGGAGTTCGCCCACGTCAACGTGCTGGCCGACGCCGAGATCCGCGAAGGGATCAAGGCCTACGGCGACTGGCCGACCATTCCGCAGCTGTACATCGACAGCGAGCTGGTGGGCGGCAGCGACATCATTCTGCAGATGGCGAGCAGCGGTGAGCTGAGCAGCGTGCTGGGTCTGGCCGCACCGGACCGCACGGCACCGAACATCACGGTGACGCCGGCCGCGGTAGAGATGCTGCGCGGCGCGCTGGCCGATGCACCGGGTGCGTCGCTGCAGCTGGGCATCGATGCAAACTTCCAGCCAAACTTCCAGCTGGCCCCGCACGACGACAACGCGATCGCAGCCGAGTCCAACGGGCTGCGCGTGCAGTTCGATCTGGCCAGCGCGCGTCGCGCCGAGGGCATCACCATCGATTGGGTGGACGATATCCGCGGCAAGGGTCTGGCGATCGACAATCCGAACGCGCCGCGTGCGGTGAAGGATCTGGCGGTGCGCGATGCCGACGACCAGCTGCGCGCCGGCCGCCTGACGGTGGTGGACGTGCGCCCGGCCGACGAGCGCGCGATCGCGTCGATCAACGCGGCGTTCGAGACGTTCGACGGTGACAACCGCGCCCGTCTGGAAGCCCTGCCGAAGGACACCGCGCTGGGCTTCCTGTGCCACCACGGCGGCCGCAGCGCGCAGGCGGCCGAGCAGTTCCGCGCCCTGGGCTTCACCAACGTGCACAACATCACCGGCGGCATCGACGCCTGGTCGAACGACGTGGACAACAGCGTGCCGAAGTACTGATCGACACCCGTTCAGTGCTCAAGGAAAAACGCCGGCATTGCCGGCGTTTTTTTTGCTCTCTTAACAGCAAGGCAGCCTGGCTGCGACCCTCAGGGCTGGGTCGGGGGGTGTGGGTTTACGGGACACGCTGCAAGTACATCCCTGTAAGCTCCGTCGCCGCATCCATGCGGCTCAGGGTCCCGCAAACCCACACCCCCCGCCCCTCGACAGTTGGCTGGCAGCCATGGCAGAAAAGCACACAGCGCAAGCAGCACCCGCCGGCTGAAGGTGTCAGAGGTGCCAGAGGTGTCAGGGATCTAGAGGTGTTAGAGCTTTACCGCTCTTCCGTTGCGCACCCGCACACTGTCAATGGTGGGTACGGGTGGGTTGGCGGGACCGTTGGGCGCCATGGATGGCGCCCACGAGCCTCCAAGGATGGATTCACGGCGTGTCCCGCCAACCCACCCGTACCCGCCAAGCCAGCGACACGCGCACACCCGCTGCGGTTGCAGTTGCAGTTAGCTGTTGCAGTTGCTGTTGAAGTGGAAGTTGCTGTTGCTCCCGCTTTTTAAACGCGTCAGCCCGCAAACCCACCCTCGGCCAGGTAATCCAGCTCCTCCGGCGTCGGCATCCGACCCAGCACCGCGTTGCGGTGCGGGAAACGGCCGAAGCGGCGGATGATGTCGCGGTGCAGCTCGGCGAACTGCAGGTATTCCTTGTCGCCCAGCACATCGAACATCGCCACCGACCGCTCCTGGTCCTGCGGATCCTCGGAATGCTCGAACGGCAGATAGATGAAAGCGCGCAGCTTCGGCACCAGCTGCAGGTCCAGCCCCTCCTCCACCGCGCGCATCGCGTAGTGCCGGGCCAGACCGTCGGTCGCGTAGGAATGGGCCGTGTCGCGGAAACAGTTGCGCGGAAACTGGTCGAGCAGAATCATCAGCGCCAGCGCACCGTCGGCACTGCCCAGCCAATGTTCACGCCCACGCCGCGCCGCCGCGAAATGTTCCTCCAGGAACGCCTCGCGGAACCGCGCATCGAACGCGTCATCGCGCGTGAACCATTGTTGTGGACCGGCATCGCGCCAGAATTCCACCACTTGTACCGCCACGTCCATTCACTACCCCTGAGGGCGGCACGTCGCCAGGACGCCCGCCGGTTCCATTGCCATCACTCGTCAAAACGCAGGTGGCGGACCGACTTGCCGTTGCGCCGTATAAGCTTAAGCGCCTCGATACCGATCTGGATATGGTTTTCGACGAACTGCGAACTGACCTTGGCGTCCGACGCCTCGGTTTTCACCCCGTCCGGGATCATCGGCTGGTCGGACACCAGCAGCAGCGCCCCGATCGGGATGTGGTTGGCAAAGCCCGCCGCGAACAGCGTGGCCGTCTCCATGTCGATGGCCATGCAGCGCATCAGCCGCAGCTTCTCCTTGAACGCCTCATCGTGCTCCCAGACCCGGCGGTTGGTCGTATAGACCGTCCCCGTCCAGTAATCATGGCCCAGGTCGCGGATGGTCGTGGACACCGCCCGCTGCAGCGCAAAGGCCGGCAGCGCCGGCACTTCCGGCGGCAGATAGTCCCCCGAGGTGCCCTCGCCGCGGATCGCCGCGATCGGCAGGATCATGTCGCCCAGCTGGTTCTTGCGCTTCAGACCGCCACATTTGCCCAGGAACAGCACCGCCTTGGGCATCACCGCCGACAGCAGGTCCATCACGATGGCCGCGTTGGGGCTGCCCATCCCGAAGTTGATCAGGGTGATGTCATCGCTGGTGACGCTGGCCATCGGCCGGTCCATGCCCTGCACCGGCGCGCCGGTCAGGTGGGAAAAGGTGTGCAGGTAGCCTGCGAAGTTGGTCAGCAGAATGTGCTGGCCGAACTGGTCCAGCGGCACGCCGGTGTAGCGCGGCAGCCAGTTTTCGACGATTTCCTGTTTGTTCTTCATAGTGCGCGTGCGGTCCGGCAAGTGGTTCCAGTGTGCCTATTCTGCGGGTGCGCACCCAACAAGCAAGAAAAAGGCGGCCAGTGGCCGCCTTTTTCCGTGTTGCCGTTACCGCTAGATCAGAACTGCACGGACCAGCGCGCAGTGGCACCGTGGTCACGCGACTCGCTGCCGAACTGGCCGTTGTAGCCCAGCTCCAGCTGGCTGCGCGGGCTCAACCAGGCCGACAGGCCCAGCTCGGCCACCACCGCGTGGTCGGCGATGGCCGCGCCACTGACGGTGTAGCCGCTGCCACCGGCCAGGGCCAGGTTGGCCACCTGGCTGCGGTCACCCGATGCGCGGCGGTAACCCACCCCGCCCCGCACGTGCAGCCAGCTCTCCTGCTGCCACGCGGTCTTCAGGCCGCGGTCGAAGCGCACACCGGCGGTGCCGATGGTGGTGCGGGTATCGCCCACGTTGCCGTGCAGCGCAGCCGCGCCACCCTGCTCGTTGACGCCGTCCACGTCCACTTCCACGCGGGCCAGCTGCAGGTACGGCTCCAGGCCCGCTTCGGCGCCGCCGATGCGGTAGGCACCTTCGACGAACAGCTGGCGGGTCTTGGCGTCGTAACGCGCGGTCAGCGCGTCCTGGAAGCCGGCGAAGGCCAGTTCGCGGCGGCTGTCCACTTCATGGCGGGTGTAGCCCAGACCGGCGCGCAGGCCGAACCCACCCCACTGGTTGCCCACGTAGGCACCCAGGTGGGTGTTGTCGATTTCCGCGCGGGCGCGACGGCCCTGGGCCTGCTTGCTGTCGGTACGCCCGGTACCGATCAGGCCGCCCACCTGCCAGCCGCCGGCGAACTGGTGGTCGGCACCGACCAGCAGCCCACTGGTGTTGCTCTGCGTGCGCGCCGCGTTGGCGTCGCCGTCGAGCTTGCCGCTGCCGCCGATGGCCTGCACCCACGCACCGGTGACGGCGGCATCGCCTGCACCCGGTGCACGCGCGCCGACGCTGCGGCTGAGCGCGGCATCGCGCAGGTAGCG
Organism: Stenotrophomonas sp. 2619; assembly: GCF_040548725.1. Classification (NCBI taxonomy): domain Bacteria; kingdom Pseudomonadati; phylum Pseudomonadota; class Gammaproteobacteria; order Lysobacterales; family Lysobacteraceae; genus Stenotrophomonas; species Stenotrophomonas sp. 2619. The sequence continues at coordinate 29,929 of NZ_JBEPSF010000006.1, read as the reverse complement.
GCTGCTTTCCACCAGCGCCATCGGCGTGGCGGCATGCAGTTCACCGCTCAAGGCATCCAGTGCCGCGCCGACCTGGGCCGGGAACAGCTGGGTCAGCGGCTTGGGCAGGCCCTGGTTGATGCCCAGGCTGTCGGCACTGCTGGCCACGCCCAGCTGGTTGGCGGTTACCGCCGCGCTGGCCAGTGCGTTGCCGCGGGCCACGTTGATCTGCACGCCGTTGGCGCCGTAGCCCAGGTTGAACTTCAGGAACGGCGAGAACGAGGAGAAGTCCACGGTGGCAAAGGTGCCGTTGACCCCGCCGTCGGCCTGCAGGAAGTTGAACTGCTCGCCCAGGTAGTACGTGCCCACTTCCGGCAGCGCCTTCAGGGTGCCGTCCAGGCTGGCGGTGCCGGTCACGTGCAGCTGGTCGCTGCGGCTGCCCGGGGCCAGTTCGGCCAGGTAGGTGCCGCTGGCGGTCTGCACGTAGTCGCCGTCGATGGTCAGGGTGCCGATCGAGTTGCCCGGCGCGATGATGCCTTCCACGCGGGTGTCGCCGAGACGGCCGATACCCTGCAGCGCGCCCTTGGCACCGACCAGGGTGCTGCCACCGGTCTGCACGCCGTTGAACGAGACCACGCCGCCGCTGATGGTCAGGTCGGTGCTGTCGAGCACGCCGCTGGCGGTGACGCGGCTGGTGCCGGCGATGTTGTTGAAGCGCATGTCGCGCAGGGTGCCGTTGAGCAGGACCTGGCCGCCGCTGACATCCAGCGAGGCCGTCAGTGCATTGACGCCGTCCAGTTCCAGCACGCCCTCACGCACGATGGCGCCGTTGAAGGTGTTGTCACCGCTCAGGCGCAGCCAGCCGATGCCGGACTTGGTCAGCTTGCCCGGGCCACCGATGTCGTTGGTCCAGTCGTCCCATGCATCGCCTTCCCACACCTTCAGGCCACCGGCCTTCTGGTTCATTACCACGTCGGTGTCCACGCGCAGCTGGCCGTAGCCTTCGATGGCCTTGGCCAGGTTCATCAGGCCCCAGCCGTAGACATCGTCCACGCCCTTGGCACCGAGATCGGTGGCGGTGGTCAGCAGCACGTCGCGCACCTGCGCGTTGTCCAGGTACGGGAAGCGTTCGAACAACAGGCCGAGCGCGCCGGTGACGTGCGGGGCAGCCATCGAGGTGCCACTCAGATCCTCGTAACCATAGGTTGGCGTCTGGCCCAGAACATCGAGCGTGAGGTTGCCGTCCTCGTCATACAGGTCGGCGTCGATCTGGGAATCCGGGCCATACACGGTCGAGGTGATGGCCGAGCCGGGCGCGGCAAGGCACCAGTTGGCCGCCAGGCCGCAGCGCATGGAGCGATCGCTCAGCTCCAGCGCTTTGTTGACATTGACCACGGCCAGCCAATACGGCTCGATATCGGCGATGGCGCGCGGCAGCGACGCATACATGCCGGCGATCGGCGCTTCCTCCGGCGACGGGTTGTACGACGCGGTGTTGCCGGCTGCCCAGACCTGGATCAGGCCGCGGCTGCGCGAGCCCTCTGCCATGGCGGCCAACTGCCCGGCGAACACCGGGTGGGACTGGTAGTAGTCCAGCATTTCGGCACTGTCCGGCTCGGCCGACAGGCCCCAGCTGTGGTTGACGGCACGCGCGCCCTGCGCATTGAGCTGCGCGTAAAGCTGCGGGAAGATCGAATCATCCGCGCCCAGTGCCGCCACTGTCTGCGACGTGGGATACAGCAACTCGCCGATCTCGACGGCGGACAGGTAGCTCACGCTGTTGGAGAACAGACGCGCGACGCTCAGGTCCGCGCCGAAGGCCACGCCGTGGGTGCCATTGCCATCGCGATTGGCCGCAATGGTGCCTGACACATGCGTACCGTGGACCTGGTAGCTTGCGCCTTCGAAATAGCCATTGCGATTGAACAGGTCCGCGTACTCCGGATCCAGAATCTGGTAGTCGACCGCCACCTGATCACCATCGCTGCTGAAGCACCCGCCCGGGCCATCCACGATGGTGGTGTTGGTGCACAGGCTGCCGTCACCGAGCACATCGGCCAGATGGATGCTGCGATGGTCCTTGCCGGCGAATTCATCGTGTTCCAAGCCGGTACCACTGTCGAACACGCCCAGGCGGATGCCCTTGCCGGTCAGGCCGCGCGCATAGGCAGCGTCGGCATTGATGGCCTGCAGGCCCCAGTCGGCCTTGAACTCGTCGGTGCGCCAGCTTTCAGCATCGCCGGCGTTGCCCAGTACCGGGGTGCTGGCCTCGGCGGTCGAACGCACCGACGCGACGGCACGGGGGGGCACATCGACCCGGGCAGTGTCCAGGTGGTAGGCGGCGCGCTGGACCTGGCGCTGCTGCTGGTAGGCATCCAGTACATCGTTGGCCTGGGCGATGCCCGGCAGTGCGAGGGCGGCCAACAGAGTGCCGGTGATGGCCGACGCCAGCACGCTGCGCGCGGGCTGGCGGGACGAAGCGGAGTAACGCTGTTTCATTGAATTACCTTCCTTGAGTGATGCAAGTGCCGAAAAATTCGAGCAGATTCGCAAATGACGGGCACGCGGCCCGATCCCGAGCGTAACGCAAAATTCACGATTGGTTCACGGTTTTTAATGATGGCGTAACAATTCTTCATAGCCACCGACCGTGCAGTTCGTCACTTGGCAAACGCCCCCCTGCCCGGCTAGCGTCGGCGGCTGCGTCCATGTGAACCCGGGGAATTCATGCATAAGGTGTTGAGCGTCGGCATCGGCCTGGCGTTGTTTTCGATCGGCCTTGCGCCGGCGCCCGCCGCCTCGCGGTTCGTGCAGGACCCCTATCCCAGCACCTACGCCCCGATCGCCTCGGCGCCGGTGCTGATCCGCAATGCCACCGTACTGACCGGCACCGGCACGCGCCTGGACAACGCCGACGTGCTGCTGCAGGACGGCCGCATCCGCGCGGTCGGCAGCGCGCTGGATGCACCGGCCAACGCGGTGCGGATCGATGCGGCCGGCAAGTGGGTCACGCCCGGCATCATCGACGTGCATTCGCATCTGGGCGTGTACCCCAGCCCTGGCGTAAGCGCGCACAGCGATGGCAACGAGATGACCGCGCCGGTCACCGCCAACGTGTGGGCCGAACATTCGGTGTGGCCGCAGGACCCGGGCTTTGCCGCGGCGCTCGCCGGTGGCGTGACCGCGATGCAGGTGCTGCCCGGCTCGGCCAACCTGGTGGGCGGGCGCGGGGTGACGCTGAAGAACGTACCGGCCACCACCTACCAGGCCATGAAATTCCCGGGCGCGCCGTGGGGCCTGAAAATGGCCTGCGGCGAGAACCCCAAGCGCGTGTACGGCAGCGGCAAGGGCGTGGCCCCGGGCACGCGCATGGGCAACGTGGCAGGGTACCGCGCGGCCTTCATCGATGCCAGCGAGTACATCGCCAAGAACGCACCGAAGAAGCAACAGAAGAAGCGCTGGTTCAGCGGCAGCGACAAGGGCGACAGCGCCGGCGATACCGGCGGCAAGCGCGACCTCAAGCTGGATACGCTGGCCGGTGCGATCCAGGGCGACATCCGCGTGCACATCCACTGCTACCGCGCCGATGAAATGGCCACCATGCTCGACCTGTCCAGGGAATTCGGCTTCAAGATCGCCGCCTTTCACCACGCGGTGGAGGCTTACAAGCTGTCCGACCGGCTCGCCGCCGAAGGCGTGTGCGGCGCGCTGTGGGCCGACTGGTGGGGCTTCAAGATGGAAGCGTTCGACGGCATCCAGGACAACATCGCGCTGGTGGACCGGCCAGCCAACAGCTGCGCGATCGTGCACTCCGATTCCCCCGAGGGCATCCAGCGGCTCAACCAGGAAGCGGCCAAGGTGATCGCCAACGCGCGCCGGGCCGGGATCGAGATCGCCCCGGAGCGCGCGATGATGTGGCTGAGCTACAACGCGGCGCGCTCGCTGGGCGTGGAGAAACAGACCGGCAGCCTGGAGGTGGGCAAGATGGGCGATGTGGTGGTGTGGAACGGCAGCCCCTTCAGCTCCTACGCGCAGGCCGAACAGGTCTTCATCGACGGGCACCAGGTGTACGACCGTCGCGATGCGCGGCGGCAGCCGCTGTCGGACTTCATGCTCGGCCAGGAGGCACGTCCATGAGCCGGGGTCTGCGCCTTTCCGCGCGTCGCCGGGCATGGCTGGGCACCACCGCGCTATTGATGCTGGCCGCGCTGCCCGTGCAAGCCCAGGACCTGCTGGTGCGCAACGCCACCGTGCATACCGCCAGCGCGCGCGGCAGCCTGGAACACGCCGACGTGCTGGTCCAGGGCGGCATCATCCGCGCGGTGGGGACCGGCCTGGTCGCACCGGCCGGCGTGGCCGTGGTCGAGGCGGCGGGCAAGCCGCTGACCCCGGCGTTGTTCGGCGGCATCACCGACATCGGCATCGAAGAGGTGTCCGGCGAGTCGGCCACGGTGGACAGCACGCTGAAGCTGGAGGACCAGCCGCTGCGGCCGGAGTTCGACGTCAGCCTGGCCTTCAACCCGGCCTCGGTGTTGATTCCGGTGGCACGGCTGGACGGCATCGGCTTCACCGCGCTGGGGGCCAACAGCGGCGGCGGCTTCATTGCCGGCCAGGGCGGGGTGATGCGGCTGGACGGCAGCGCCGACCCGATCGGGCCGCTGGCGCTGTATATCCGGCTGGGCGCGGCGGGTGCGGAACTGACCGGCAACTCGCGCGCGGCGCAGTGGATGCTGCTGGAGCAGATGGTCAGCGAAGCGCGCGGGCGCGTGCCCGCCGATTCCCCGCATGCCCTGCTCACCCCCGCCGGGCGCGCCACGCTGGCACGCTACCTGGCCGGGCAAGGCCGGCTGGTGGTGCAGGTGGACCGCGCCGCCGACATCCGCCAGCTGCTGCGCTGGGCCGCCCGCGAGAAGGTGAAGATCGCCATCGCCGGCGGGGCCGAGGCGTGGCGCCTGGCCCCGCAGCTGGCGCAGGCCAACGTGCCGGTGTTTGTCGATGCGCTGGGCAACCTGCCCAGTACCTTCGACCAGCTGGGCGCCAGCCTGGAAAACGCGGCGCGGCTGAAGGCCGCCGGCGTGCAGGTCAGCTTCGCCCAGCGCGACGATGCCTCGCACAACGCACGCAAGATGCGCCAGCTGGCCGGCAATGCCGTGGCCAATGGCCTGCCGTGGCAGGACGGCCTGGCCGGATTGACCCGGGTGCCGGCGCAGGTGCTGGGCGTGGGCGACCGCATCGGCAGCATCGAGGTCGGCAAGCTGGCCGACCTGGTGCTGTGGGAAGGCGACCCCCTCGACGTGGGCCACTATGCCGAGCAGGTCTGGCTGGGCGGCCGCGCGATGCCGATGCGCTCGCGGCAGACCGAACTGCGCGACCGCTACATGACGCCAGCGTCGGCCGAACCGCGCGCATACTCACGCTGAGCCCCATCCTGCGGCGGGCATGACGCCCGCCGCATCATCCGCCCGGGAGTGCCCATGGCGCTGCGCTGGTATTTCGATTTCGTCTCGCCCTTCGCCTACCTGCACTGGCAGCAGCTCAAGGCCCTGCCACAGTTCGAGCGGATCACCCCGGTGCCGATCGCGCTGGGCGCGGTGCTGCACCACCTGGGCAACCTGGGCCCGGCCGAGATTCCGGCCAAGCGCCGCTTCACTTATCGCCAGGTGCTGTGGCAGGCCCAGCAGCAGGGCGTGCCGCTGCGCTTCCCGCCCGGGCACCCGTTCAACCCGCTGGCCGCGCTGCGGCTGTGCCTGGCCGCTGGCGCCACCGCGGCGTCGGTGGACATCCTGTTCAACTGGATCTGGCGCGACGGCCACGCCGCCGACAGTGCCGCCACCCTCGCCCTGCCCGGGGCGATGCTGGACGTGGCCAATGTGGCCGACGCGATCAGTGCCGCCGACGTCAAGGAGCAGCTGCGGCGCAACACCGATGCGGCCATCGCCGCCGGGGTATTCGGGGTCCCTACCCTGTCCATCGACGGCGAGCTGTATTGGGGCAACGACGCCCACGCGCTGATGCAGGCGGTCCTGGCCAATCCCGGCACGGTCCGGGGCGGCGAATGGGACCGGGTGGATACCCTGCCGGTGGCGGTCCAGCGCAGCCGTTGACCCCACGCCGGGTCCCCGGTCAGGCAGCGGCGGCGGTTTTGGGATAGCTTTCACAGTTCCGAACCTACAACCTGCCCGGAGGGGGGCCCAGGATGCGCATCGGAATCGTCGTCGACTCTGCCTGCGATCTGCCGCAGGACTTCATTGAACAACACAACATCGTGCTGCTGCCGATCACGGTGCGCATCGGCGAGGCCGTGCTTGCCGACCACCGCGACGAGCAGGCCACGCTCAGCTTCCTGCACGCCCACGTGGCCGAACACGGCGCCGAAGCGGAGACCATTCCGTTCAGCGTCACCCAGATCCGCGACCTGTTCCTGGGCAAGCTGGTGATCGATTACGACCATGTGTTCTGCATGACGATCACCAAGACCCGCAGCCCCATCCACGACAACGCGATGCAGGCGAGCTTCGCGATCCTCAACGACTACAAGCCGGTGCGCCAGGCGGCAGGCTTCAACTCGCCGTTCGCGCTGCGGGTGCTGGATACCCAGAACCTGTTCGCCGCCCAGGGCGTGACCGCGGTGGAAGCGGTGCGCCTGCGCGAGAGCGGGGCCAGCGTGCAGCAGATCCGCGAGCGGCTGGAAATGCTGGCGCAGAACGTGCACGGCTACATGGTCACCCGCGACCTGTATTACATGCGCGCCCGCGCACGCCACAAGGGGGACCGCAGCGTGGGCCTGCTCAGCGCGGCGCTGGGCAGCGCACTGGACATCAAGCCGGTGCTGCACGGGTACCGCGGGCAGACCGGGCCGGTGGCCAAGATCAAGGGCTTCGACAACGCGGTGCAGAAGCTGTTCGACTTCGTCGGCCAGCGGGTCAAGGCGGGGCTGATGACCCCTACCGTATGCGTCAGTTATGGCGGCGAGCTGGCCGACCTGCAGGCGCTGCCCGGTTATGCCACCCTGCGCCAGACCTGCGAGGCGCACGGTGTGCAGGTGTTCGAAGCGGTGATGAGCCTGACCGGCATGGTCAACGTGGGCAAGGGCGCACTCACGGTGGGGTTTGCCGACGGGCCGCACACCTTCAGCGCGTAGTGCCGGGCTCTGCCCGGCACTAATCGTCAGGCTCTGCCCGGCAGCAGCCGCCGCACTCTGCCCGGCAACACCCGCCGCGATCTGCACGCCAAATCCACCGCGTTTCTGCCAGCCTTGCAGCCTTCAACGGAGATGACCATGTCGCAGTACCACATCAGCCTGCCGGACCCTTCCAAGGCCCGCGGCAACGATCCAGACCTGTCCTTCCACTCGCAGAGCGCCGCCGGCTTCGCCGAGGAGCTGCAGGACGCCCTGCGCAGCACCGCCCTGTTCGAGAAGTGGCGCGCCAAGCAGCCCGACCCGGATGCGGTCGAGTCGCAGTGGGGCGCCACCGACCCGGACGCCACCGTGACCGGCGCGCAGGACGACCTGCGCATCAACCTGGTGGCCACCACCCGCATCGACAGCGATGTGTTCAAGCAGCGCCTGCGCATGCTGGCCGGGCACCACTGGGAACTGCGCGACGTGCGTTGAGGGAGGGTTGCCGGCCAGCGGCCGGCACTACCGTGTGTTGCGACGTTGCGCGTTGCCGGCCAGCGGCCGGCACTACCGTGTGTTGCGACGTTGCGGGTTGCCGGCCAGCGGCCGGCACTACCTTGTGTTGCGACGTTGCGGGTTGCCGGCCAGCGGCCGGCACTACCGTGTGTCGCGCCAGCCGCCGCCCAGCGCGCGGTACAGTTCCACCCGGGCGATGGCGGCCGTAGCTTGGCTGTTGGCCAGCGCCGCCTGGTTGTCCAGCGCGATGCGCTGGGTGGTAAGCACGTCCAGCATGTCCACCACGCCCGCCTGGTATTGGCGCCGCGCCGCGTCCAGTGCGCGTTCGCTCTGGTCCACCGCAACCTGCAGCGCGGCCCCGCGCTGCTGCTCGGCGGCGTAGCCATCGATCGCATCGTCCACTTCGTGCCAGGCCTGCAGCACGGTGCGCTGGAACTGCAGCGCCGCCTGTTGCTGCTGCAGCCGGCTCAGCGCGAGGTTGGCCTTGAGCCGGCCGCCCTGGAAGATCGGCAGGCTGATCGACGGCCCGATGCTGAAGCGATGCGCGTTCCAGCCATCCAGTTCATCCAGTTGCTGCGCCTGGTAGCCGATGTCGCCGTTGAGGGTGATCCGTGGCAGGAAGCTGGCCTTGGCCACGCCGATCGAGGCGGTGGCCGCATGCAGGGCCGCTTCGGCGCGCCGGATGTCCGGGCGGCGCTCGGCCAGTTCGCTGGGCAGTCCGGTGGCCATGGTGGGCAATGCCGGCCAGTCGCGGCGGATGTCGGCCAAGCGCGCATCCAGCGCCTGCGGAGGTTGGGCCAGCAGCATCGCCAAGGCATTGCGTAGCTGCGCATCACGGTGCCGCAGCGGTGCCAGGCGCGCCTCCAGCGCTGCCACCTGGGCGGCGGCACTGGCCACCTGCAGGGTGCTGGCCACGCCCTGCGTTTGGCGCACGCGGGTCAATCGCGCGATGTCGCGTGCAATGCGCAGGTTGTCCTCGGTAATGGCCAGCAGCTGGCGGGTCGCACGCAGCTGCAGGTAGTCACGCGCGGTTTCGGCCAGCACGGCGGTCTGCACCGCATGGGCGTCCTCATCGGCGATCTGGATGCGCGCGTCGGCTGCCTCCACCTGGCGCCGCACGCGGCCCCACAGGTCCAGCTCCCAGCTCATGCCGATACCGGCCTGGAACAGGCCGTAATCCTCCCGCCCGCCGTTGCCGGACGGATCGTTGAGGCCCACTTCGCTGTTGCGTGCGCGCACGCCGCTGGCGCTGGCACTCACCGCGGGCGCGCGGTCGGCGGCGATGACGCCGCGCGCGGCACGGCTCTGCTGCACGCGGTTGGCGGCCAGCTGGATGTCCAGGTTAGCCTGCAGCGCCTGCGCGGCCAACGCGGCCAGGGTGGGATCCTCGAAGCCGGCCCACCACTGTGCATCGCTGGCCAGGGCGTCCGCGCTGACCGCAGCGCCCTGCCAGCCGGCGGGTAGCTGCGCGGTCGGGCGCACAAAGTCGGGGCCCAGCGTGCAGGCCGTCAACGCCGCACACAGCGCGCCCAGCGAAAGCGCGCGCCACGCTGCCTTGCCGGTCATGCGCCCTCTCCTTCCAGGCCGCGATGGCCGCTGTCCAGGTCGACGCTGGCCTCCACCGACATGCCCGCGCGCAGCTGGCCGAGCAACGGCTGGTCCTTGTCGAGCACGATCTTCACCGGCACCCGCTGCACCACCTTGGTGAAGTTGCCGGTGGCGTTTTCCGGGGCCACCGCCGCGAAGGTCACGCCCGTGGCCGGGGCGATGCTGTCGATGTGGCCGCGCAACGGCTGGCCGGGGAACATGTCCACCTGCAGGTCCACCACCTGCCCGGCGTGCATGCGGGTGAGCTGGGTTTCCTGGAAGTTGGCCACCACGAACGCCTGTTGCAGCGGCACCACCGCCAGCACCGCCGTGCCCGGGGTGAGGTAGGCGCCCACGCGGATCGCGCGACGGCCGACCACGCCGTCGATCGGCGCGCGCAGTTCGGTGTGCGACAGGTCCAGTTCGGCCCGCGCCTGCGCCGCTTCGGCGCGTTGCACCGCCGCCTGCGCGGCCTGCACGCCAGCAGTGAGAATGCCGGTGCGCTGGCGTGCGGTCAGCAGCGCCGCCCGCCCCTGGTGCAGGTGCGCGCTGGCCACGGCCTGGCGCGACTGTGCCTGCTGCGCGTTCTGCACGGTACCGGCGCCGTCGCGGGCCAACGCGCCGTACCGCTGCTGGTCGGCCTGGGCCAGGGTCAGTTCGGACTGGCTCACATCCAGCGTGGCGCGCGCCTGGTCGATCAGCGAATCCTGCTGGGCCAGCGCGGCCTGTGCATTGGCCAGCTGCGCACGGGCATTGGCCAGGTCGGCACGCGCGGCGGTCAGGGCCACCTGGTAGTCGCGGTCATCGATGCGGGCCAGCACGTCGCCGGCCTTGACCGGCTGGTTGTCGGCCACGCGCACCTCGCTGACGAAGCCGGCCACCTTGGGCGCCACCACGGTGAAATCAGCGGTGACGTACGCATTGTTGGTGCGCTGGTGGCGGCCGTCGCGCAGCAGCAGCCAGCCGCCGACGGCAAGCACCAGCACGCCTGCGGCGATGACGAGGGGAACATGATTTCGGGTGTCTGTCATGGGGAAGGTCCTGGAGTTCAAGCCACGGCGCGTGGCGGGAAGATGCGGGTGGGCAGCCATGGAATCAGCGCGATCAACGCGACAGCGACCACGGCAACCAGCAGGTAGAGATCGGCAGAGGTCAGCGCGACCACCTGCGCATGCAGGCGCGCGCCCAGCGACGGCGACGCGGCGGCGTCCAGCCACGGCGCGTTGCCCAGGCGGTCCACCAGCGCGGTGGAATGCAGGTGGTTGCGCGCGGTGGTCACCGCCTCAAGCACGCCCCCGGCCAGCACGGCGGCGAAGCCCTTGACCGTGTTGAACCAGGCCGAGGCGAACGGACCATCGGCCGGCGCCAGGCTGCCGGTGGCCAGTAGCAACAGCGGCAGCACCGCCATCGGCTGGGCGAAGATCTGCACCAGTTGCAGCAGCACGAAGTTGTCGCGGTTCCAGTCGGTGCCCAGGTGGCTGCCCAGCCAACAGGCCAGCGCCAGCAGCGCCAGCCCGGTGGCCTGCACCCAGCGGCAGTCCACCCGGCGCTGGTTGAGCAGCGTGGCGACCAACGGCAGTGCCAGCAGCTGCGGAAGGGCCACCCACAGCATCAGCGGCGCGGTCTGCAGCGGCCGGTAGCCCTGCACCTGGGCCAGGAAGCTGGAGGGAATCAGGATCACCGCCAGCAGCACGAACAGCACCCCGCCCAGGGTGATCAGCGCGTAAGTGAGGTTGCGGTTGGCCAGCAGCTGCAGCTTGAAGAACGGCAGCGGGTGCGACCATTCGTTGTAGAGGAACAGCACCAGCAGGCCGCTGCCGCCGCCCAGCAGCGTGCAGATCAGCGGCGAGGCGAACCAGTCCAGCCGCGGCCCCTGCACCAGGCCCAGCACCAGCATCACCAGCGCCGGCAGGCCCAACGCCAGGCCCAACCCGTTGAACTGTGCAAACCGCTCCAACCGCAGCGGATCCTGCGGCAGGCCCCAGCCAACCATGGCGATGGCCGCGATGCACCACGGCACGATCTGCCAGAACGCCCAGTGCCAGCCCACGTACTCCACCCACAGCGCCGCCATCGGCGTACCCAGGCTGGGTCCGAACGTGGCGGTGAGTGCGTAGCCGGCCAGCCCGTACAACTTGATGCCCGGTGGCAGGAAGCGCAGCGCCACGCTCATCAGCAGCGGCGGCAACGCGCCGCCGGCCAGGCCCTGCAGCGCGCGCAGGATCAGAAGGGAAGGCAGGTCCGGTGCCAGCGGGCACAGCACGCCCAGCAACATGAAGGCGCCGATCATGCACATCGCGAAGCGACGCAGCGAGAACGTCACCGCACACCACGGCGCGAACGCCATCGCACTGACCGACATCGCCGTGTACACCGCCACGATCCAGCTGCCCTGGTCGACGCTGAAACCCATCGCGCCGCGGATGTCGGCCAGCGCGACCTTGGTGACGTTTTCGTTGATGCCCGAGATCAGCACCGCCAGCAGTACCCCGCACAAGCCCACTGCCAGGCGCGGGCTCAGCACAGCCTGCGGGGGCGACGTCGGTGCGGCGGGTGCGGCGGTGGCCGTCACGGGTGCGCTCAGCGCAGTCATCGCGCACCGCCCACAAGGGCCCGGTGCACGGCATACAGCAGGAACATGGCAACCACTCCACGACGGGGAGCGGCAGTCTAGGCAGCGCGCATGCTGCGAAAAATGCTGCGCCGGCCAATCCACGAATGCATCAGGCGCACGCCTCGATCGTCACCCGGCGCGCCATGCGCGCGTGCCCGGACTCAGGCCAGGCCTGACTGTGCGTCGCACAGGGCCTTGATGCTGCGGCGCAGCCAACGATGCGCCAGATCGCTGTCCAGGCGCGGGTGCCATGCCTGCACCACAACGGCCGTGCTGACCGGAATCGGCAGTTCGAACAGCCGCAGCGGCACGCCCAGCCGTTCCAGGCGCCCCAGCATCACGCTCGGCATCTGCGGCAGGATCAGGTCCGAATCGGCCGCGGCGAAGATCGCCGAATGGAAGGTGGGCATGATCTGCGCCACTCGACGCTGCAGGCCCTGCGTGGTCAGGTAATCGTCAATCGGGCCATGGGGGCGTCCGCGCCGCGACACCGCGATGTGGTCGTAGGCAACGAAGCGCTGCACGGTGATCTCGTCGGCAAACAGCGGGTGGTCCTCGCGCGCGGCCCCGAAGAACGAGGTGCTGAACAGGTTCTGCACCTTGGTGTCGGCGCCGTGCTTGCCGGCAGTGCTGATGTGCAGGTCGATGCGGCCCTGCTGCATGGCATCGTCATCGCCGTCCCCTTCGGGCACGAAGCGCAGTACCGCGCGCGGTGCCTGGGCCTGGAACAGCTCCCGCATGCGGCCGCCGTAGGTGCCCACGAACACATCGTTGGCGCGGATGCTGAAGGTGCGCTCCAGGGTCAGCATGTCGACCTCGCGGCCGGCGTTGAACACCAGGTGCGCCTGTTCGATCACTTCGCGCACCTGCTCGCGCAGCTGCAGCGCGCGTGGGGTAGGCGCCAGCCCCCGGCCCGAGCGCACCAGCACCGGGTCGCCCACCGCCTCGCGGATGCGGCCCAGGGTGCGGCTCATCGCCGGCGCGCTCAGGTTCATCCGCCGCGCGGCACCGACCACGCTGCCCTCCTCGATCAGCACGTCCAGGGCAAGCAGCAGGTTCAGGTCGGGCATGGCGGCGGCACACAGGGAGGATGGCAGTCACTTTACGGCATGCCAATTCCATGATTCGTGCGCTTGACGCAATCCATGCCTGCGGCGCAGGGCATGGGTGTGCGGGGTGCTTTGCGCGACCATCCCCGTCCCCCCTGCGAGATGCCGCATGTTCACCACCGTTCTGGTCGCCATCGACGGCGGCCCCCAGCACGCCCAGGTGCTGGCACTGGCCGCGTCACTGGCCACCCCGCACACCCGCCTGCACCTGCTGTGCGTGCTGGACCCGGCCTTTGCGCTGGCCGACGATGCGCCGCGTGCCGACCGCACCGAGTATGTGGCCGCCGACGACCAGCGCCACCAGGCCGTGCAGCTGCTGACCACCGCGCTGGACCAGCTGCGCGAGCGCGGCATCGATGGGGTGGCCAGCCACCCGGCCGGGGAACCGGCCCAGGTCCTGTGCGATTACGCCCGCCAGCACGACTGCGACCTGATTGTCATCGGCCACCGGCATCTTTCCCGGATGGAGCGGCTGTTCGAGCGTTCCGTCGGCCAATGGACCATCGACCACGCCCCGTGCCCGGTGCTGGTCGAGGTCCGCGACGCCGTTCCCTGACACCTTCGCAGGTCGCCCATGCCCCACCGCACTCCCAGCTCCCCCACCCGGGTCAGCTACCAGTCGATCGGCCGACGCTGCAATGCCGTCGAGCAGCGCCTGCTGTGCGCGCTGCGCCGCGTGGCCAACCCCGCGACCCGCGACGATGCCGTTGCGCTGCTGGGCGGCCTGGGGCTGGATGCCGACGGTATCGCCGCGTTCACTATGTTGGTGCCGCTGCTGCGCACCGGCCACGCGCCGATCGAGCTGCTGCAACCCGGCTCACCGTTCATTGGCGCCACCGAACTGGACCTGCTGGCCTGCGTGCGTCGGCTGTCGCAATGGCGCCATCCGCGCCCGCGTGCACACCACGACGGCGATGCCACGGTGGCGCTGCGCGACCAGCTGGCGCAGTGTGCCCAGGCCGCACGCCAGGCCGACCTCGGCCTGCGCCTGACCACGCTGTCACCGGTGGGCCTGCGCCTGCTCGATCCAGCGGCATGGGTGCGCGGCTGACGGGAACGGGATGTGCCTCCAACGCGGTCAAAGCGCCTCGGGCAGCCGACCTTCCACCACGCGGTTGCGGCCGGCGCGCTTGGCCTCGTACAACGCGGCATCGGTCGCGGCCAGCAACGCGCCGGGGTCGGCCGACGCGATCAGCGCCACGTGCGCCACCCCGATGCTGATGGTGACACCCACGCTGCCGATCGGATCGGTGGTGGCCAGCCGCAACCGCTCCACCGCCACGCGCATGGTCTCGGCCAGGGCCAGCGCGCCGTCGCGGGTTGTGCCTGACACCACCACCGCAAACTCCTCGCCGCCATAGCGGGCCACCACGTCGCTGCCTCGCGTAGCGCATCCCGACAGTGCGGTGGCCACGGCACGCAGGCAGGCGTCGCCCAGCGGGTGGCCGAAGCGGTCGTTGAATTCCTTGAAATGGTCGATGTCCACCATCAGCAGCGCCATGCCCTGGCCGCTGCGTCGCGCACGGCTCCACTCGGTCTGCAGCACCTGGTCGAACTGACGGCGGTTGGCCACACCGGTGAGTGCATCCACCCGCGCCAGCACGTCCAGTTGGTCCTGGCGTTCCATCGCCCGCACCTGCATCACCACCCCGCGCAGGCCCGAGCCCAGCGTGGCCAACGCGAAGCCGACCACCGCCAGGTGCGGGTGTGACCTCACCATCAAGGCCGACACCACCAGCAGTGCCGCCGGCAGGATCAGCGGGCTGCCGGCACGCACGGCCAGGGCCAGGCGGCGCGGCGTCTCCATGGCCACCGCGTCGCCACGGCGCAGCGCCAGGCACGCCAGCAGCAGGAACGGGAGGTCGATGACCAGATCGACCAGCCCCCCGTAGTTGGCCTCGGTGGCGACGTGGTTGATGTAGGCCGCCACGCCCATGTACACCCACGCGAAGGCGGCGAGAGCGCGGAAGAAGATGCGCCGCGATGCATCCTCGCTGGCCAGATAGCGCACCAGTGCGAAGGCGGCGATGAACAGATTTTCGATGTCGAACATCAGGCGCAGGCTGTTGACGCCCTGCTCGGGGGCATCGCTCATCGTGGCGAACGAGAAGGTGTGCACGAAGAACAGGTAGCCCAGCAGCAGCGCCAGCGCGCCATCGATCACCACCAGGAACCACGGTTCATGGCGCGGATGGGCCATCGCAAACGTCAACGGCACCCCGTACAGCACGTACAACAGCATGCTCACCCCGGGGGTGGCGTCAGGCGTGCCCAGGCCGATGTCCTGGTACATGTTGAGCGCCATGCCACCGGCCCACAGCAGCATGCCGGCGCTCAAGGCCAGCCAGCCCACCCGCGCTTCGCTGTGCAGCATCCGCCACGCGCAGGCCAGGGCCGCCAATACCGGCGCACCGATCAGGAACGAAAACGACACCGCCTGCGCATGGCCCGGCAACAGCACCAGGGCCAGTCCGTGGCACACGATGTACAACGCCGCCAACACAGCTGCCATGCCATCCCCGCCCGGATGCGATGTGGACCCACGATACTGCCTTTGCCGTGCACCCGGTGCAGCCGCGCGCGTCTTTCACAGCGCCTGCACGCGCCCGCTGCGGCGCGACGCTGCGCTCAGCTGCGCGTCAGCGTTTTCACGACAGCCGTGCACACCGCTGCGGCATGGTGCAGGTGAGCCCGCCCTGGAGTAGTCAATGCCGTTGCGCCCCACTGCCACCGTTTCGCTGCTGGTGCTGGCCCTTGCCAGCGCTGCGCCCGCATTTGCCCAGCAACCGGCTGCCCTGCCGGCACCGATTGCCGAAAGCAGCACCCCTGCCACCGGTCCGCGTTCGGACCTGCACGCGCAGGTACTGCTGGATCGCGCGCATTTCTCGCCCGGCCAGATCGACGGCTTGACCGGCTCCAACCAGAAGCGCGCGGTGGCCGGCTTCCAGGCCGCTCGCGGCCTCAAGGTGACCGGCGAGCTTGATGACGCCACCTGGCAGGCGCTGCAGCCGGACGCCACCCCGGTGCTGGCGCGCTACACGCTCACCGCCGAGGACGTGGCCGGCCCGTTCGCGCCGATTCCGAAGAAGCCGGCCGAGCAGGCCAAACTGAAGGCGCTTGGCTACGCATCGGTGGAGGAGGCGCTGGGCGAGCGCTTCCATGCCGACCCGGCGCTGCTGCGCGCGCTCAACCCCGGCGTGGACCTGGCCAAGGCCGGCAGCGAGATCCAGGTGCCCAACATCGCACCGGGCACGTTGCCCAAGGCCGCCAAACTGGTGATCGACAAATCCGATTCCACGCTGCGTCTGTACGACGCGCAGGGCAAGGTCTACGCACAGTTCCCGGTGTCGTCTGGCAGCAAGCACGACCCGCTGCCGATCGGTAAGTGGAAGATCCTGGGCATCTCGCGCGACCCGACCTTCCACTACAACCCCAAGCTGTTCTGGGATGCCAGCAAGAAGGAAAGCAAGGCGCTGCTGCCGCCGGGCCCGAACAACCCGGTGGGCCGGGTCTGGATCGACATCTCCAAGCCGCACTACGGCCTGCACGGCACGCCCGAGCCGGGCCACGTGGGCAAGACCGAATCGCACGGCTGCGTGCGCATGACCAACTGGGACGCGCTGCAGGTGGCCGACGCGGTGGACGCATCGGTGCCGGTGGTGATGCAGGAGTGACCGGATGAAACTGACCAAGCTGCTGGCACTGGGACTGGTGGTCGGGATCGCCGGCTGGTGGTGGCTGGGCCCGGTGGTGAATGGCCCGCAGGCGGGTGCCGATGCCACGCCCGCGATGCCGGTGCCCGCCCCGGCCGACCCGGCCACGTTGGCGGCCCCCAGCCGGGCCGCGCCGGCCGCCATGGCCAGCAGTGCGGCCCCGGCAGCGCCGTCGGCCCCATCACCTGCCCCGCCGGTGTCCACCCCGGCAGACGGCAGCGCGCTGTTGCTGCCGGTGCAGGGCATCACCGCCGCCCAGTTGCAGGACACCTTCACCGACGCCCGCAGCGAAGGCCGCGTGCACGATGCCATCGACATCCTGGCACCAGCCGGCACCCCGGTGCTGGCGGTGGCCGATGGCACCATCGAGAAGCTGTTCAACAGCGATCGCGGCGGGCTGACGGTGTACCAGTTCGAGCCCGGCGGGCGGTACTGCTACTACTACGCCCACCTTGAGCGCTATGCCGACGGCCTGGCCGAGAAGCAGACCGTCACCCGCGGCCAGGTCATCGGCTACGTCGGCAGCACCGGCAATGCCAGCCCGGAGGCCCCGCACCTGCATTTCGAGATCCATACCCTGGGCCCGGAAAAGCAATGGTGGAAGGGCGCCTCGCTGAATCCCTACCCGGTGCTGCGCGGCGAGCAGCGGCTGCCCTGAGCCCGTCCGGGGGTGCGCCGGCCCGCTTGAACAGCCGCCGATGGCCGGCCCGCCCCGAAGATGCGAAAATCCCTCCCCCTTTCAGGCCGGCGCATTGGCGCCGGCCGCATACCCGAGATTCCGTGAAGACCCCCCAAGGCTTGCAGGCGCTGATCGACGACGGCGTGATCGATGAAGTGTTGCGCCCGCTCAAGAGCGGCAAGGAAGCGGCCGTGTATGTGGTCCGCAGCGGTGACGACGTGCGCTGTGCCAAGGTCTACAAGGACATGGCCCAACGGAGCTTCCAGCAGCGCGTGCAGTACCAGGAAGGCCGCAAGGTGCGCGGCAGCCGTGAAGCGCGTGCGGTGGGCAAGGCCAGCAAGTACGGTCGCAAGCAGCAGGAAACGGCCTGGAAGAACACCGAAGTGGACGCGCTGTACCAGCTGCGCGACGCCGGCGTGCGCGTGCCCGAGCCGCATGGCTACTACCACGGCGTGCTGGTGATGGAGCTGGTGACGGATGCCGACGGCTTCTCCGCCGCGCGCCTGGGCGAAGTGGAGCTGGAGGCCGACCAGGCCCGCGCGTTCCACCAGACCCTGGTCCGCCAGGTGGTGCGCATGCTGTGCTGCGGGCTGATCCACGGCGATCTGTCGCCGTACAACGTGCTGGTGGGCCCGGACGGCCCGGTGGTGATCGACTTCCCGCAGGTGGTGAGCGCTGGTGGCAACAACGCCGCGCGCAGTATGCTGCTGCGTGACGTCAACAACCTTACCGCCTACCTCGGGCGTTTCGCGCCCGAGCTGCTGGACAGCTGGTATGGCGAGGAGATGTGGGCGTTGTTCGAAGCCGGCGACCTGCTGCCGGACAGCCCGCTCACCGGTACGTTCGTGCACGACGAAACCACCATCGACCTGGACAGCGTGCGCCACGCCATCAACGATGCGCGCGAAGAAGCGCTGATCCGCCAGCAGGGTCGCGAGGCGGCGGAAGAAGACGAGGATTGATGGGGCCGCGGGTAGAGCCACCCCATGGGTGGCTACCCGTCGTTCTGGCACCGCGCGCAGCCGACCAACGGTCGGCTCTACCGGCGATGGATTGATGCGTTCAGCCACCCATGGGGTGGCTCTACCTTCCGGGGTTGATGCGTGCAGCCACCCATGGGGTGGCTCTACCTTCCGGGGTTGATGCTTGCAGCCACCCATGGGGTGGCTCTACCTTCGGTGCGTTGATGCGCGCAGCCGACCAACGGTCGGCTCTACCCCAGGCTCAGGCGTGCAGCGCCTTGGCGTGGTGCGCGATGTGGTCGCCGATGAACGTGCTGATGAAGTAGTAGCTGTGGTCGTAGCCGGGCTGCAGGCGCAGCTGCAGCGGGTGGCCGGCGGCGGTGCAGGCGGCCTGCAGCCATTGCGGCTGCAGCTGGGTGTCCAGGAATTCGTCGCCACCGCCCTGGTCCACCAGCAACGGCAGCTTCTCTTCGGCGGTGGCCACCAGTTCGTTGGCGTCCCAGGCCGCCCAGCCACTACGGTCTTCGCCCAGATACGCGGTGAACGCCTTCTGGCCCCACGGCACGCGGGTAGGCGCCACGATCGGCGAGAACGCCGACACGCTGCGGTAGCGGCCGGGGTTCTTCAGCGCGATCACCAAGGCGCCGTGGCCGCCCATCGAATGCCCGCTGATGCTGCGCGCACCGCTTGCCGGCAGGTGGGCTTCCACCAGCGCCGGCAGTTCGTCCACGATGTAGTCGTACATGCGGTAGTGGGCGGCCCACGGCTGCTCGGTGGCGTTGAGGTAAAAACCTGCGCCCTTGCCCAGGTCGTAACCGTCGGCGTCGGCAACGTCGTCACCGCGCGGGCTGGTGTCCGGCGCCACCAGGATCACCCCGTGCTCGGCCGCGTAGCGTTGCGCGCCCGCCTTGGTGATGAAGTTCTGCTCGGTGCAGGTCAGCCCGCTCAGCCAGTACAGCACCGGCAGTTTCTGCGTAGCCGCCTGCGGCGGCAGGTACACCGCCACCTTCATGTCACAGCCCAGCACCTGCGAGCGGTGCTGGTACACGTCCTGCCAACCGCCGAAGGCGGCGCGATGTTCGATGCGTTCCATGGAAGTTCCTTCAGGGGCGGTCGCGCGCAGGCGCGCCGCCGGTATTGATGTCGTGGTCCAGCTGCGCCAGCAGGTGCAGCAGGGGCTGGCACTCGTCCTGGCCATCCAGGTTGCGCACCGCCGCCACCGACACCTTGCTCTGCGGTGGCCATTGCCCGTCACGGCGCGCTTCCTGCAGGCGCGGCAGGAACACCTGTACCAGCCAATGCTCGAACGGCATCTCATCGATGCCGAACGGCGAATCGACGTGGCGCGGTGCGCCCACCGGCCCCTGCAGCCAGCCCAGATCGCGCAGGGCCTGCTCGATCTGGTCGACCAGCGCGTCACGTACCGTTGGCGCGGGCGCGGTGCGTCGCATCCAGAAGTCGGTCAGGCCCATGTGCGGCTCAGTAATGCACCACCGAGCGGATCGACTTGCCTTCGTGCATCAGCTCGAAGGCCTCGTTGATCTGCTCCAGGTCCATGGTGTGGGTGACGAACGGCGCCAGTTCGATGTCGCCCTTCATGGCGTCTTCGACCATGCCCGGCAGCTGGCTGCGGCCCTTCACGCCGCCGAACGCGGTGCCCTTCCACGAGCGGCCGGTGACCAGCTGGAACGGACGGGTCGAGATTTCCTGGCCCGAGCCGGCCACGCCGATGATCACCGACTGGCCCCAGCCACGGTGCGCGCATTCCAGCGCCGCACGCATCACGTTGACGTTGCCGATGCACTCGAAGGTGTGGTCCACGCCCCAGGTGGTCATCTCCACGATCACCTGCTGGATCGGCGTGTCGAAGTCCTTCGGGTTGATGCAGTCGGTGGCACCGAACTGCCTGGCCAGGTCGAACTTGGACGGGTTGGTGTCGATGGCGAAGATGCGACCGGCCTTGGCCTGGCGCGCGCCCTGGATCACCGCCAGGCCGATGCCGCCCAGCCCGAACACGGCCACCGAATCGCCTTCCTGCACCTTGGCGGTGTTGTGCACCGCGCCGATGCCGGTGGTGACGCCGCAGCCCAGCAGGCACACGTGTTCCGGGTTCGCCTCGGGGTTGATCTTGGCCAGCGAGACCTCGGCCACCACGGTGTACTCGCTGAAGGTGGAGCAACCCATGTAGTGGTAGATCGGCTCGCCGTTGTAGCTGAAGCGGGTGGTGCCATCGGGCATCACGCCCTTGCCCTGGGTGGCGCGCACGGCCACGCACAGGTTGGTCTTGCCCGAGGTACAGAACAGGCACTCACCGCACTCGGCGGTATACAGCGGAATGACGTGGTCGCCCGGGGCGACGCTGGTGACGCCCTCGCCCACTTCCACCACGATGCCGGCGCCTTCATGGCCCAGCACCGCCGGGAACAGGCCTTCCGGATCATCGCCGGACAGGGTGAACGCATCGGTATGGCAGACACCGGTATGGGTGATCTTGACCAGCACTTCGCCCTTCTTCGGCGGGGCGACGTCGATCTCGACGATCTTCAACGGCTGGCCGGGACCAAACGCTACAGCGGCACGGGATTTCATCGGAAACTCTCCAAGGCAAGGAACAAGACAGGTGCGCGCGCGGGTGCCCGCGCGCTTATTTCAGGTAGGAACGGATCAGCGCGCTCATGTCGCGCACACGCTCGGCGCGCTGCGCATCGGACTGCGCCGGCTGGCCGAATTCTTCACGCAGGTGGGCTTCCATCACTTCGGACATCAGCCCGTTGACCGCACCGCGGATCGCCGCGATCTGCTGCAGCACCGGCGCGCAGTCGGCCCCGCCCTCCAGCGCCCGGTCCAGCGCATCGCACTGGCCGCGGATGCGGCGCACGCGGGCCAGGACCTTCTTCTTTTCTTCCGGGGAGTGGGGCACGGGCGAACGACCAGAGAACTATACTGGGGGATAGTATACACAACCGGACTCTGCCGTCAGCGCGCGGTTGCCTTGGCGCGGGGCATCGGCTAGAACGGGGCTCCCCCTCGTGAACCGCCCCGCATGGACCGCCACGCATTCTGGACCCTCATTGAGCAGGCCCGGCAGGACACCCCGTCGCCCGACGCGATGCCCGCCGTGCTGACCCGCCGGCTGGCCACGCAGGACGCCGAGGCGATCCTGCGCTGGTGCGGGTACTTCGACCTTTACCATGCACTCTCGTACAAGAGCCGGTTGTGGGCCGCGGCGTACATCATCACCGACGGCTGCAGCGACGACGGCTTCGACTACTTTCGCGGCTGGCTGATCGGGCAGGGTCAGGCATGTTTCCTCGCCGCCCTGCGCGACCCCGACTCCCTGGCCACCCATCCGCTGGACGCCACGCCGGCCGAGGGTGAAGGCATGCTCGTGGTGGGCGCCAATGCCTGGTTCCAGCGCATGGGCATGGCGCCGGACCACGCGGCCCTCGCCGAGGCGATGCGTGCACATGCGCCCAGTGCCGCCGACCACGCCGCGCTTGTGGCGACCCTCCACTACGCAGCGGATATCGATGCGCCGTGGGACGACGTCGATGGCGACGTGGAGGCACTGGTGCCGCAGTTGGCGGCGCGGTTCGGCTGAGCCGGAAGAACGCCCTACTCTTCGCTGTCGTCCTCGATAGCGGGCGTGCCGTGCAGCCAGTCCAGCACGCCCCGGTGCAGCTCAAGCGCCTGCGCCTCGGTAGGCGTACTCCACAGGCTATGCCGCATGCCGGCCACCTCCACGTAGCGGAAGGGAACGCCTGCCCCCTGCATCGCCGTGGCCAGCTGCCGCGCCGATGCCACCGGCACCGAGCCATCGCGCTCACCGTGCACCACCAGCAACGGGGCACGCAGATCACGCAGGATGTTGGCCTCCACCGCGTCCAGGCGATTGGCCCAGACGGCGAATGTATTGGCCTCTCCCATCCAGTCCTTGCCCGGCACCGGCTCGGCGCGAATCGCGTCCATCCTGGCGCGCAGTTCCTGGCGGCACGTCGTTGGCGCGCCGTTGGCTGCGCACACCATGTCCTGCATCGACTCCGCCATCGGCACCCCGCCGCCGAACCCGATGAGTGCCACCGCCCTGGTCTGCGGCGCGTATGCGGCCAGCTGCGCACCGATCCGGCCGCCATCGGAGAAACCCCAGATCCACAGCTCGCCGTTCCACCACGGTGCATGGCGGTGCAGGTACTGCAGCGCGCGCAGGTGATCGATGACACGTTGATCGAGGGTGTAGTGCTGGCGGAAGGCATCGCTGCAGCGGAAGTCCGGCCCGATGTCGATGCCGCCGTCGGCGTTGCGCGGCGGATCGACGGGGCCGGGCTTTTCCACCACGGCCAAAGCGAAAGGATGTCTACCGTCTACCTGTTGCTGCAGCCAGCCCACGCTGTCGTTGAGCGCGGACGGAATGCACAGCGAACCGTCGATGAAGACCAGCAACGGGATCTTCCCCGCCGCTGCGGGCCGGTGCAGCTGCACGTCGATAGGCGTGCCGTCCACGCGGGATACGGTCAGGTGCTCCTGCAGCGGCAACGCACTTGCCGTGCTCATGCACAGCAGGCCGAACAGCGTTCCGGTGATGCGATGAATCACGTTGATCATGCTGCGTCCATTGTCAGATGTCATTCCGCAGCGAAGGACAATGCACGCCGCGCGCGCAGCGGGGAATCCGTGCGCGAGGCATCGGGCGGAAACAGGCTGATGTAGCCGGCGGCGATGGCGCGGTCGCGCAGGCGCGTGCCCACGCCCTCGGCGGCGATGATGTCCACGTGGGTGACGCGGCCCTGCGGGTCCACGTCCATCTGCCATTCCACCCGCCCTATCCATTCCGCTGGCGGTATGTCCGCATCGTAGTTGGGGCGGCCGTAGACATAGGCGATGGCGGGGTCGCGCATGTACGGGGAATCGTCAAGCCGGCGATCCACCCGCACGGTGGCGCTGGCATGGCGTCCATCGCCCAGCCAGGTCTCCACCGTCCATTGCCCCGGCGCGCCATCGTGGCCCAGCGGCGCGGGAAAACACTGCTTGCGGCCGCGATAGTCGGCGTGGGTGCTGCGGGACACCTCCGTGCCGGCTGCATCGCGGATCGCCAGGGTCAGGCCCTGCACATCGGTATCGTCCGCATTCGCCGCGACACACACCTGGTGCACGGGTCCACCTTCAAGGACGAACTGCCGCGTCTGCTGCCGGGCCAGTGCGCCTGTCGGTGTCCTGGCCCACAGGAATTCAATGTAGATGGGCTCGCTACCTGCAGCCTCACCGGCCTGCGCAACCGGGGCCCCCAGCAGCAGCGCCAGCAGCCCGCGCCCCGCCGTGCTCATCACTGCGTGCATCCCGTGCATTGCCATTCCCGTCCATGGTGGGTGCACCGATGATGGCCTGCGCTGCGTGGCACTGGCAACCGAGGTGGACGTGCGCCCGGCTCAGTCGAACGCGCCCGCGTCGGCCAGCCGCGTCAGTTCATCCACCACATAACGCACCTTCGGCCGCAGGTGGCGGGTCTGCGGCCACAACGCGTGGATCTCCACGTGATGCTGCATGCACTGCCCCAGCACCTGCTGCAGCGCGCCCGTCTGCAGGTGCTGTTTGACCAGGAAGTGCGGCATCTGGCAGATGCCCAGCCCGGCCAGGGCGGCTTCGATCACCGCATCGCCATCGTTGAGCTGGTGGGTGCCACTGGGGATGAAGCGCGCCTGCGCATCGTCCTCGCCGATCCGCCACGCCACCGGCTGGCCGTAGCGGTAGCCGACGATGCTGCGGTGGGCATGCAGCTCGTCAACGGTGCCAGGCGTGCCGTGCTTGTCCAGGTAGGCCGGCGATGCGCAGGTGATCAGCCGCTGCGTGCCCAGCCGCCGTGCCACCAGATGCTGGGCCTGGTCCAGCCCACCAAAGCGGATCAACAGATCGATGCCTTCTTCGACCGGGTCCACGAAGTGGTCGGTGAAGGTCATGGTGAGCTGCAGTTCGGGGTGGTCGGCACAGATGCGCAGCAGCACCGGCAGGATCATCAACCGGCCGAACGAGGACGGCATGTCGATGCGCAGGCGCCCGGCAGGCAGATGCGATGCCGACCCCAGGCAGGCCTCGGCCGAGGCGATCTCTTCCAGCGCGGCGGCGCAGGAGGCGAAGTACGCCTGGCCATCGGCGGTGAGCGAGATGCGCCGGGTGGTGCGATGGAACAGCCGCACGCCCAACCGCTCTTCCAGCCGCGCGATCGCCTTGCCGACCGCCGAGCGCGAGATCCCCAGGGTCTCGGCAGCTTCGGTGAAGGTGCCCGAGCGCGCCGTGGTGACGAAGGTGACCAGCCCGTTCAACGATTCCACTGGCAGCATGGCCGCGCTCCATTGGGGACACAATGTCCCGCTTGCGGGGAAATTGAAGTTCTTTATGCACCTCCAGGTCAACCCTATCTTGAAGGGGTCGCGCCGCTGGCGCCTTCCTCCCCACGAGTTCCCCCTCATGACCGCCCTGCTCTTCCAGCCTTACGACCTCGCCGGTACCCCTCTGCGCAACCGCATCGCGATGGCGCCGATGACCCGCGCGCGCAACCCCGGCAGCGTGGCCAACGCGCTCACCGCGCAGTACTACCGGCAACGCGCCAGCGCCGGGCTGATCATCAGCGAAGGCACCCCGGTGTCGGCACAGGGCCAGGGCTACATCGACGTGCCGGGGATGTGGTCGGCCGAGCAGGTGGAAGGTTGGAAGCAGGTCACCGCGGCCGTGCACGACGAGCACGGCGCGATCTTCGCCCAGCTCTGGCACGTGGGACGCATGTCGCACGCCTCGCTGCAGCCTGACGGCGGCCAGCCGGTCAGCGCGGGCACCCGCCCGGTGGCGAGCAGCCCGAAGAACACCTCGTTCGTGTACCACGAAGACGGCAGCCGGGGCCACGCCGATCCAACCCCGCCGCGCGCGCTGCGCACCGACGAACTGCCCGGCATCGTGGACGACTTCGCGCGCGCCGCCGACAACGCGATCGCCGCGGGTTTCGACGGCATTGAACTGCATGCGGCCAACGGCTACCTGTTCGAGCAGTTCCTCAACCCGGTCACCAATGACCGCACCGACGGGTACGGCGGCACGCTGCAGAACCGCGCGCGCCTGATCCTGGAGACCGTCGATGCGATGGCCGCGCGGATCGGGTCGCACCGCGTGGGCGTGCGGCTGGCGCCGAACAACCTGCAGTTCGACATGCCCGAGTACGTCGGCAACGAAGCGGCCTACCTGTACCTGGCACAGGAACTGGGCAAGCGCGGGCTGGCCTACGTGCACCTCAACGACAACCATGCGCGCGGTGTGTCGGTGCTGAGCGAGGCGTTCCTGCGCACCTTCAAGCAGAGCTACGGTGGCACCCTGATCCTGGCCGGCAGCCTCACCCGCGAGCGCGCGCTGCGGTTGGTGGACGAGGGCATCATCGACCTGGCCGCGTTCGGCCAGCCGTTCATTGCCAACCCGGATCTGGTGGCGCGGCTGGAGAACGACGTGGCATTGGCGGTGCCGGATCGGGCCACGTATTACGGCGGTGGGACAGAGGGGTATACCGATTACCCGGTTGCCCGCTGATCGTGGGGCCGGCGCGGGCGTGGTGATTCCGTGCGGGTAGCCACCCATGGGGTGGCTCTACCCGTGCCCGGCCGGCGGTAGAGCCACGCCATGCGTGGCTGATTTCTCGATATGCGCGCTGCGGGCAGCCACCCATGGGGTGGCTCTACCTGTGCCACGCCGGCGGTAGAGCCACGCCATGCGTGGCTGATTTCTCGATATGCGCGCTGCGGCAGCCACCCATGGGGTGGCTCTACCGCCCGCCGCGGGCGGTTATCGCAGCAGCAGGCCTCGCCATGGGTTGGGTACGTCGCCCATCAGGGCCACCACCGCCTGGTCCAGTTGCCCGGCGGCCGCCAGGGTCGCCACCGGGTGCGCGCGCAGGTGCGGGGGCAACGTTGGCGGTACCCGTCCGGCGTCCAGCGCCAGCAGATGGTCGGCCAGCTGGCGGAAGTCGGTGTCGCTGAGTGTGGCAGCAGGCGCAGGCATTTCCGCGGTCATGCCTGCACGTAGGGAATGCGCTCGTTGATGCGCTCGAACCCGATCACCTCGCGGATCAGCACATCGGCCTGGTCTTCGTGCAGTGCGCCGTCGGCGATGGCGTCGGTTTGCCCGAACCACGTTTCCAATGCCTGCACCTGGTCGGCGCGCAGCCACGCGCGGTGCGTGTCCAGCCAGCGCTGCAGGTTGTCGGCCAGCGCGCTGTCGTCCAGCAGCGACTCCTCCAGGTCCAGCACCGATTCCACCATCTTGCGGAACAGGAAGTCCTGGTAGTTCGCGGCCAGCAGGTCGGCGCGGTCGTCGTCGTGCCAGACCAGCAGCACCGGCGGCTCGGCAAAGCCCGGTGCGTTGGTCCAGAAGCAGTACACATCGCCGGCCCCGGTTTCGGCGAACGGCAGCAGCTGCATGTCCGCCCGCAGGGGGTTGTAGTGGTCGGTCGCGGTCAGGTCCGACCACGCCTCGTGCAGGCGCTCGCGCGGGATCGGCTCGTAATCGTACGCATACAGCAGCACCGGCGGTGCGGCCTGCAGGCTTGGAAACACGACCTTGAACCAGTCCGGGTGCGGGCCCCCAAAGCCCAGCCGGCCTTCGGCGTCCAGCTGCCGGTAGAGCGGCGGGAAGGCTTGGCCGGTGGCCTGTTCGATATCGGAAAGCGTGTGCATGCGGAATCCATGAAGCTGAAGAAGGGCGC
Source organism: Stenotrophomonas sp. 2619 (assembly GCF_040548725.1). Taxonomy (NCBI): domain Bacteria; kingdom Pseudomonadati; phylum Pseudomonadota; class Gammaproteobacteria; order Lysobacterales; family Lysobacteraceae; genus Stenotrophomonas; species Stenotrophomonas sp. 2619. The sequence goes on along the minus strand of NZ_JBEPSF010000006.1, from coordinate 2,916 downwards.
GCTCAGCGCGCGTTGTAACGATAGACCACGCTGGACGAAGAAGGGCGTGCAATCGACTGCCCGGACACCTCGACCACCGGCAGTGCATAACTGCCATCGCGCATCACGCCAGCATTCTCGAAGCGCGCATGGAACGCCGCCTGCTCGGCGGGCACGTCGATGTCGTGGTAGCGCACCGGCACGTTGGCGGCCTGCAGGTCGGCCAGCATGCGCCGGGTGAAGCCGCAGCCGTCGCGCCCGTACACGTCCACGGCCCGGCCCTGCGTGGCGGCGCCCGCAGCAGCAAGCGGCGCCACCACCTGTTGCTGGCCGGCGCGGTGCTTGAACAAAAGGTTCTTGAGGTGCAGCACGCCCCCGAGCGTACCCAGGATCAACAACAACACGGCAATGCGATTCATCGACAGTCCTTGTCGGCAGTCCCCCTGCCCGCAGCGACGCTAGCATGCGGCGCGGGCGTGGCTCAATGCGTGCGCCTGCGCGGCTAGGCGGTGGTGTCGCGCACCATGTCCACGAACGCGCGCAGCGCCGACGACATCTGCCGTTGCCGCGGGTAATACAGCACGAAGCCGGGGAACGGTTCGCTCCAGTCTTCCAGCACCGCCACCAGGCGGCCATCGTCCAGGAACGGGCGCGCGGAGTCTTCCAGCACGTAGGCCAGGCCAAGGCCGTCGATCACGGCCTGCAGGATGGTGTGCTGGTCGCCGAGGGTCAGCCGCCCGGGTACGTCCACCTCCAGTTCCTGGCCGTCGCGTTCGAACTGCCACTTGTACAGATGGCCACTGGCGTAGCGGAAGCGCACGCACTCATGCTGCGCCAGGTCGTGCGGATGCATGGGAATCCCGCGACGCTGCACATAGGACGGCGCGCCCACGATCAGGCCGCGCAGCGGCGGGCCCAGCGGCACCGCCACCATGTCTTCAGGCACCGACTCGTGCAGGCGCACGCCGGCATCGAAGCCCTTGGCGACGATATCCACCAGCCCATCGTCCTGCGCCAGTTCAATGCGCACATCCGGATGGGCCTGCAGGAACCGCGCCAGTCGCGGGCCCAGCTGGGTCTGCACGGCGGCGCGGGTGGCATTGATGCGCAGCAGCCCGGCCGGCGCGGCACGGAAGTGGTTCATTTCCTCCAGGGCGTCATGCACCTGGTGCAGGGCGGGCTGCAGCCGTTCGAGCAGGCGCTGGCCGGCCTCGGTGAGCGCCACGCTGCGGGTGGTGCGATGGAACAGCCCCACCCCCAGCCGCTCCTCCAGCGCGCGGATCGCATAGCTCACCGCCGAGGTGGACAGGGCCAGCTCGTCACCGGCCTTGCGGAAGCTGCGGTGGCGCGCGACGGCGGCGAAGGCGGCCAGATGGGTCAGGTTGTCAGTGGCCATGATTATCCCGTTTTACTTGATGAATCATGCCGATATCCTGACTGTATGTGCACGGGAACGGGGCGTATTGTAAAGCGCCTTTCTACAAAACCCGCCAAGGATCTCCCATGTCCCTCGCCCATGGTTACGCCGTCCACGACCAGACCGCCCCGCTGGTGCCGTTCTCCTTCGAGCGCCGCCCGGTCGCCGCTGGCGACGTCCGCATCCAGATTCTGTACAGCGGCATCTGCCACTCCGACCTGCACCAGGCCCGCGACGACTGGGGCAACTCGAAGTTCCCGATGGTGCCGGGCCACGAGATCATCGGCCGCGTGACCGAAGTCGGCGCCGGTGTCACCGCCTTCAAGGTCGGCGACTTCGCCGGCGTCGGCTGCATGGTCGACTCGTGCCGCCATTGCGCGGCCTGTGACGAATCGCTGGAGCAGTACTGCGAAAAGGGCGCCAGCTACACTTACAACAGCACCGAACGCGATGGCCAGCCCACCTTCGGCGGTTACTCGGATCACATCGTGGTCGAGCAGCGCTTCGTGGTGAAGGTTTCCGACACGCTGGACCTCAAGGCCGCCGCGCCACTGCTGTGCGCCGGCATCACCACCTACTCGCCGCTGCGCCACTGGAAGGTGGGCCCCGGCCAGAAGGTCGGCATCATCGGCCTGGGTGGCCTGGGCCACATGGGCGTGAAGTTCGCCAAGGCGATGGGCGCCACCGTGGTGATGATCACCACCACCCCGGAAAAGGGTGCCGATGCCAAGCGCCTGGGCGCCGATGAAGTGCTGGTCTCGCGCGATCCGGCGCAGATGCAGGCCCACGCCGGCAGCTTCGACTTCCTGCTCAACACCATCCCGGTAAGCCACGACACCAACCCGTACATGGGCCTGCTCAAGCGCGACGCCACCATGTGCCTGGTCGGCGTGCTGACCGAGCTGGACCCGCCGCTGATGGGCGCTGCGATGATGTTCGGCCGCAAGCACATCACCGGCTCGGCGATCGGCGGCATGGCCGAAACCCAGGAAATGATGGACTTCTGTGCCGAACACAACATCGTCAGCGACGTGGAAGTGATCGACATCAAGACCGTCAACGAAGCTTGGGAGCGCATGGCGAAGAATGACGTGCGCTACCGCTTCGTGATCGACATGGCCACGCTGGAAAAGGCGGCCTGATCCTTCCGCACAGGCATGAAAAAAACCCCGGCATTGCCGGGGTTTTTTTTGTCAGCTGTAGGCGTGTGGTTGGGCAGTCCAGGCGCCATGTGGATCTTGTTGTGTATTCGCCCGGGTCTGTTGCGAGCGTGAGGGCCCCGCAGCGCCCGGTAGGCCCCTGGTGCAAATGTCCCCCGGCCGCGTGGCGGCCTCCTCCTTTACTTTGCCCAGGAGCCTACCGGCCGCTACGGGGCTCCGCTTGCGGTAAGCAGGTAGAAGAAGCCAAGCCTGTTTGGCGCTGGTCGGTGGGTCGGGCGCTGGGGTCCCATACCCTTGGAGGCGAAGTAAAGGGGGAGGGGGCGGCCGCAGGCCGACGCCGGAGGACATTCGCCGGAAAGG